>JBGAMJ010000055.1:0-32100 GCA_044223035.1 Piscinibacter sp.
CACGGCGCCGCCCCCGGGGTGGCGCTCAGAACGTGAGCGCGATGCCGGCGGCGATGCCGCGCACGTTCTGGCCGAGTGCGCCGGGCGCGAAGCCGTTCAGGCTGTTGCCGGCGTTGGCGTCGTTGCCGACGTGCGCATACGAGGCGTAGAGCTCGGTCTTCTTCGACAGGAAGTAGTGGTAGCCGATGCCGAAGCCGCGCGAATCGCAGGCGTTGCAGTTGTCGAGCTTCTTGCTCGCGTAGTTCAGCCAGAGTTCGCCGGAGCCGAACCAGTACGAGGTGCCCAGCATCCAGTCGCGGCCCTTCAGCGAGGCGCCGGCGGTGTCGAACTTCCACGGGTGCAGGTTGCCCCAGACCTTGAACGACGGGGTGACCTCGTACATGCCGGACACCAGCGTCTCGCGCACGCGCTCCGACACGCCGCCGCCCGCCGGCACCGTGCCCTTCTTCTGGTTGTAGGCGACGGAGCCGTAGAACGGGCCGCCGCGGTATTCGAGGTTGCCGCTGTAGATCTTGCCGCTGCCGGCGCCGTAGCCCTCGGGCGCGCCGACGGCCAGCATCGCGGTGGCGCCGCTGAACGACGGCGACTTCCAGACCACGAGGTTGTCCGCGAAGCCGGAGGTGATCCCGAGCGAATACACGCCGTTGGAGACGCTGTCCAGCGTGCCGGAGGTCTTGATCGGCGAGGCGGCCGCGGACACCCGCGCGAAGTTGCTGCGCTGGATCGACTGCAGCGCGCTGTAGCCGTGCAGCCGCAGCGGGCCGGTGTCGTCGGCGTACAGGAACGACCAGAAGATCGGCGCGTACTGCCGCCCGAGCGTCAGCGTGCCCCAGCTCTTGCTGGACAGGCCGACGTAGGTGCTGGCGTTCCAGAACTTGTCCGCGCTCTGCTGCGCGCCGACGTCGGCGTTGAAGCGGCTCTCCAGGTAGAACAGCGCGCTCAGGTCCGAGCCGAGATCCTCGGTGCCGCGGAAGATCAGGCGCGACGCGGTGTAGGCGCCGCTGTCGATGCGGCGCTGCGTCGTGGTGCCGTTGTCGATGTACTGCGGGCCGACGTCCAGGCGGCCGGCCACGGTCACGCTGCTCTGGGCGGCGCATGGCCCGGCGACGATGGCCAGCGCGAGCGCCGACAGGGTGAGCGATGTCTTCATGGGTTCTCCTCGTCTCGAAGGGGTCGGTGTATCGATCGATGCGGCCAGCGGCTGGGCAGGACCACGCCCCCGGGGACGCGATGCGCCCCGTGATTTCGTCGTTCGTCTTTCCGGCCGATGCCGGAGCGCCGGCCGGGTGTGTCAGCCCTTGAGGCCGCCCTGCGTGAGCCCGCCGACGACCCGTTCCTGGAAGATCGCGATCAGCACCGCGACCGGCACGATCGCGACGATCAGTGCCGCCGAGATCGTCGGCCACGGGAAGGTGAACTCGCCCTGGTACAGCGAGATGCCCACCGGCAGCGTGCGCATCGACGCGCTGGAGTTCAGCGACAGCGCGAGCAGGAACTCGTCCCAGGCGTTGACGAAGCCGAGGATGCCGGCGGTGAACACCCCCGGCGCGGCCAGCGGAACGACCACGCGCACGAGTGCGCCGAGCCGGGTGCAGCCGTCGATCATCGCGGCGTTCTCGAGGTCGCGCGGGATGCTCTGGAAGAAGCTCACCAGCACCAGCGTGCACACCGGCAGGTTGAGCACTGTGTACGGCAGCACCAGCGCGGTGTAGGTGTTGAGCAGGTCCAGGTGGCGCATGGTCTCGAAGATCGGCACCAGCAGCGTCACCAGCGGGAACATGCTCGACGCGACGATGCAGGTCAGGATCAGCTGCCGCCGGCGCAGGTTCAGCCGCGCGATCGCATAGGCCGCGCAGGCCGCGACCACCAGCGACACCGCGGTCGAGAACAACGCCACCGCGAAGCTGTTGCCGAGGTACTTCAGCAGCGGCTGGTCGGTGAAGGCACGCACGTAGTTGTCGAGCACGGCATGGTGCGGCAGGTAGGTGATCGGCCGGCTGACCAGTTCGCCTTCGGTCTTCAGCGAGGTCAGAAGGATCCAGACGGCCGGAAAGAAGCCGTTCAGCACCACCATGGCGGCGGCCATCAGGCGCAGGCCGCGCGAGTCGAACAGGGATTTCATGCGTTCCTCCCGATGCGCTTCAGGTAGAAGCCGGTCACGAACAGCGACAGCACGAACATCAGCACCGCCAGCGTCGAGCCGTAGCCGACGTCGAGGTAGTCGATCGTGGTCGCGTGGATCAGCATGGCGAGCGTCTGGGTCGAGTTGCCCGGGCCGCCGTGGGTCATCGTCACCGGGATGTCGAAGGTCTGCAGCGCGGTGATCGTGCGGAAGATCAGCGCCACGATGATCGACGGCATCAGCATCGGGATCGTGATCTGCCAGAACTGCTGCCACTTCGATGCGCCGTCCACCTCGGCCGCCTCGTACAGCGACTTCGGGATCATCTGCAGCCCGGCCAGCAGGATCAGCGCCATGAACGACGAGGTCTTCCAGACGATCGCGCCGCAGATCGCCGCGAAGGCATAGGCCGGCGACAGCAGCCACATCGTCGGCTGCGGCGCGCCGAGCCGCCGCAGCACGTCGTTGACGACGCCGTACTCGGTGTGGAAGAACCACGCGAAGATCAGGCCGACGAACGACAGCGGCAGCGCCCACGGCAGCAGCAGCGCCAGGCGCACCGGCCAGCGGCGCCGGAACGGCAGGTTCGCCAGCATCGCCAGGCCGAGGCCGACGACGAGCGCGCCGGGCACGGTGATCAGCGTGATCAGCACCGTGTTCCAGGTCGCGTTCCAGAAGTCCGGGTCCTTCAGCGCCAGCGCGTAGTTCTCGAGGCCGACGAACCGGGCGCCGCCGCCGGACAGGCGCAGGTCGAAGAAGCTGTTCCAGATCAGGCGGCCGATCGGGTAGACGACGATCAGCGCCAGCAGCACGAACGCGGGCGCGAGCAGCATCAGCGCGAGCGTCTTCTCGTCGGGGTCCTTGAAGCGGTCGAGGAATGTCGGGCCGGGCTGCGCGGGCTCGCTGCCCGGCGGCGCGCCGCGCTCCGCGGTGGCGGTGGTCTTCATGCGGGTCTCCGTGCGCCGCGTCAGCGCATCACCCGGCGCAGCCGGCTCTCGATCTCGGCCACGCCTTCGTCGGGCTTCTTCGTGCGCGCCAGCACCGCGCTGGTGGTGGTGCGGATGGCGTCGCTGACCTGGCCGTAGTCGCGCGACAGCGGGCGGCTACGGCCCGCGACGACGACGCCGGCCGCATCCTTGAACCACGGCACCGCCTTGACGACGTCGGCATCGGTGTAGACCGCCTGCGACGTCGGCAGCAGCGAACCCTCGATCGCGAGCAGCTTGCTGGCCTCGGGGCCGGCGAGGAACTTGACCAGCTTCGCCGCCTCGGCCTTGTTCTTCGAGAACGCGCTGAGCGCCCACTGCCAGCCTCCGACGCAGGTGGCGCTCTTGCCGCCGGCCACGGCGGGCAGCGCCATCACGCCGACCTTGCCCTGGACCTTGCTGTCCTTGTCGGTCTGGAAGCGATCCCAGGCGAATCCCCAGTTGACCGCGAACACCACCTGGCCGGCCTTGAACTCGTTGACCGTGTCCGGCGTCTTGACCTCGGCGACGTTCTTCTTGATGACGCCGGCGTCGACCATCTCGAGCCACTGCGACAGCCCCTTCGCCGCCGCCGGCTTGTCCAGCGTCAGCCGGCCGGCAGCGTCGTTGAACTCCTTGCCCTGGCTCCAGTACGGGATCAGGAAGGTGCAGACCGCACCTTCGATCGGCGCGCCCTGGATCGACAGGCCCTGCAGGTTGGCACCGGCTTCGGCGGACTGGATCTTGCGCGCGGCGGCGCTCAGCTCGTCCCAGGTCTTGGGCTCGGCGATCTTGTGCTTGTCGAGCAGGTCCTTGCGGTAGTACATGAACATCGCGTCGGCGAAGGCCGGCATGGCGGCGAGCTTGCCGTCGATCACGTCGGCCGCGGCGTACACCGGCAGGTAGGACTTCAGCGCCGCGGCCGGTGCGCCGAGGTAGGCGTCGAGCGGCTCCAGCCAGCCGGCACCGTAGTACTGCGCCGGGTTCACGATGTCGATCATGTAGACGTCGATCGACGGGTCCTTGGCGTTCAGCACGGTGCTCAGGTACTGGCGCTGGAGTTCGGAGGTGGCGCCGCCGGTCTCCATCTCGATCGTCACGCCGGGCGTCTTCGCCTGGTACTGGTCGAACAGCTTGCGCATCAGGTCGGGGCGCTGCCCCGACCCGCCGGCGAACACGCGCAGCTTGGTCTGGGCCAGCGCGTCGGCGCTCGCGAGTCCGGTGATCAGCACGGCGGCGGCGAGGGTGCTCAGCAGGGAACGGGCTTGCATGCTTGTCTCCATATGGGTTTCGGGGCGGGCTCAGGCGAGCGCGGCGCCGCTCTGCGGGTCGAACAGGTGCAGATGGGAGGGGTTGAGGTTCAGCCGGACCGGCGTGCCGGGTGCCTCGCGGAAGTTGGCGGCGAGGCGCGCGACCACCTCGGCCGCGCCCAGCTTCAGCGTCACCAGGGTCTCGGAGCCGAGCGGCTCGAGCAGGGAGACGCGCGCCGGCAGCGTGATGTCGCCGGGCTCGCCGGCCAGGCGCAGGTTTTCCGGCCGCACGCCGAGCTTGCAGGCGCCGCCGCGGGCAGACAGCGGTGCCGGCAGCGGCAGCGTGACGCCTTCGCCCAGGTCGGCACGGCCGCCGGACACGCTGGCGTCGACCAGGTTCATCGGCGGGGCGCCGGTGAACCCGGCAACGAACAGCGCCGCGGGCCGGTTGTAGATCGCGTCCGGCGTGTCGTACTGCATCTTGTGCCCGGCGCTGAGCACCGCGATGCGGTCGGCCAGCGTCATCGCCTCGACCTGGTCGTGGGTCACGTAGATCATCGTCGCGCCCAGGCGGTCGTGCAGGCGCTTGATCTCGCTGCGCATCTCCTGGCGCAGCTGGGCGTCCAGGTTGGACAGCGGTTCGTCGAACAGGAACACCTTGGGCTGGCGCACGATCGCGCGGCCGATCGCGACGCGCTGGCGCTGCCCGCCGGAGAGCGCGGCCGGCCGGCGGTCGAGCATGTGGTCGATGCGCAGCAGGCGTGCTGCGTCCATCACGCGGCGCTTGATCTCGTCCTCCGGCGTCTTGCGCAGGCGCAGTCCGAAGGCCATGTTGTCGTACAGCGTCTTGTGCGGGTAGAGCGCGTAGTCCTGGAACACCATCGCGATGTCGCGCGCGCGCGGCGGCTTGTCGTTGACGCGCTCGCCGCCGATGCGCAGCTCGCCGCCGCTGATGCTCTCCAGCCCGGCGATCATGCGCAGCAGCGTGCTCTTGCCGCAGCCCGACGGGCCGACGAAGACGACGAACTCGCCTTCCTTGATCTCCAGGTCGATGCCGTGGATCACCGGCACGCGGCCGTCGTAGCTCTTGGCGATCTTGCGCAGTTCCACCGCAGCCATCAGTAAGCTCCCCGTGACACCGTGGCGACGGCCGCGGCTTCGCCGCGCACCGCCCGGAGCGCGGCCTCGGCCGCGCGCATCAGCAAGCCGAGATCGGACGCGATCGCGACGAAGTCGAAGCCGATCTCGCGGTAGCGCGAGACGACCTCGGGCGTCCCCCCGACGGTGCCGATCGGCTTGCCGAGCGCATGGGCGCGCCGCACCGCCTGCGTGGTCAGCTCGATCACCTCGGGGTGCGTCAACTGGCCGACGTGGCCCATCGTCGCCGACAGGTCGGCCGGGCCGACGAACAGCGCGTCGACGCCTTCGACCGCCGCGATCTCGTCGATGCGCCCGATCGCCTCGCGCGTCTCGAGCTGCACGATCACGCCCATGCGCTCGTGCGCGTTGTGCAGGTAGTCCGGCGCGGTGCCGAAGCGCGAGCCGCGGCTCATGCCGGCCATCCCGCGCACGCCGCGCGGCGCGTAGCGCGTGGCGGCGACGGCGGCGCGCGCCTCGGCGGCGTCCTGCACGAACGGCACCAGCAGCGTCTCGGCGCCGGCGTCGAGCACGCGCTTGATCGTCACCGTGTCGTTCCACGGCACCCGCACGACCGGCACCAGCCGCGTGCCGGCCAGGGCCTGCAGCAGGTGGATCACCTCCATCAGGTCGAGCGGCGTGTGCTCCATGTCGACGACACCCCAGTCGAAGCCGGCGCAGCCGATCGCCTCGGCGACGAGCGGGCTGGCCGACATGATCCAGGTGCCGGCCGGCGGCGTCGGGCCGGCGGCGCCGGCGAGCAGTTGCTTGAACGGATTCATCGTGATCGTCCTCTCATGGAATCGCCGGGCCGCCCCAGGTTTTCTTGCCCCCCGCGGGGGGCCGGCTGGGCGCAGCCCGGACCTGGGGGTGCTCAGTAGATCGGCGGTTCCGCCGTGGGCTCGGTGCCCTGCAGGAAATCGAAGTCGCAGCCCTCGTGCGCCTGCTGCACGTGGTCCTGGTAGAGACGGGTGTAGCCGCGCGTCGCGGCGCGCGCCGGTGCGGTCCATTCGGCACGGCGGCGCGCCAGTTCGGCGTCAGCGACACACAGGTCCAGCGTGCGCGCCTCCAGGTCGAGCGCGATCGTGTCGCCGTCGCGCACCAGCGCCAGCGGCCCGCCGACAGCGGCCTCCGGGCTGACGTGGAGGACGCAGCTGCCGTAGTGGGTGCCGCTCATGCGCGCATCCGACAGGCGCACCATGTCGCGCACGCCGGCGGCCAGCAGCTTCTTCGGGATCGGCAGGCCGCCCCATTCGGGCATGCCCGGTGCGCCCACCGGCCCGGCGTTGCGCAACACCAGCACGGTGTTCTCGTCGCAGTCGAGCTCGGGATCGGCGCAGCGTGCGGCCATCTCGGCCGGCGAATCGAAGACCAGCGCGCGGCCGCGATGGCGGAAGAACTTCGGGCTCGCGGCGCTGGATTTCATCACCGCGCCCTCGGGGGCCAGGTTGCCGCGCAGCACGGCCAGCGCGCCGGCGGTGCTGACCGGCCGGTCGAGCGGGCGGATCACCTCGTCGTCCAGGCTCTCGCGGCCGGCGATGTTCTCGCCCAGCGTGCGGCCGGTGACGGTGAGCTCGCCGAGCGACAGGTGCCCGGGGATGCGGTTCATCAGCGCCGGCAGCCCGCCGGCGTAGTGGAAGTCCTCCATCAGCCGGTCGCCGCTCGGGAACAGGTTGGCGAGCACCGGCACGCGACGACCGATCGCGTCCAGGTCGTCGAGCGTCAGCTCCACGCCGGCGCGGCGTGCCAGCGCGATCACGTGCACCGCGGCGTTGGTCGACCCGCCGAGCGCCATCTGCACGGCGACGGCGTTCAGGAAGGCGCCGCGCGTCAGCAGCCGGGAGGGCTTGAGGTCTTCCCAGATCATCGAGACGATGCGCTCGCCGCAGGTCGTGGCCATGCGCACGTGCGAGGCGTCCATCGCGGGGATCGCGGTGGAGGCGGGCAGGGCCAGCCCGAGCGCCTCGACCATCGAGGTCATCGTGCTGGCGGTGCCCATCACGTTGCAGGTGCCGGGCGAGCGCGTCATCTTCGACTCGAGGTGCACCCATTCGGCCGGGGCGATCGCGCCGGCCTGGTATTCGTCCCAGAACATCCGGGTATGGGTGCCGGCGCCGACGGTGCGTGCGGGCTGGCCGCGCTGCAGGTAGCGGTCGCTGAGCATGCCGCCGGCCGGGCAGAAGATCACCGGCAGGTCGGCGCTGATCGCGCCCATCACGGTGCCGGGCGTCGTCTTGTCGCAGCCGGCCAGCAGCACCACGCCGTCGATCGGCAGCGAACGCAGCAGTTCTTCGACCTCCATCGCGAGGAAGTTGCGGTAGAGCATCGTGGTCGGCTTGACCATCACCTCGCCCAGGCTCATCGCCGGCAGCTCGAACGGCATGCCGCCGGCCATCAGCACGCCGCGCTTGACGCTCTCGGCCCGCTCGCGCAGGTGGGCATGGCAGGGCGACAGGTCGCTCCAGGTGTTGAGGATCGCGACGATCGGCCGCTCGAGCACGTCCTCGCGGCGCAGGCCCATCTGCTGCATGCGCTGGCGGTGCGCGAAGCCGCGCATGTCGCCGGCGGCGAACCAGCGACGGCTGCGGAGGTCGGCAAGGGAAATGGTCATGGCGGTGGGTGCGTTGTTCGGTGGCGTCGTGTTACCGGTAACATTAAGGCTGAACGACACTCCGCGCCATCCGCAAAAACCCTCGCAGGATGTGAGCACGCCTCCCGAAGCCTCGAAGCGCCAGCGCCGCGGACACGGCCGCCCGACGTTGCACGCCGTCGCCGCGGCGGCGGGCGTGACGCGCATCACCGTGTCGCGCTTCATCCGCCAGCCCGACCTGGTGGCCGAGGAGACGGCGGCGCGCATCCGCGAGGCGATCGAGCAGATCGGCTACGTGCCCAACCGCCAGGCCGGGCAGTTGGCCAGCGGGCATTCGCGCATCGTCGCGGCCCTGATCCCGAACGTCGGCCACTCGATCTTTGCCGAGACGATCCAGGGCCTGACCGACGGATTGCACGGCAGCGGCCACGAACTCCTGTTGACCTCCACAGGCTATTCGCTGGAGCGCGAGGAGGAGCAACTGCGGGCGCTGGTGGGCTGGTCGCCGGGGGCGCTGATCGTGACCGGGCGGCGACACTCCGCCGGCGCGCTGCGCCTGCTGCGCGAGGCGCAGGCCGGCGGCACGCCGGTGATCGAGATCTGGGACCACCGGTCCGGCGTGCCGGAGTCCGACGGATTCGCCCAGATCGGCTTCGACCACGAGGCGGTCGGGCATTCGATGGCGCGCCATCTGCTGGACCAGGGCCACCGTTCGCTGGCCTACGTGGACAGCGGCGTCGCCGAGGACTATCGCGCGCACGAACGGGGCGAGGGCTTCGCGGCCGAGGCCCGCGCACGGGGCGCGCGCGCCGTGATCCTGCACGCACCGCCGGGCGACGCCTTCGACGCCGGCCGCCGGCTGCTCGCCGACCTGACGGCGGCATCGCCGACACCCATCACCGCGGCCGCCTTCGCCAACGACCACCTTGCCTGCGGCACCTTGATGGAGGCGCAGTCGCGCGGCATCGGCGTGCCGCAGCGGCTGGCCTTGCTCGGCTTCGGCGACTTCCCGATCGGCCGCCAGTTGCGTCCGGCCTTGTCGACGGTGCGCCCGCCGACCGGGGAGATCGGGCGCGCTGCCGCGGCCGCGGTGCTGGAGTCGATCGCCACCGGCGACGATCCCGTCAGCCATGCGCTGGGCTGTCAGTTGATCGGGCGGGCGAGCAGCGTGCCGCCCCATCCGGCCGACGGCCGCTGATCTCGTCGGAACAGCCGGGCATTGCCTGCGCTTGTCGTGGCTTGGCGCGGGCACCCGGCGGGTAGCCTGCAGTCTTTGGCCAGAACGCCTTTGCGATGTCGATCAAACTCCGCACGACCGCCGTTTTCGGGTCGATCGCGCTGTGCTGCGCCAGCGCCTTCGCGGACCCGGGCTACTACGTGGTCACCGCCTACGACGACCCGGGCCTGCGCTCGATCGACTTCCGCTACTGGACGGTCCGCCGGCCGGGGCGGCCCGAGATGGTGTGGCCGGAGGCCGGCTTCGCATGGAACCCGGTCGGCCGCTGGCACAGCGAGCTGCTCGCGAGCTGGATCGGCTCCTCACAGGACGCGACCCGCCTGAGCACGCTGAACTGGCAGAACGACTGGCTGCTGACGCGGGGCCAGTATCCCGTCGACGTGGCGCTGCACTCGCTGCTGGGCTACGGACAGAACCCGGCCGGCGGCACGCTGTTCGAGCTGGGCCCGGTGCTGCAGACCGATTTCGGCCGCACGCAGGTCAACGCGAACCTCTTCCTCGAACGCGGCTACGGCGCCTTCGGCGGCGAGCCGACGCAGCTCAAGTACCAATGGCAGATCCGCCATCGCTGGCGGCACGGGCTGCACTTCGGGGCGCAAGGCTTCGGCGAACTGGGGCCGTGGGACCGCTGGTCGCCGCACGACGCGCAATCGCACCGCGCCGGGCCGGCGCTGTTCGGCCGCATTCCGCTGGGCGGCAATCCGGCCTCGGGCGGTGGAGACGGCGCCCGCACCCCGGCGATCGCCTGGCAGGCGGCCTGGCTGGTCGGCTCCACCTACCGCCGCCATGGGCAGATGCTGACGCTGCAGGTCCGGTTCGATTTCTAGCGTTGGTCTGGCGGCGGCCCGCCGCGTGCGGCCGCCGTTCCGGCCTGCCGGTGCCAAACCCCGGCAGGTGGGCGCCTGGACGACCCCTGCGTGCATTGCGTTGGCGCAAACCGGCCCGATCGTGATCCGCAGATAGTGCCCGCCGACGGCGACGAACGGGGCGCTTCCCGTGCCGGGCCGGCGAGGAGGTCTGTCATGCGCATCCGTCATGCTCTTCGGCGTTCTGTCCGCTCCGCTCTGTTCAGCCTGTCCGGCGCGGCGCTCGTGCTCTCGGCTGCCGCCAGGGCCGATGGCTGGGACCGGGACAACGGCCCCCACTTCGCCTCCGTGCAAGGCGTCACCATCGGCAGTGCCGCGGCCTGCGGCGATCGCGTCGACGATCACGCCGGCGAGCGGCGGGCGCTGTACGCCGCGACCGACAGCGGTGTCTGGCGACGCTGCGATGCCAACGGGCGCTGGAACACGCTGGGCGCGGTGATCTGGGCATCCGCGGTGGCCGCGGACCCGACCGACGATCGGCATCTGTTCGCGACGGGCAACTCGCTGGCGCTCGGCACCGGCCTGCTGCACAGCCGTGACGCAGGGGCCTCCTGGACGAAGCCGCGATCCGGCCTGCCCCATGCCTGGTACAACACGGTCAAGGTCCTGCCCGCGCATCCCTCGGTCGCGCTGGTGGGCGGCGTCGGCGGTGTCTACCGCAGCGTCGACGGCGGGGCCCGCTGGAAGCCGGTTTCCGGCATCGACCCTTCGTCCTACATCGAGAGTCTGGCCGTCGATCCGGCGCTGCCCAAGGTTGCCTTCGCCAGCGGCGTGGGCGGTGTCTATCGCAGCGCAGACGCCGGCGCGAGCTGGACCCGGCTGGCCGGCGGCCTGCCCGGGTTCCCCTACAGCTCGTCGGTGGCGATCCAGGCCACGCGTCACGGCGTGACGGTCTATGCGGTGGTCGACGGTGCCGTCTGGCGCAGTGCCGACCGTGGCGACACCTGGGCCCGGACCGACGGCTTCGGGCTGCCGGACGGCAGCATGTCGGCGGTCACGATCGACGCCAGCCCGCGCAGCCCCGCCGTGCTGTACGGGTTGTTCTCCGACTGGACGACCGGGCTGCCGGCCGTCTACCGCAGCGGCGACGGCGGCGGCACCTGGTTGCCGGCAGGCCCGCCGGTCGCGCCGAACGATGCCTTCCGGGCCATCGCCACCGACCCGAACGACCCCGGCGCGGTGTACACGGCGACTCAGATCAGCGGCGTGCAGGCCAGCCGCGACGGCGGCAGCACCTGGAGCACCGGCAATCCGGGGCTCACCGGCGAGGTCGGCCGCGTCGCAGTGGCACCCAGCGCGCCGCAGCGGGTCTATGCGAGTTCCTACAACTCCGGCCCGTTCCGCAGCGACGACGGCGGTCGGAGCTGGACCCGGATCAACAACAACCTCTACTTCGACGCGCTCGCCATCCAGGCGCTCACCGTCAGTCCGGCGAACCCGGCCACGGTTTACATCGGTACTGGCCTGGGCGTGTTCAGCACGACCGACGCCGGCGCGAACTGGTGGTGGACCAACGACGGCATGCCCGCATGGAACACGCCCGTGCAGGCGCTGGCCATCTGGCCCGGGCGGCCCGGCACGGTGTGGGCCGGCACGGTCGGCAGCGGCGTGTTCAGGAGCGTCGACGGCGGCCCCTGGGCCGCCACCGGGCTGACCCATGGCAACGTCTATGCGATCGCGATCGACCCGCTGCGGCCGGACACCGTCTACGCCTCGCTGTACGAAGGCGCGGAGGGGCCGCCGAACACGCGCGTCGGCCTCGGCATCTTCAAGTCGACCGACGGCGGAGCCCACTGGATCACGGTGAACAACGGGCTGGCCAACCTGATCGTGCGCACGCTGGCCATCGACCCGTCGAACCCGACCACGGTCTACGCCGGCACGCAGGGCAGCGGCATCTACAAGTCGGTCGACGCGGGCCAGACCTGGGCACCCGCCGGTGCCGGCGCAGGGCTCCAGCCGTCCGCCATCGTGATCGACCCGCGGGATTCGTCGGTCCTCTATGCCAGCACCTACGACGCCGGCGTGTTCCGCTCCGGCGACGGAGGCGGGCACTGGACGCCGCTGAACCGCGGCCTCGACCTGCCGACGACCTCGGCGCAGGGGCTGGCGATCGACCCGCTGAGCGGGCGCCGGCTGTACCTGGCCACGCTGATGTCGGGCGTGGCGGTGCTGCGGGTGGGTTCCGACTGAGGCGGGCGCGGCGGTTCTGCGTCTTGCTGGGCATGCAGATCCGCCGACGAGTGCATCGGTGATCGGACGGCAGGGCACGCCGGAGATGGCGGCCTGCTGCCGTGACAAGTCGCGCAGTTCCTCGGCCACCCGGCGCGCGCGCCCGGCCAGCGCCGGGTCGATACTCTCGTCGAGCTTGTCCAGGCCCGTCACCAGGCGCTCGACATCTTCACTGCCGGTCGCCCGCGCGGCGATGTCATTTCTAGTTTTCGGATCGGCTGCCATGTCACGCACCCCACCGCGCGCACCCGTGCTTCAATTTGCGCTCATGCTGATCTTCGTCGGCGTGGTGTGCTGGTCCTTGCTCGGCCCGCTGTGGCCGTGGATCGTGGGCGCCGGGCTGCTGCTGCTGCTGGGCTGGTTCGTCGTGCGAGTGGCGAGTATGTTCGACGACATGTGACCGCTGTCCGGCACAGGCACCTCGGCGCCGGGCATCGAGGCTGCCGCCGCGGCGCGCGGAACGCGCAGGCGCAGGTGCCGTTCGAGGCGGGGTGGTACTTTTGCCCCTAACCCGGCCGCTCTTGTGGCCCCACAGCGCCGAATTCACCGCCGCCTGGCGCGCTGCTCAGCGCGCCACGAGGTCGAGCAGGTCGACCTCGTGGCGGCATCCTTGCCGGCGGGCGCCTTCGCGAACAGACGCCCGTTTCGCCGCGTGGCGGGAGGGAGAGGGAGTCGAACCCTCCCGGCGACGCGTGGCGCCACCCACCGGGTTTGAAGCCCGGCCGCCCCACCAGGGACGATTCCCCCCCGGTCACTTGATCGTCATCCCGGTGCGGCACCGACCGGGACGGCGCCGCGCCGGATCATCCGGGCGGCGCTTGCGCGCCGGCGGCGAACATCGAAGTATCGGGCCGCAGCAGGTGCGCATCCTTCACGCGCCGGGTGTAGCCGATGCGGTCGAAGAATTCGAGCAACTGGATCGCGCGCTTGCGGCCCAGGCCGGTCGCGTCGCGGAAGGCCGCGGCCGGCAACCGGCCGTCAGCCGCGTGGCGGCGCGCCAGCGTGGCCAGCCGCTCCACCGTCGCGGCCGGGTAGTACAGGTCGCGCACCACCTGGAACACCTCGCCGCGGCGCGCCATCTGCGCCAGCGTCTGGCGCACCACCGCCTCGGGCGTCGTGGTCAGCCGGGCCAGATCGCGCACCCAGGGCGGATCGAAGTCGCCCTCGGCCAGGTGCGGCGCCAGCGCCTCGGCGATACGGCGCTCCGCCGCCGACAGCCGCTGGCCATGCTCGGGCAGGTGCAGCCAGGGGCCGCTCTGCGCCAGCGTGCCGTCGCCGACCAGCGCCGCCAGCAGGTGGCGCCACACAGTCTCGGGCACACGCGCGCCGGCCATGCGCCTGAGGCGCCGGGTGTCCGGGCCGATGTCGTCGGGCTGGCTGGCATGCAGGGCCTGCAACGCCGCCACCACGCCCTGCCGCAGCGCGGACCAGGCGGCGGCGCCGACGACGGCGGGCGCCGCGGCGGCGCCCCTGCGCACCGCGTCGGATGGCCAGGGGCGCGCGAGCGGGTCGCCCAACCAGCCTTCCGCCCGCGCGAGCGCCGCCGCGTCCACGCCGTGCGGCGCGGCCTCGAGCGTGGCGGCGAGCCGGTCTGCGAGCGACGCCTGTTCCGCCGCCGCCAGCCGCGCCAGCCGTTCCGGCGTGCGACGCAGGCGCACCGGCGCCGCCGGGTCGAGCACGGTCCAGCCGCCGACGGTGCGGCTGGCGGACGCATCGCGCAGCACCGCGCGGTCGCCGCGCCAGGCGCCGACCGGGCGGCGCAGCACGAGTTGCACCAGGCCGCTTTCGCCGGGCGGGATGCTGTCGCGGTCGAGCAGGGCGACGCTGGCCATCACGTCGGCCGTGCCGAGGTGCACGTGCACCGGCGTGCCCGGCCGCAATGCCGCCGCCTCGCCCGACCACCAGTGCAGCCGGCCGTCGGCACGCTGCGTGACGCTGTCGGCGCCGGGTGCGCACAGCCAGTCGCCGCGCTGCACCTCGTCCTTCGCGATGCCGGCCAGCGCCAGCGCGCAGCGCTGCCCGGCCTGCGCCGACTCGGCGGCGGCGTTCTGCGCGTGCAGGCTGCGCACCCGCACGCGCCGGCCCGCGGGCACCAGCAGCAGCTCGTCGCCGACCCGCACCCGGCCCGCGTGCGCCGTGCCGGTCGCGACGGTGCCGATGCCCGGCAGCGTGAACGAGCGGTCGACGGCAAGGCGGAAGGCGGCGGCGTCGATGCCGCTGTCGACCGCCTGGCCGGCATCTTCCGCGCCGCGCGGCGACGCCAAGATGACACCGGCGCTGACGGCGTTACCGGCGTTACCGGTGTCTCCAGCGCTGCCGGCGCTACCGGCGCTACTGGCGCTACCGGCGCTACCGGCGCGGGCGGGGCGGCCGCGCGCGCCGGCCGCGTCGAACCGACGGGCCGCGTCGAACCGACGGGACGCGTCGAACAGCCGCGCACGCAGCGCGTCCAGCCCCTCGCCGGTCTGCGCCGACACCGTCAGCAGCGGCGCGCCTGCTGAGCGGCGTCGGCGCCAGCAGTGCCTCGACCTCCCGCCGCACCTCGGCGAGGCGGTCGGCATCCACCCGGTCGGCCTTGGTGATCGCGACCGTCGCGTCGGCGATGCCGAGCAGCGACAGCACCGCCAGGTGCTCGCGCGTCTGCGGCATCGGCCCGTCGTCGGCGGCGACCAGCAGCAGCGCATGGTCGATGCCGGTGGCGCCGGCCAGCATCGTGTGCAGCAACCGCTCGTGGCCCGGCACGTCGACGAAGCCGATCGAGCCGCCGTCCGGCGTGCGCAGGTAGGCGTAGCCCAGCTCGATCGAGATGCCGCGCTTCTTCTCCTCCGGCAGCCGATCGGTGTCGACGCCGGTCAGGGCGCGCACCAGCGTCGTCTTGCCGTGGTCGATGTGGCCGGCGGTGCCGACGATCACCGCGCCTCCGGGGCGTCGGGCAGCGGGTCCAGCCCCAGCGCCGCGCGCAGCGCCGGCCATTGCGCGGCGAGCGGTTCCGGCGTGTCGAGGCAGCGCAGGTCGAGCAGCAGCCGGTCGTTGGCGATGCGGCCGATCACCGGCCGCGGCAGCCCGCGCAGCGCGCGCGCCAGCTCGTCGAGCGCGCTGCCGGCGCCGCGGCGGCTGCCGCCCGCCGGCGCGAACGCCAGCCCGGCCGAGGGCAGGCGGTCGACCGGCAGCGAGCCGGAGCCGATCTGGCTCGCCAGCGCGACCACCTCGACGCTGAAGCGCGGCGCCACCGCGGCACCGGCGGCCGGCGCCAGCGCGCGCGCCAGCGCCTCGATCTGCGCAGCGGGCCGGGTCAGGTGGCGCAGCGTCGGCAGGTCGTTCAGCAGCCGCTCGGGGCGCAGGTACAGGCGCAGCGTGGCCTCCAGCGCGGCCAGCGGCAGCTTCGACAGGCGCAACGCCCGCTTCATCGGGAAGCGCCGGATGCGCTCGATGCTGGCGCGCCGGCCGACGATCAGCCCGGCCTGCGGGCCGCCGAGCAGCTTGTCGCCGGAAAAGGTGACGACGTCGCAGCCGGCGCCGAGCATGTCCTGCGGCATCGGCTCGCGCGGCAGGCCGTGGGCGGACAGGTCGATCAGCGAACCGCTGCCGAGGTCGCTGGCCAGCGGCAGCCCGCGCGCGTGCGCGATGCCGGCGAGCGTGGATTCGGCGACCGACGCGGTGAAGCCCTGCACCGCGTAGTTGCTGGTGTGCACCTTCATCAGCAGCGCGGTGCGCGGCGTGATCGCGCGCTCGTAGTCGGCGGCGTGGGTGCGGTTGGTGGTGCCGACCTCGACCATCGTCGCGCCGGCGCTCGCCATCACGTCGGGCATGCGGAAGGCGCCGCCGATCTCCACCAGCTCGCCGCGCGACACCACCACCTCGCGGCCGTTCGCCAGCGTCGCGATCGTCAGCAGCACCGCGGCGGCGTTGTTGTTGACGACGGTGGCGGCTTCGGCGCCGGTGATCTCGCAGACCAGGTCCTCGACCAGGCTGTCACGGTCGCCGCGGCCGCCGGTGGCGAGGTCGAATTCGAGGTTGTTCGGGCCGGACATCGTCGCCAGCAACTGCGCCAGCGCCTCGTCGGCCAGCACCGCGCGGCCGAGGTTGGTGTGGATCACCGTGCCGGTCAGGTTCAGCACCGGGCGCATGCGCGGCGCCAGGCGATCGGTGCAGCGGCGGGTCAGCGCGGCGGCGAGTGCGTCGGGAGCGAGCGCGTCCAGTGTCAGCGTGCCCGCCAGCGCCTGTTCGCGCAGCGCGCCCTGCAGCGCGCGCGCCTCGCCGGCGACCAGCGTGTGGCCGTGCTCGGCGACGAGCGCGGCGGCCGCCGGCAGGCCGAGCAGGCGGTCGACCGAAGGAAGCTGCTGCGGCAGGACCTTCGAGCCATGGACCATGGACTCGACGGGTGCGGCCATCAGCCGGGCTCCGGCGCCGCCGAGGGTTTCGGCCCCGGATCTACCCCAGGTTCCGGGTCGGATTCCGCTTCGGCTTCCGGATCGCCGAACACGAGCATCAGGTTCACGCCGTGGCGCTCGTGGCCGGCCTCGGAGACGAGCAGGTCGAGCGCCAGGCTCGCCAGGTCGTCGGCGACCGGCTCGACTTCGTGGTCACGCTCCATCGACACCAGCTTCAGGTAGTGGCCGCAGGTGTCGCAGCACTCGGCCTGCACCGCGCCCTCGCGCGGCTCGCTGGCGCGCCGCTCGACGCCCGGCTGCGGCTGCAGCGATTCGAAATGGATACCCTTCGTGCCCTGGCAGTGGCTGCACTTGATGCGCACGTAGTGCCACTGCGCCGAGCACAGCGAGCAGTGCAGGTAGCGGAAGCCCGATTCGTCGGCGCCGATGCGGGTGACGCCGGCGGTC
Source organism: Piscinibacter sp. (assembly GCA_044223035.1). Classification (GTDB taxonomy): domain Bacteria; phylum Pseudomonadota; class Gammaproteobacteria; order Burkholderiales; family Burkholderiaceae_C; genus JBGAMJ01. The sequence goes on from JBGAMJ010000055.1 coordinate 17,238, forward strand.
GGCACGCTGCCGCAGCAGGGGCAGGCGGTGGGCGGGTCGGTGCGGTCGAACACCGCGGCACCGCGGTCGCGTGCGGTCTGCAGCACCAGGCGCGTCCAGTGGAGCTGCAGCGCGGCGGCCACCAAGGGCGCGGCGGCCAGGTCGAGTTCGAGCGTGATGCCGTTCAGCAATCGGTCGGCCTGCTGCTCCAGCCACGCGTCGTCGGCCGCGCGAACGCGCCGCACCTGATCGTGCGCCGGGCCGGCCGCCAGTCGCGTGGCCAGGCGGTCGAGCAGCGCGCGGGCACCGTCGCGCCAGGCCGCATCGCGCGGCCAGCCGGCGGCCGGCAGCGGCGGCAGCAGGTCGTGCGCGGCGCGGTCGCAGGCCTCGGGGGAGGGCAGCGGCAGGTCGGACTCGCGCTGCAGTTCCTCGTGCTGCGCCTGCGCCAGCTCGCCGATGAACATCAGGTAGTCGCGCATCGGATGCGCCGCGGCGAGCTGGCGCAGCCGCAGGCCGCGCTCGGCGAACACCGAGGCGCGCTCGGGCAGGCGCAGGAACGGCATCTGCCGCCCGGCCTGGATCGCGATCTGTTCGGGGTCGAGCAGCCGGCTGGTGCGGGCGCGCATGGGGTCGGACGCAGGATCGACGGCGGGTTCGGGGGGCGTCATCCGCGCAGTATCTCAGTCCCGCCCAGTCATCTGCCGATGCCACAGCGGATGGTTCAGCCGCGCCCAGCCTTCGGTGACGGTGCCGCGCGTCATCGCGCGCGTCGTGCCCTTGACCCAGATGGCAGCGTAGACGTGGACGATCACCGACAGGATCAGCACCACGGCCGACGCGGCATGCACCAGCACCGCGATGCGCCGCAGCGTGATCGGGAACGAGTGCACGAACCACGGCGACCAGAACACGAAGCCGGTGGCGAGCAGCAGCAGCAGGCTGGCGCTGATCGCCCAGAACACCAGCTTCTGCCCGGCGTTGTACTTGCCTACCGGCGGCATGCCGGACTTGTCGCCGGCGAACATCTGCCCGGCCTTGCCGAGCCATTCGCGATCGGTGCCGCCCAGCACGTTGTCGCGCCACAGCCCGAAGAACATCAGCAGGAAGGCGAGCGCCATCGCGACGCCGAAGAAGGGGTGCAGGATGCGCGCCCACGGCCCGCCGCCGAACAGCGTGGACAGGAAGAACAGGCTGGGGTGGAAGAAGGCCAGCCCGGACAGCCCGGCCAGGAAGAACAGCAGCGCGATCGCCCAGTGGTTCATGCGCGTGCCGTCGCGGTAGCGGACGAGGGTGCGGGGCTTCATGATCCTTGCTCCTCTTCTTCCTTGGACTCGATCGGCCCGACCTTCATGTAATGGAAGAAGCTGCCGACCACGGCGCCGGCCATCGCCAGCAGCGCCAGCGGCTTGGCGACGCCTTTCCACAGCGCCACCAGCGGGCTGATGTGCGGATCCTTCGGCAGGCCGTGGTAGAGCTCGGGCTGGTCGGCGTGCTGCAGCACGTACATCACGTGGGTGCCGCCCACGCCCGCCGGGTCATACACGCCGGCCTGCGCGAAGCCGCGCTCCTTCAGGTCGGCGATGCGCTCCTCGGCGTAGTCGTGCATGTCCTCCTTGGTGCCGAAATGCAGCGCGCCGGTGGGGCAGGCCTTGACGCAGGCCGGCTCCAGCCCGACGCCGACGCGGTCGCTGCACAGCGAGCACTTGTAGGCCTTGTTGTCCTTGGCGCTGAGGCGCGGCACGTCGAACGGGCAGCCGGTGACGCAGTTGCCGCAGCCGATGCAGTGCTCGCTGATGAAGTCGACGATGCCGTTGCTGTACTTGACGATCGCGCCCGGCGACGGACACGACTTCAGGCAGCCGGGGTCGGCGCAGTGCATGCAGCCGTCCTTGCGGATCAGCCATTCGAGCCGGTTCGGCTCGGGCTCGACCTCGGAGAAGCGCATCACCGTCCACGACTCGGCCGACAGGTCGTTCGGGTTGTCGTAGGTGCCGTGGTTGGTGCCGACCTCGTCGCGCAGGTCGTTCCACTGCATGCACGCCACCTGGCAGGCCTTGCAGCCGATGCAGGTCGACACGTCGATCAGCTTCGCGACCTCGGGCTGGGTGCGCGCCTGCGTCGAAGGCGTGGTGGTGGCCGAGCGCAGCGCGATATCGAGGGATTGGAGTGATGACATGTCAGTTGCTCCACCGTGCTTCGCGCCACCCACGACGCATGAAACGTTCGCAGGGTACGATCGTCTGCGTGCGGCCCGTGGCGGTCGGTCCACGTCTCCTTTTCTGGGCGGAGGTCCGGGCGGCAAAGGCGCGTGGGGACAGGCCGTGGCGCTTCACTGAGGCGGTCTCCGCTGCGCTTCGACGGCCCTGCGATGCTCGGTCTCGTGGCCCGTCGCAGAACTCACTATGCTCACTTCGTTCGCTGCGTTCGGACAGTTGCGACGAACAGACCACGAAGATGGCGCTGCGCGCGCGGCCACGAGCCCTGCGCTTCTCGGCGCCTTCGCTATGGGCGCGCTGCATGGCCTGTCCCCACGCGCCTTTGCAGCGACGTCCGTTCCTCGCGGATCGAAAGAACGAACCTCCACAGCGCGGCAGGCGGCATCCGCTGGGGGCGATTTTTTGGGCGACGAGGAGCGCAGATCTGGGGTCGCGCGCGCAGCGCGCTTCAAGGTCTGGACTCGGCGCAGCTGTTTGAGCGAGTGAGCGCAGCGAACAGCGAGTTCTGCGACGCGACCCCGGATTGAGCACCACAGTGCAGTCGGAGCGAAGCGGAGACCGCCCCAGCATGAGCCCCCAGCGGATGCCGCCTGCCGCGCCGCGCAGGCACCACGGGGAGGACGACCTTCACAGACGACCGCAACGGGCCGTCAGCAGCCATGGATTGGCGGTGAACGTCGGGAGATTCAGGGCGTTTCATCCTAGGCTCGCTCGATGTTGACCGTGAACGACTTGAACTCCGGCGTCTGCGTGTTCGCGTCACCGACGAAGGGCGTCAGCGTGTTGACCAGGTAGCCCGGCTTGGCCACGCCGACGAACCCCCAGTGGTTCGGCAGGCCGACGGTGTGCACCGTCTTGCCCTGCACCTGCAGCGTCGCGATGCGCTTGGTCACCACCGCCACCGCCTTGATGAAGCCGCGCTTGCTGCTGACCTTGACGGTGTCGCCGTGCGCGATGCCCTTTTCCTTCGCCAGGTCCTCGCTGATCTCGACGAACTGCTGCGGCTGGATGATGGCCGAGGTGCGAACGTTCTTCGTCCAGTAGTGGAAGTGCTCGGTCAGCCGGTAGCTCGTGGCGACGTACGGGAAGTCCTTCGGCGTGCCCATCGCCTCCAGGTCGCCCTTGAACACCCGCGCCGCCGGGTTGGCGCGCGCCTTCGGGTTGTTCGGGTGCATCGGGTTGGTGTCGATCGGCGACTCGAAGGGCTCGTAGTGTTCGGGCAGCGGGCCTTCGGCCATGCCGGTGGGCGCGAACAGCCGGGCCACGCCCTCGGCGGTCATGATGAACGGGTGCACCGCCTCGGGCTCGGTCGGGTTGGCGTCGGGCCGGATGTCCGGGATGTCCGCGCCGCCCCAGCGTTCGCCGTTCCACGCGACCAGCCGGCGGTCGGCACGCCAGGGCTTGCCGGTCGGGTCGGTCGAGGCCGCGTTGTAGAGGATGCGCCGGTTCGCCGGCCAGGCCCAGGACCAGTTCAGCGCCTGCCCGATGCCGTAGGGGTCGGCGTTGTCGCGCCGCGCCATCTGGTTGCCGGCCTGCGTCCAGGCGCCGGCGTAGACCCAGCAGCCCGAACTGGTGCTGCCGTCGTCGCGCAGCATGCCGAAGCCGGGCACCTGTTCGCCGGCCTTGACCAGCACCTTGCTCGGGTCCTTCGGGTCGGTGACGTCGGTCAAGGCTCGGCCGTTGTATTCCATCGCCAGTTCGTCGGGCGACGGGCTGTGCGGGATCTTGTACGGCCAGGTCAGCTTGACGATCGGATCGGGGAAGGCGCCGCCGTCCTTGACGTAGGCCGCGCGCAGCCGCGTGAACAGGTCGGCGACGATCTCGATGTCGCCGCGCGCCTCGCCCGGCGGCTCGGCGCCCTTCCAGTGCCACTGCAGCCAGCGGCTGGAGTTGGTCAGCGAGCCCTCTTCCTCGGCGAAGCAGGTGCACGGCAGGCGGATCACCGTGGTCTGGATGTCGGCGCTCTTGACGTCGTTGAACTCGCCGAAGTTGCGCCAGAACTCGCTGGTCTCGGTGACCAGCGGGTCGATGATCACGAGGTACTTCAGCTTCGACAGCCCGGCGACGATCTTCGCCTTGTTCGGGAACGAGCCGACCGGGTTGAAGCCCTGGCAGATGTAGCCGTTGAGCTTGCCCTGGTTCATCATCTCGAAGGCCTGCAGCACGTCGTAGACGCGGTCGATCTTCGGCAGGTAGTGGAAAGCCCAGTCGTTCTCGGCCGTCGCCGCCTTGCCCCACCATGCCTTCTGCAGGCTGACGAAGAACTTCGGGTAGTTCTGCCAGTAGCTCATCTGGTTCGGGCGCAGCGGCTTGGAGGCCCGGGGCTTGTAGTAGTCCTCCAGCGTCTGCTCGGTCTCGCGCGCCAGCGACAGGTAGCCGGGCAGCGAGTTCGACAGCAGCCCCAGGTCGGTCAGCCCCTGGATGTTGCTGTGGCCGCGCAGCGCGTTCATGCCGCCGCCGGCCACGCCGATGTTGCCCAGCAGGAGCTGCACGATGGCCGCGGTGCGGATCATCTGCGAGCCCTGGCTGTGCTGCGTCCAGCCGAGCGCGTACATGATCGTCATCGTGCGCGACGGCGTGCTGGTGCTGGCGATGTACTCGCACACCTTCAGGAACTTGTCCTGCGGCGTGCCGGTGATCCGGCTGACCACCTCGGGCGTGTAGCGCTCGTAGTGGCGCTTCATCACCTGCAGCACGCACTGCGGGTCCTGCAGCGTCGGGTCGACCTTGGCGAAGCCCTGCTCGTCGAGCGCGTAGCCCCAGCTCTTGTTGTCGTAGCGGCGCTTCTCGGCGTCGTAGCCGCTGAACAGGCCGTCCTCGAACTTGTAGTCGGGCCCGACGATGAAGCTCGCGTTGGTGTAGTTCCTGACGTACTCGGTCTGGATCTTTTCGTTCTTCAGCAGGTAGTTGATGACGCCGGCCAGGAACGCGATGTCCGATCCGGCGCGGATCGGCGCGTAGTAGTCGCTCATCGAGGCCGAGCGCGTGAAGCGCGGGTCGACGACGACCAGCCGGGCCTTGTTGTGCTTCTTGGCCTCGATCACCCACTTGAAGCCGCAGGGGTGGGCCTCGGCGGCATTGCCGCCCATGATCAGCACGACATCCGCGTTCTGGATGTCCTGCCAGTGATTGGTCATCGCACCGCGCCCGAACGTCGGGGCCAGACTGGCCACCGTGGGGGCGTGTCAGACGCGTGCCTGGTTGTCGAACACCAGCATTCCGAGCGAGCGGAACGCCTTGTGGGTGAGGTAGCCGGTTTCGTTGGACGAGGCCGAGGCGCACAGCATGCCGGTGGTGATCCAGCGGTTGACCGGCTTGCCGTCGGCGTTGTTGGCCACGAAGTTGGCGTCGCGGTCGGCCTTCAGCAGGCCGGTGATGCGGTTCAGTGCGTCATCCCAGCTCACCCGCTTCCACTCGGTGCTGCCGGGCTCGCGGATCTCGGGGTACTTCAGCCGGTTCGGGCTGTGCACGAAATCGAGCAGGCCCGCGCCCTTGGGGCACAGCGTGCCGCGGTTGACCGGGTGATCCGGGTCGCCCTCGATGTGCACGATGTCGGAGACGACGTTCTTCGCCCGGTCGCCCAGGCTGTACATGATGATCCCGCAGCCCACCGAGCAGTACGGGCAGGTGTTGCGCGTCTCGGTGGTGCGGGCCAGCTTGAAGTTGCGTGCTTCGGCAAGCGCCGCGGTCGGCGAGAACCCCAGGGCCACCAGGCTGGAGCCGACGAGCCCCGCGCTGCTGACCCGGAAGAACTGTCTTCGGTTCATGTCCATCGGAGGAGCTCCTTGGGCGGCGGGACAACTTCGTCCCAGCGTCGAGGCAGACTATTCCGCGGTTACTTCCGGATCAATCTGGTGGGTTACCTATCAGTGTTTCCCCTTGCCACCGAGGTGCCGCGGACACGATTCCGACGCCCCGCCGCGGGTCAGCGCTCGACGCGCAGCCGCACCGCTCCCTCTGCCACCGCGCCGCCGAATCGGCCGATCTCGGCCGCGTCGCCGAAGCCCTGCGCGCGAAGGACATCGAGCACCGCGTCGACCGCCTCCGGCGCGCAGGCCACCAGCAGGCCGCCCGAGGTCTGCGGGTCGGTCAGGAGGTCCCACGCCGGCGAGCCGCGGCACCTGCGACCAGCGCAGCTCGATGCCGGCGCCGGCGCCGCGCGCCATCTCGAGCGCGTGGCCGGCGAGGCCGAACCCGGTGACGTCGGTGATCGCGTGCACGCCGGCCAGCGCCGCCAGCGCCGGGCCGGGCGTGTTCAGCCGCGTCGTCACGTCCACGAGCTGCCGGTAGCCGGCGGGCTCGAGCCGGTCCTTCTTGAGTGCCGCCGACAGCACGCCGACGCCCAGCGGCTTGCCGAGCACCAGCGCGTCGCCGGGGCGCGCGTCGGCATTGCGCTTGAGCCGCGCCGGATGCACCAGCCCGAGCGCGACCAGCCCGTAGATCGGCTCCACCGAGTCGATCGTGTGCCCGCCGGCGATCGGGATGCCGGCGGCACGGCACACCGACTCGCCGCCGCGCAGGATCTCGCCGATCACCTCCACCGGCAGCCGGGCCACCGGCATCGCGACGATCGCCAGCGCCAGGATCGGCGTGCCGCCCATCGCGTAGACGTCGCTGATCGCGTTGGTGGCGGCGATGCGGCCGAAGTCGAACGGATCGTCGACGATCGGCATGAAGAAATCGGTGGTTGCGACCAGCGCCTGCTCGTCGTTGAGCCGGTAGACCGCCGCGTCGTCGCTGGTCTCGATGCCGACCAGCAACTGCGGCGGCAGCAGCCCGCCGCCGCTGCGGCGCAGGATGTCCGACAGCACGCCCGGGGCGATCTTGCAGCCGCAGCCGCCTCCGTGGGACAGGCTGGTCAGGCGTGGCGGGGCGGCGGGGTCGGTCATGGCGGATCGTGGTCGAGGTGGGAATGGAGATGCGGGTGGAGAGGAGGGCGGCGCCATTGTGCGGCGCGAGGCGCTACCCTTGCGCCCGGCGCGCGGTGCCTCGTCGAGGTCCGGCTGGCCACACGACCCGAACCACCCCCACCCACCCATGTCGAACACGTTCTCCCGCCGGCGCGCGCTGCGCACGGCCGCCTGGCTGTGTGCCGCCACGAGCGGCAACCTCGCGACCCTGGCCGCGGCGCAGACGCCGGTGCTGCGCGTCTCTGCGATCCCCGACGAGGCGCCGACCGAACTGCAGCGAAAGTTCAAGCCGCTCGGCGACTACCTGAAGAAGGAGACCGGCGCCGACGTGCAGTTCACCCCGGTGACCGACTATGCCGCCGTCGTCGAGGGCCTGGCGACGAACAAGATCGACCTCGCCTGGCTCGGCGGCTTCACCTACGTGCAGGCGAAGCTGCGCACGCAGGGCGGGGCGACGCCGCTGGTGCAGCGCGCGGAAGACGAGAAGTTCACCAGCCGCTTCATCGTGCCGGCCGACAGCCCGGCGAAGACGCTGGCCGATCTGAAGGGGAAGACATTCGCGTTCGGCGCGCCGTCGTCCACTTCGGGCCACCTGATGCCGCGCTGGTTCCTGATGCAGGCCGGGCTGGTGCCCGAGCGCGACTTCAAGACGGTGGCCTTCTCGGGTGCGCACGACGCGACGGTGGCCTTCGTCGCGTCCGGCCGCGCCGAGGCCGGCGTGCTGAACGCGTCGGTGATGGACAAGCTGGTCGAATCGGCCAACCCGAACGCCGCCAAGGTGCGCGTGCTGGCGGTCACCCCGCCGTACTACGACTACAACTGGACCGTGCGCCCCGGCCTGGACCCGGCACTCGCGAAGAAGCTGTCCGACGCCTTCCTGAAGCTCGACCCGGCGAACCCCGAGCACAAGGAGATCATGGCGCTGCAGCGGGCCTCGAAGTTCGTGCCGACGCAGTCGTCGAACTACGACGGCATCGAGGCGGCCGGCAAGGCGGCGGGCCTGATCAAGTGACCGTCGGCCTCGAAGCTCCCCGGCTGGCCGGACGGGACGCGCTCGGAAGGCTGCCCCGATGAGCTTCGCGCTGCACGGCGTTGGCCTGGTCCATGCCAGCGGCCACCGCGCGCTGCATCCGCTCGACCTGGCCGCGGCGCCGGGTGAGCGGCTGGCGCTGATCGGGCCGTCGGGTGCCGGCAAGACCAGCCTGCTGCGGCTGGTCGGCGCCGCGCTGCGGCCGACCGAAGGACGGCTCGACTCGCTCGATGCCGATCCGTGGCGCCTGCCGGCGCGCGAACTGCGCCGGCTGCGCGCGCGCATCGGCCTCGTGCACCAGGCGCCGCCGATCCCGCCGCGGCTGCGCGTGGTCACCGCGGTGCTGGCGGGGCGGCTCGGAAGCTGGTCGCTGCCGCGGGCGCTCGCGTCGCTGGTGCATCCGCTGGACATCGCCGGTGCGCGTGACGTGCTGGAGCGGCTGGAACTCGGCGACCGCCTGTTCGACCGCTGCGATCGACTGTCCGGCGGGCAGTTGCAGCGCGTGGGCATCGCGCGCGTGCTGTACCAGGCGCCGCGGCTGCTGCTGGTCGACGAACCGGTGTCGGCGCTCGACCCGGCGCGCGCCGACGCCGCGCTCGGCCAGCTCGTCGCCCACGGCGAGGAAACCGGCGCCACGCTGCTCGCGTCGCTGCACGCGGTCGATCTCGCGCTGAAGTGGTTCCCGCGTATCGTCGGCCTGCGCGAGGGGCGGATCGTGTTCGACTGCCCGGCGGGCGAGGTCGACCGGGCGATGCTCGACGCGCTGTACGCGATGGATGAGCAGCCGCCGGTGCTTCCCGAGCCGCTGTGGCCGGCCGCGCCGCTGCCATCGGCGATCGAGGCCTGCGGCAAGCCGCTGCCGCCGCGGGTGGTGCCGAGGGGGTTCGCGGCCGCCGGCGGGCAGGCGGCGCCGGGCCGGAATGCGGTGCCCGGCGGCGCGGCGGTGCCGGGCGGATTGGCGGCAACGGCCGCCGCGCAGGCCGCGGCTGCCCCGGCTCCGGCGGGCCTGGCTGCCGGCGGCCAGGCGTCACCCGGGACGGCCGCGCCCGGCCATGGCCGCGCCGGCCTCGCGGCATCCACACCGCCTCCCGCATGACGCTCGCCCGCAGCCCCGCGGCGCCGCTGGCGGCGCCGGCATCCGTACGCGACCCGCAGGCCCGCGCGCGGCTCGGCCTGCTGCTGCTCGCGCTGCTGATCGCCTGGCCGATGCTGCAGGTCGCGCAGTTTCGGCCCTCGGCGTTGTTCGAGCCCGGCAACCTGGCGGTGATGGGCAACTTCCTGGCCGGCTTCTTCCCGCCGTCGACCGAGCCCGCGTTTCTCGCCGAACTGCTGCACGCGACGCTGCAGACGCTGGCGATCGCGACCGCCGGGCTCGCGCTGGCATTCCTGATCGCCGCGCCGCTCGGGCTGGCGATGACGCACGCGTTGTCAGTCGCGCGCATCGGCCCGGCCGACGGCCGCTGGCGCGGTGAATTCGTGCGCCTGGCCGTGCGCCTGGTGCTGACGGTGCTGCGCGGCGTGCCCGAGGTGGTGTGGGCGCTGGTGTTCGTGCGCGCGCTGGGCCTCGGCCCGTCGGCCGGCGTGCTCGCGCTGGCGATCACGTACGGCGGCATGCTCGGCAAGGTCTACGCCGAGATCCTGGAGTCGGCCGACACCCGGCCGGCGCGCTCGCTGCTCGAATCCGGCAGCGGCCGGCTCGCCGCCTTCCTGTACGGGCTGCTGCCGGGCGTCGCGCAGGAACTGGCGTCGTACACCGTCTACCGCTGGGAATGCGCGGTGCGCGCGTCGGTCGTGATGGGCTTCGTCGGCGCCGGCGGGTTGGGCCAGTTGATGGACCAGTCGATGAAGATGCTCAACGGCGGCGAGGCCAGCACCATCCTGCTTGCCTTCCTGCTGCTGGTGTTGATGGCCGACGGCCTGACCGCGGCGCTGCGGAGGTTGCTGGCGTGAACCACCCCCGCAGCGTTGTCGCGCCGTCGCGCACCGGGCTCGCCGGCTGGGCGGTCGCGTTCGGCGTGCTGGCGGCGGTGGTCGCGAGCTTCGCCTGGCTGGCGATCGACGTGCGCGCGCTGTTCGCCGCCGAATCGCTGCGGCTGATGGCGAAGTTCATCGGCGAGTTCTTCCCGCCCGACCTGTCGCCGGACTTCCTCGCGCGGGTCGGCTGGGGGACGGTGCAGACGCTGGCGGTGTCGGCGCTGGGCACGCTGATCGCCGCGGCCGGCGGTGCGTTGCTCGCGCTGCCGGCTTCCGGCCGCTGGCACCGGCTCGGGCCGCTGCCGCGCGCCGCGGCGCGGCTGCTGCTGAACCTGCTGCGCAGCGTGCCGGAACTCGTGTGGGCGGCGCTGATGGTGCTGGCCGCCGGGCTCGGGCCGTTCGCCGGCGCGCTGGCGCTGGCGCTGCACACCGCCGGCGTGCTCGGCCGGCTGTTCGCCGATGCGATGGAAAACACGCCGCGCGCGCCCGAGCAGGCGCTGATCGACGCCGGCAGCGGCGCGGTCGCGGCCTTTGCCTACGGCAGCCTGCCGCTGGTCGCGCCGCAGGCCCTTGCGTACACGCTGTACCGCTGGGAGATGAACATCCGCATGGCCGCGGTGCTCGGTTTCGTCGGCGCCGGCGGGCTGGGGCAGCTGCTGTACTACCACCTGTCGCTGTTCCAGCAGGCGCAGGCATCGACGGTGCTGCTCGCGATGTTCCTGCTGGTGGTCGCCGTCGACGCGCTCAGCGGCCGCTGGCGGCGCGGGCTGGCGCCAGCCTACGCCTGAGGCTCGCGCGGCGTCCGGCGCTGCCGTCAGCCCTCGCCGCGCGCCAGCGACCGGGCGGCTGCAGCCAGCGCCTCGGGCGCCAGCGATTCGAGCGCGACCCGCGGGCCGGCCTGCGAGCCGGCGAAGAGCTTGCGCGTGGAGCGCGCATAGGCCGGGTCGTAGTGGCGCTCCATCACCCGCTCGAACAGCGCGGCGGTCTGGCGCGCGGAGGCCAGGGCGCGCCAGGCGTCGAGTTCTTCCCCGCCGACGATCGGCTTCAGCGGCGAGAGCTGTTCCACCATGCCGGCCGGGTCGGCGACGAAATGCGCGTAGTCCTCGTGCCACAGCCGCACGCGCTCGGCCATCGGCACCTCCAGCGTCAACGTGGGGCTGTGCTGCATCGCATCGTGCAGCGCGTCGGGGAGCTGGAGCTGGCCGATCTTCTTGCTCTCGGCCTCGATCCACACCGGGCGCGACGGATCGAGCCGGCGCAGCGCCTGCAGCAACACGCTGTCGAACAGCTTCTGCGGCGGCTGCGGCCGGCCGGGCAGGGCGCCGATCAGCGAGCCGCGGTGCGAGGCCAGGCCCTCCAGGTCGAGCACCTGCTCGCCGGCGTCGGCCAGCGCGTGCAGCAGCCGCGTCTTGCCGCAGCCGGTCGGGCCGCACAGCACGCGGTAGCGCAGCGCGGCCGGCCAGTGCGCCAGGCTGTCGCGCACCCAGGCGCGATAGCGCTTCCAACCGCCGGGCACCACGTCGACCTCGAAACCGATGGTGCGAAGGTTGTCGGCCCACAGGCGCGATCGCTTGCCGCCGCGGAAGCAGTAGACCAGCAGGCGGTCCGACGGCCCGTAGCGCGAGATCAGCGGCGGGATCTGCCGCGCAATGTTGTTCAGCGAGTAGGCGACACCGATGAGGTAGGCACGGTGCATGTCCTGCTTGTAGGTGATGCCGACTTCGGCGAATTCGTCGTCGTCGACCACCGGCAGGTTGACCGCGCCGGGCAGGTGGTCGTCGGCGTATTCGTGCGGCGAACGGGCGTCGATGATCAGTGCGTAGTCGGCGAGGTCACGCACCTCGAGGGCGCTGGTGCTCGGTGCGGCGGTTGGTGCGGGCATCACCGCCGGGCCCGGTTCGGCGGTCGGCGCAACGGGCACAGGAGCAGCGGCAGGTGTCGTGGAGGACGGTTCGGTCATCCGCCGACTCTAGCGCCCGCCGCCGGATCCGCGGGGTCGATCACCCGCTCGGCCCAGCCGGAGGCCGGGTCGGGCCGGCGCGCGAAGCGGTGTGCGGGCAGCATCGCGACCGGCGCCTCGACCGTCGAAGCAGGACGAGCGCCGCCGGGGGGGGGGCCGGCACGGTGTCTCGCGCCGCCATCATCGGAGCGCCCTGCGGCCTGCGGCCGGTCCCGCCGGGCGCATCGCCACGCTCGTCGTCAATGCCGCGACGTGAAGTCGCGGATCGTCACCCGGCAGGAGATGCCGCGTGGATCGACCTCGCTCCATTCGACCTCGCCGCCGAGCTGCTTGACGCGCTTGCGCACGCCGCCGAGCCCGAGGCCGTGCGACCAGGCCTGCGGATTGCGGCCGACGCCGTCGTCGGTGATGCGCAGCTCGAGCTGGTCGGCGTCGAGCGAGAACACGATCTCGACGCGGCGCGCCTGCGCGTGCGAGATGATGTTGCTGACCAGCTCGCGCATCACCCGCGTCAGTGCGGACCACTGGACGACGGTCAGCAGGATGTCCTCGTCGAAGGAGAAGTTCCAGTCGAGGTAGACGCGCGCGACGGTCAGCCGCTGGCCGAGGTCGGCCTTCCATTCCACTCCGGCGTGCGACAGCCGGTGGTTGGCCGCCGCCAGGCCGCGCGTCAGCGTCTTCAGGTCCTGCAGCGTGTGGCGGACGTACTCCTCCATCTCCGGCGAGTGCGCCTTGTACATCAGCGTCAAGAGCCGCGCGCCGATGTCGTCGTGCAGGTCCTGCGCGATGCGCGCGCGCTCCTCGCTGCGCCCCTGCTCGACCGCCTTGTCGAACGCGACCGCGCGGCGGAGCTGTTCGATGATGCGGTCGGCCAGCCGCGCATCCTCGGAGGTGAACAGCCGCCGCCCGCGGTGGGCGAAGCGCAGCACGATCGCGCCGGGGCCGCCGGCCTCGTCGCCCGCCGGCGCCGGGCCGGCCAGGTGCGGCACCGGCAGGATCATCGTCGCGCCGTCGCCGACGATGCGCGTGGTGCCGCCCTGCGGCCCCGTCATCGTCACCTCCAGGGGCTCGAACAGCTCGCGCAGGAGCTGCGCCAGCACGCCGGGCGTGCGGTCGGGGTGCGCCTCCACCTCGCGGGCAATGCGGTAGAGCTGCTCGAACATGCGTTCGGTCGTCACCAGGCTGTTGCCGAGCAGCTGGTTGACGATCCATTGCCTGGCGCCGGCGTAGACGCCCAGCGACAGGAACAGCGCCAGCGTCAGCGACGCGAACTGGCCGAACGAGAACGCGGCGACGAACAGCAGGTCGAGCGAGGTCGCCACGGTGCTGACGGCGGCCAGCAGCGCGAACTCGCGCATGATCTGCTGGGAGCGGGCGAGGAACGGCACCGTCAGCAGCAGCGACGCGAAGAACACGTACCAGATCAGCGAGCCGATCGCCGGGATGTTGTGCTGCAGCGCCTGCGCCGGCTGCGCACGGTCGATCAGCGCCACCGCCGCGGTCAGCAGCGCCCAGCTCGAGACGGTGACGATGCCGAAGCGGCGCAGCACCATCGCGTACGGGTGCGGCTCGAGCCGGTACGACCAGGACATCAGCCCGACCGTCAACCCGCCCAGCGCCAGCACCGCGGCCTGCGTCACCCACCAGGTCTCGGGCAGGCTGCCGCCGGCGACCGCCGCCACCAGCACCGCCGCCGCGCCCCACGCCGCGGCGGCGATGGCGCCGCCGTGCGGCAGCCGCTTCGGGTGCACGCAGGCGGCGTGCACGACGGCCGCGCCGGTGATCAGGTCGAGCGCCACGCGCAGCGGCATGTCGAGCGTACCGATCGGCACCGGCAGCGCCAGGTCGAGCGTCGACTCGATCGCCATGAACACCAGGTTGCCGCTCTGGCAGAGCGACATCACCGCGTACAGCAGGTTGCGGGCAGAAGGGCGTGCCAGCACCACGACCATCGCGACCAGGTAGAGCGTCAGGGCGAACGCCGCGAGCAGCCAGAACAGCCCGCCCAGGTCGGCGAAGCCGCGCCGTTGCGGCGCCACGTCGGCGCGGCCGCCGCCGGAGAACGACAGCGTCAGCTCCTCGTGCCCCAGCAGCGACAGCAGGCGCTGATGCTGGGCATGCTGCTGCTGGCGCGCCTCGTCGCCGATCATCCAGCGCGGCGAGCGTTGCAGCACCAGCGCGTCGGGCGTCGCCGTCAGCGGGCCGGATTGCACCTGCACCAGCGTCTGGCCGACGAACTTGCGCAACTGGGTGTCGCTGGCCGACAGCAGCTCGATCTGTCCCTGCGCGGTGGCGCGCCAGTTGGCGCCGATCGCCGGCGCGTCGGCCAGCCAGCGGGCGAGCAGGAAGATGCCGATGCAGCCGATCAGCGCGGTGCCGACCAGGAGGCGCAGCCGCCAGCCGATCCAGCGCGATGCGCGCTCGACCCGCTCGGCGGTGCCCGGCGGCAGCGTCTCGGAGAACCCGTCGTCGACGGTCGCACGCGGGCCGCCGTGCGTGGCGCGCCCGGTGCCCGGCCAGCCCGCCACCGGCCCCGCGGATTCGTTCGGCGGTGGGTGGGTGGCGCGCACGTGGCTCACGACGACCGACCCTCAGGCGTCAGACCAGCCCCTGCTTGCTCGCCAGCACCGCCGCTTCGGCGCGGCTCGACACGTTCAGCTTCTTGTAGATCGACTTGATGTGGTCGTTGACGGTGAACCACTTGATGCCCATCAAGCTCGCGATCTCCTTGATCGTGAAGCCCTTGCTGAGGTAGGTCAGCACCTCGCTCTCGCGCGGGGTCAGGCGCTCATGG
>JBGAMJ010000056.1:0-20237 GCA_044223035.1 Piscinibacter sp.
ACTGCGTCTGGCCGGTGGCGGTTGCGGTAGTCGTAATGGCCGACCGCGGCCTGCGGGTTGTTGATGATCGTCGTGATGTTGGTGATGTTCGTGACGTGGGTGACATTGACGGCGCGCACGTAGCGCGGGCTGACGCGGTAGTGCGGTACGTACACCTCGTGCGGCGCGAGCGGGAACCAGCCGACCGGCGGTCCGCCGCCGCCACCGCCGATCGACAGCGACAGGCTGAGCGCCGGCCCGCCGACCCAGCCGACCAGCGCCGGCGCGTACACCGGCCGCCGCACGTAGCGGCCCGGCGCCCAGCACCAGCGGTCGCGCACCGACACCCAGCGCCCGTAGTGGAACGGCGCGAAGCCCCACGGTTGGTCATCGACCCAGGTCCAGCCCCAGGGGCGCACCCAGGCCCAGTGGCCGGCACCGTACGGCACCCAGCCGGAGGGAACGCTGCGCGGCACCCACAGCGCACCGTATTCCGGGCTCTGCTGCCACTGGCCGTAGCGGTCCAGGTCCTCGGCGCCGGTCATCTCGCCGGACACGTACTGCGGCACGCCGACCGGCTCGCGGCGGTCGCGGTCCTCGATCCAGGCGGAGAAGTCGTCGCGCACCGGGTCGCCGAGCTGGTACTGCGGTGCGCCGCCATCGACGCGGAATTCGGCCCGCTGGCCGGGCCCGACCGCCAGCGCGCTGCCCGGGCCGCGGTATTCGGCCTCGCCGCTGTAGACGGTGATGTCGGTGGCGCCGCCGTAGCGGTCGATGCGGTAGCTGCCGGTGCGCCGCGCGACGAAGCGGCCCTCGGCGGTGTCGAGCGCGAACTCGCGCACCGCCTCGTCGCTGCGCAGGTGCACGGCGGCGCTGCCGGCCTGGAGCTGCAGCGTGATCGCCTGGTCGTCGATGCGGCTGAACTCGAGTTCGCTGCCGCCGTCCAGCCGCACCGTGGTCGAGCCGATGCGCACCTCGGCACGGCCGTCGCGGTCGGTGGCGAGCCGGTCGCTGGTGGTCAGTGGACGATTGCGCGATGCGCTGGTCCATTCGCCGTTCTCCGGCGCATACAGCCACACGGTGCCCTGCAGATCGGACAAGCGGCCGACGCGACCGGGCGGGTCGCTCGACTGCGCGTGGGCGGTACCGCCCCAGGGGATGGAACACAGCAGCGCGAGAACCAGCAACAGGCGCGTGGTGGCCACGCGATTCAGGACGACGCGGGGGGAACTCATTCGGCGGTCCTCGGAAAGGCAATGCGGGCGGCACCTGGAAGGACCGCTCGCGGGTCACGAGGTTCAACGCCCCGGCGCACCCGCCCGAGGACGCCGCAGGGCAAGCCTTTACAACCGGTGACGTGTGCAGCCGGTCACGCCGCTGCAGCGCACCGCCTGCAGCGACCGGACACAAGCCGCCAGCGCGCGCAACCCGGACCGCCCGTCGTGCGCGACAGTCGCGAACCGATGGCGGTGGAGTCGTCTGTCATCCCCTGTCATATGCCGGGTCGCGTCTCAAGTTGTGCGCCCGCACGTCGAAGAATCTCCTTCAGCGGCTGCGCCGTACGTTCGAGATGTTCCCAGCGCCCAACCCACTCGCCACTGTTGCCGGCCACCCGGCCGCGGCTGCATTGAGCCTCGTCTCCCCGATGCCGGCGCCTCGCGCCGACGGCGGCGATACGGCGTTGCTGCGTTTCGTGCTCGAACAGCTCCCGCTCGGGTTGTGCGTGTTCGATGGCGACGACCGCCTGCTGTTCTGCAACCGGCGCTATCTTGAGATCTGGGCACTGCCCGATGAACTCGCCGCACCGGGCACCACCTTTGCCGAGATCATCGGCCGCTCCTACTGCGTCGAGACCGAGCGCAGCCGCGAACAGCCGCGACCGCCGCCCGGCAGTGCCGGCACGCGCCGCCGCGAATGGCTGCTGGCCGACGGCCGCACCGTCGAGGTGGTGGTGTCGCGGCTGCCGGACGGAAGCTGCGTCGCGCTGCACGAAGACGTGACCGAGCGGCGCGGCGCCGAGGCGCGCATCGCCTACCTCGCGATGCACGACGTGCTGACCGGGCTGGCCAACCGGGCGCGGCTGCGCGACGAAGTCGAGTCCCAGCTCAAGCGCCACGCCCGGAGCGGCGGCGAGGTGGCGGTGATCTGCCTCGACCTGGACCGCTTCAAGCCGGTCAACGACACCTTCGGCCACGCCGCCGGCGATTCGCTGCTGCAGGAGGTCGCGTGCCGGCTGCGTGCCTGCGTGCGCGAGACCGACCTGGTCGCGCGGCTGGGCGGCGACGAATTCGCGATCGTTCAGACCGGCGTGGCGCAGCCGGGCGGCTCGTCGGCGCTGGCACAACGCCTGATCGCCGCGATGGCGCAGCCGTTCGACGTCGCCGGGCATCCGGTCCACATCGGCACCAGCGTCGGCGTGTCGATCGCGCCGTTCGACGGCGACGATGCCGCCACCCTGCAGCGCAACGCCGACCTGGCGCTCTACCGCGCCAAGGCCGACGGCCGCGGCACGCTGCGCTACTTCGAGCCCGAGCTGGACGCGATCGCCCAGGCGCGACGCGGCCTGGAGGCCGACCTGCGACGTGCGATCGACCGCGACGAATTCGAGCTGCTGTACCAGCCGCAGGTCGACATGAAGGGCGGGGTGATCAGCGGCTTCGAGGCGCTGCTGCGCTGGAACCACCCGATCCGCGGCCTGGTGTCGCCGGCCGACTTCATCCCGCTGGCCGAGGAAACCGGGCTGATCATCCCGATCGGCCGCTGGGTGATGCGCGCGGCCTGCCGCGAGGCGGCGCGCTGGCCGGCGCCGGTGCGGGTGGCGGTCAACGTGTCGGCGGTGCAGTTCCGCGGCAGCGTGCTGCTGGGCGACGTGTCCTGCGCGCTGCGGGACGCCGGGCTCGACGCGCATCGGCTGGAGATCGAGATCACCGAGTCGGTGATGCTGGACGACAACGACCACGCGGTGTCGCTGCTGCACGAGCTGCGCCGGCGCGGCGTGCGCGTCGCGATGGACGACTTCGGCACCGGCTATTCATCGCTCAGCCTGCTGCGCAGCTTTCCGTTCGACCGCATCAAGATCGACCGCAGTTTCGTGCGCGACGTCGGCACGCGCGCCGATGCGCTGCCGATCATCCGCGCCGTCGTCGGCCTGGGCCGCAGCCTCGGCATGGCGACCACCGTCGAGGGTGTCGAGACCGCGGGCCAGCTCGACGCGGTGCGCGCCGAAGGCTGCGCCGAGGTGCAGGGCTTCCTGTACAGCCGCCCGGCGCGGGCCGCCGACCTGCCGGCGCTGATGCGCGCCATCGGGGCCCCGACGGAGGGCTGGCCGGCCTGATCGTCGCGGGCGAGCGCTGCCGCTGCGCCCGGCCCGCTTGGCCGCGTAGCAGGCGGCATCGGCATCGGCGATCCACGCGGCGCCGTCGGCATGCGACAGGCTGAGCGCCGCCACGCCCAGGCTGGCACCGACGCGCAGCGTGCGGCCAAGCCAGCTCAGCGCCAGCCCGTCGATCGCGTGCCAAACCTTGCGGGCGATCGCCAGCGCACGGGCGCTGTCGCAGCCCGTCAGGAGCATCGCGAACTCGTCGCCGCCGAGGCGGGCCACCAGGTCGCTGGCACGCACCCGCCCGACGATCGCCTGCGCCACCGCCTTCAGCATCGCGTCGCCGGCGAAACGCTTGCGGTTCGCGACCCCGGTGAGCGGGTCGTGGGTGGCGGCGTGTTCGAGCTGCCGCCGGTCGCGGATCTGGTCGGTGACGTCGTACAGGCTCCAGATCGTGCCGTGCGACGGATCGCCGGGCGATACCGGCCGGCCCTGCAGGCCGGCCCAGAACACGCTGCCATCGGGGCGGCGCGTCGGCCATTCACCGGCGTAGTGCCGGCCCGCCGAGAAGGCGGCGGCGACCTGCGGGCCGAGCGCGGCATAGTCTTCCACCGACGCGAACACCGTCTGCGCCGGCTGCCCGAGCAAGTCGGCCTCGCCGCGGCCGACCAGGCGGCACCATTCGGCGCTGACCCGCTCGAAGCGCTGGTCGCGCGTGAAGGCCAGGCCCACCGGCGCCGCCGCCATCACCGAGCCGAGCTTTTCAAGCACCTGCGCGCTGAAACGGTCGACCTGCGTGCGCTCGGCCCACACATGCTGCAACGTGCGCGACAACCGGCCGATCTCGCCGCCGGACCCGGGCCAAGCCGGGGCGCCGTCGCCGCCCGCGCCACCCCCGTCCCCGCCCGCCAGCAGCCCGCTGGCGCAGCGTTCGAGCTGGGCCAGCGGCCGGAACTGCCAGGCCAGGTAGGCGACCAGCAGCGCGGCCAGCACCAGCGCACAGACCACGGCGCCCTCCAGCGCCAGGCGGCGTGCCTGGGTCAGCGGCGCCAGCAGCGTCTGGCGCCGCCTCCCAAGCACGGCCGCACGCCGATGCCCGCCGCGACGCTACATCGTCGGCCCGCGCCGCCGCGGCGATCCGCGGGGCGTCACACCGCGATGCCGACCGTCAACACCGCGGAAAAGCCTTCGCTCAGGCTGCCGGACATCGTCGCCAGCTGGGTCGTGACACCGTCGCTGAAGACGTTGTCGGTCGCGAAGCTGATGCGCGCGAGGTTGGCCACGCTGGCGGAATAGCCGTCGGCGCCGGCGTAGACGGTGCTGCACACGTCCACCGGCAGCGCGATCTGCGAGGTCTTCAGCTTGTTCGTGTAGGCGGTGGCGCTGTTGGCGCTGCGGTAGACCTCGAAGTGGATGTGCGGCATGCGGCCCGAATAGCAGCCCGGGAAGATCGTCGTGAAGCTCACCGTGCCGTCGGCGCCGGTCTCCTGCACGCCGCGCAGGTAGTTCTGGTCGGTGACGCCCGACGAGTACATCGAGTAGCGGCCCTCGCGGTCGCAGTGCCACAGGTAGATCGCGTAGCCGGACAGGTCGGCGCAGGCGCCGTTGGTGTTCACCAGCGACAGGATCACCGTCAGCGGCACGCCGGCCGCGGTGCCGGTGGCGCCTGCGATGCTGCTGCGGATGTCGCTGCGCACGATGCCGCTGAGCAGCAGTGCGTTGGCGATCGAGCCGTTGACGGTGTTCGATCCGTCGCCAGGATACGGGCCGGAGGTCTCTTCCGGGATCAGCGAGCAGGTGGCGCTGGTGGACGCCGTGGTCGTGGTCGTGGTGGTGGTCGTCGTCGACGTGCTGCCGGACGTGGTGCCGCTGGTGCCTGCGCTGCTGGTGGCGGCCACGCCCTCGCCGCCTCCGCAACCCCACAGTGCCAGCGAACCGGCGCCGGCCAGCCAGCCCAGTGCGCGCCGACGCCCCCGCTCGGCCGCGGTGAGCACCTGCAGGTCGTGGGCGAGGCCCTGGTCGTGGTCGTGGGCGGGGTGGTGGACGGGGTCGTGGACATCTGCTCGCATCGAAGGCTCCTCGTGGTGTGTCGGCGGCCAAGCCGCGCTGCGCGCATTGCAGCGGACGACCGTTTCCGCTTTGTCACTGGCATGTTTCGTTGCAGACACAGACCCGAGCCACGACGAACGCCAGATCGAACGAACCATTGACGAAGATCGTCCGGCGGGGCGCCGGCGCAGCCTAGAGTGGCGCCACCGATGGAGGAGTACGAAATGGCCGACGTGTGCAGGGTCCGATGGGCGATGGTGCTGGGCATCGCGTTCCTGGCATCGGGCTGCGCGATGCAGGCGCCGCGCTACCAGCCGTCGATCGACAACGTCGAGGCGCTGAAGAAGCTGCCGGCCGCGCCGGTCGCGGTCGGTGCGTTCACGGTGCAGCCCGGGGTCGGCGGGCCGATCGGGCTGCGCGGCAATTCGATGGCGTCGTCGATCGGCTCGGACTACGCCGCCTACCTGGCCGACGCGCTGCGGCAGGAGCTGGCGCTCGCGGGGCGGCTGGGCCCGACCTCGAAGATCGAGATCAGCGGCCTGCTGCTGAAGAACGACATCGCGGCCGGCGGCTTCGCCACCAACAGCGGCGAAATCGAGGCGCGCATCGTCGTCAAGAACGACGGCGTCACGCGCTACGACCAGGTCAAGCGGGGAGCGCTGAGCTGGGAGTCGGCGTTCATGGGCGCGATCGCGATCCCGAAGGCGCAGCAGCAGTACCCGCTCATCGTGCAGAACCTGCTCGGCCAGCTATGGGCCGATGCGGACTTCCAGGCGGCGATCCGCTGACTGATCCGGAGGAGACCCTTCATGAAGCGATTCCTGGCGATCCTCGCGGGCCTGTGGCTGGCTGCCGTGCTGGCGGGCTGCGCCCACCCGATCTCGCTGGCCGCCAACGTCGCCGACCTGGCCGGCACCGGCACCGGCAAGCTGGACAAGGCGGTCGGCCTCGCGATCAGCGACGACGACCGCAAGCGCGAAGTGATCGGCCCCGGCGGCGGCGGCGACAAGCTCAGCTACCAGCCCTACCGGGACCTGGAGACCGGCCTGTACGTGGCGCTGTCGGAGACCTTCACGCGCGTGACCCGGGTCAGCGGCACGGGCGATCCGAAGGTCCGGTCCGACGGGCTGGACTACGTCGTCGTGCCCACCATCGCCACCACGTCGTTCTCGCCCAGCCTGTTCACCTGGCCGCCGACGGTCTTCACGATCGAACTGACCTGCCGGGTGGTCGACGCCGACGGCAAGCCCGTGACCGAACTGCGGGCGATGGGCGACGGGCGCGCGGAGTTCGAGGAATTCAAGGGCGACCTGTCGCTGGCAGCACGGCGCGCCGCCGACGACGCGCTGAGGAAGCTGGTCAAGGCGCTCGCCGACGCGAAGGACACGCTCCGCCAGTCCGCGGCGTCGACGAAGTAGCAAACCGCGCGCTCGCCGGCCGGCGGTGGGTGGCCAGGCCGCGCCGGGGCGGCGCGGCCCGGGTCCGGCGAACTTGCGGTGGCCGCCTGCTCAGTCGTCCGCGTTCGGATCCAGCTCGGGGAACAGCACGCTGGTGTAGCCAAAGCGCGTGAGATCGCGCATGCGGGTCGGGTAGAGGCGGCCGATCAGGTGGTCGACCTCGTGCTGCACCACGCGGGCGTGGAAGCCCTCGGCCTCGCGATCGATCGGGCGGCCGTCGGGGTCGACGCCGGTGTAGCGGATGCGCGCGAAGCGCGGCACCACGCCGCGCAGGCCGGGCACCGACAGGCAGCCTTCCCAGCCCTCCTCCTCGGCGTCGTCGAGCGGCGTGATCGTCGGGTTGATCAGCACCGTCTCGGGCACCGCCGGCGCGTCCGGGTAGCGGTCGTTGTGACGGAATCCGAAGATCACCAGCGCCAGGTCGACGCCGATCTGCGGCGCGGCCAGCCCGGCGCCCTGGACGGCGTGCATGGTCTCGAACAGGTCGTCGACCAGCGCGCGCAGCTCGGGCGTGCCGAACTCGCGCACCGGCCGGGCGACGCGCAGCAGCCGCGGGTCGCCCATCTTCAGGATCTCGCGAATCGTCATGCGGCTTCCTCCGGTGGATTGGATCGGCTGGGTTCGCGGGACAGCGCGGGATCGTCCGTGTCGACGGAGTCGTCGCCTCCGGCGCCGGGTGCCGCCAGCAGCGCCAGCAGGCCCGCCTCGTCGAGCACGGCCACGCCCAGTTCGTTGGCGCGCTCCAGCTTGCTGCCGGCCTCGCTGCCGGCGACGACATAGTGCGTCTTCTTCGACACCGAACCCGCCACCTTGCCGCCGGCGGCCTCGATGCGTTCCTTGGCCTCGTCGCGGGTCAGCGTCGGCAGCGTGCCGGTCAGCACGAAGGTCTTGCCGGCCAGCGGCAGCAGCGCGCGCGGCGCCGCGGCGCCGTCGTGCTCGTCCCAGCGGATGCCGCAGGCGCGCAACTGCTCGACGACCTCCCGGTTGTGCGGCTGGTCGAAGAAGGTGCGGATGCTCTGCGCGACCACCGGGCCGACGTCCGGCACCTCCAGCAACTGCTCGACGCTCGCGTCGAGCACGCGGTCGAGCGCGCCGAAGTGGCGCGCCAGGTCCTTCGCGGTGGTCTCGCCGACGTGGCGGATGCCGAGCGCGTACAGGAAGCGCGCGAGCGTGGTCTGCTTGCTCTTCTCGAGGCCGGCCAGCAGGTTCTGCGCGCTCTTCTCGCCCATGCGCTCCAGCGCCGTCAGCGAGGCCAGGCCGAGCCGGTACAGGTCGGGCAGCGTGCGCACCACGGTGCCTTCGCCGGTGTCGCCGACGAGCTGGTCGACCAGCTTGTCGCCCAGGCCCTCGATGTCCATCGCGCGCCGGCCGGCGAAGTGCAGCAACGCCTGCTTGCGCTGCGCGGCGCAGAACAGGCCGCCGCTGCAGCGCCAGTCGACCTCGCCCTCCTCGCGCACGACCGCGCTGCCGCACACCGGGCAGCGCGCACCGAGCCGGGCGATCAGGTCGAAGCGCTGCGCGTCGGCCGGCCGGCGGTCGAGCACCACGCCGACCACCTCGGGGATCACGTCGCCGGCGCGGCGCACGATCACGGTGTCGCCGATGCGCACGTCCTTGCGGTCGATCTCGTCCTGGTTGTGCAGCGTGGCGTTGCTGACCGTGGTGCCGCCGACGAACACCGGCTCGAGCTTGGCGACCGGCGTCAGCTTGCCGGTGCGGCCGACCTGCACGTCGATGTCGCGCAGCAGCGTCGTCTGCTCCTGCGCCGGGTACTTGTGCGCCACCGCCCAGCGCGGCTCGCGCGTCTTGAAGCCGAGCTGCTGCTGCAGGGCGCGGTCATCGACCTTGTAGACGACGCCGTCGATGTCGAAGGGCAGCGCGTCGCGCCGCGCGGCGATGCGGGCGTGAAACTCGGCCAGGCCGTCGGCGCCGTCGACCAGCGAGCGGTCGCCGTTCACCGGCACGCCCATCGCGGCCAGCGCGTCGAGCGTGGCCGAATGGCCGGCCGGGATGTCCCAGCCCTGCACGTCGCCCAGGCCGTAGGCGAAGAAGCTGAGCGGGCGCTGGCTGGCGATGTTCGCGTCGAGCTGGCGCACGACGCCGGCGGCGGCGTTGCGCGGGTTGACGAAGGTTTTGGCACCGGCGGCGCGCTGGCGCTCGTTCAGCGCCTCGAAATCGTCGCGCCGCATGAAGACCTCGCCGCGCACCTCCAGCACCTGGGCATGGCAGCCCTTCAGCCGCGCCGGGATGACGCGGATGGTGCGGATCGTGTGGGTCACGTCCTCGCCGGTCTCGCCGTCGCCGCGGGTGGCGGCCTGCACCAGCCGGCCGCCTTCGTAGCGCAGGTTGATCGCCAGGCCGTCGAACTTCAGCTCGGCGCCGTAGCGCACCGGCGGGTCTGTCTCGGCGAGCTTCAGCGCGTGGCGCACCGAGGTGTCGAACTTCAGCGCGCCGGCCGGCGTGGTGTCGGTCTCGGTCTTGATCGACAGCATCGGCACGGTGTGTCGCACCGGCGCCAGGCCTTCGAGCACCGCGCCGATGACGCGCTGCGTCGGCGAATCGGGCGTGCGCAGCGCAGGATGGGCGTCCTCGAGGCGCTGAAGTTCCTGGAACAGGCGGTCGTAGTCGGCGTCGGGGATCGTCGGCTGGTCGAGCACGTAGTAGGCGTGGGCGTGCTGCTCGAGCACGCGGCGCAGTTCGGCGGCGCGCGCCGCGGCCTCAGCAGGCGCGGCGTCCGGCGCGGCTTCCGTCACTGCGGCCGGCGCGGGCTGCTTCTCGTCATCGGTCGGTTCAGGGCTCGGGCTCGTCATGGGCGCGGATTCTCCCGCAAGCCACGCGGGAGGCCCGATCCCGCCCGCGGCCCCGAGCCGCTCGCACGGGCATCGCGCCGGCGGCCGGCCGGCGGGGGCGCCGGTGTCCGCAACTACGACCGGGTGCCGCGCCGCCGCAGCGTTGCGACGGCCGCCAGGCCGGCCAGCATCAGCGCGACGCTCGCCGGCTCGGGCACGCTGCCGACAGGCAGCACCGGCAGGTTGGCATTGTTCGGCGCGAAGTCGGAGATCTGCCCGAAGCCGGCCGGCAGCGTGCCGTCGCGCGGCCACAGGTTCCAGGTGTAGTCCGCCTTCGCGAATCCGTTGGACGGCAGCAGCGAGCCGGCAACCTCGCCGATGATCGTGCTGCCGATCGCCTTCGCGGTTCCAGCGGGCAATGGCGTCGGTTGCGGGGCGGGGCTGAATACCGTCACCGTGCCGCTGCCGTCGGCGTTGAACACGACCACCGAATCGAACAGCACGCCGGGCACGCCGTTGCCGGCGAAGCGGGGCGTGCCCGCGCCACGGTTGACGCCCCAGACGTAGAGGCCGCCGGTAGACGTGCCGATGTCGGCGTTCATCGTGCCCGAGAACACGAAGCGGTCGGTCACGGTGTTGTAGGTGACGAAGGCGCCGACGACGTCGAGGTCGCCCTTCTGGCTGCCGGCGAAGCCCGGCACGTAGTCGCCGGTGGCATCGCTGACGCCGATGGCGGCGGCCCAGGGCGCCGCGGCGAGCAGCGGAATGGCGCACAGCCGGCGCGGGACGGACGGAAAAGGCATGGCGGTTCTCCTGGCGAAGGGTGGGGTCGGCGGTACGGTCACCGTCGACCTGCCAGGCATACGTGCCGCGGGGTCCGGCCATTCCCGGCGCCGATGTGCGTGGAGCCTCGCCTCCGGGGGCCAGACGCGCTCAGCGCCCGCCAGCCATCGCCTCCAGGCACGTCCCGTAGCGCTCGATCATGCGTTCGATCGAGAAGGTGCCGACCGCGCGCTCGCGCGCCGCGCGGCGCAGCCGCTCCCGGCGTGCCGGGTCGGCGATCAGCGCGGCGAGCTGGGCGCTCAGATCGTCGACATCACCGCGGCGGAACAGCACGCCGGCCTCGATGTCGGCGCCGACCACCTCGGGCAGCGCACCGGCGTCCGACGCGACGACGCAGGCGCCGCTGGCCGCCGCCTCGACGGCGACGAAGCCGAAGGCCTCGTCCCACTCCGACGGCACGACGACGATGTCGGCCTCGGCGAACAGCCGCGGCAGCCAGTCGATCTGGCCGACGAAGCGCAGGTCGCCACCGACGCCCAGCCGCAGCGCCAGCGACTCCAGCGCCTCGCGCAGCGGGCCCTGGCCGGCAATCGTCAGCCGTACCGCGTGGCCGCTGCCGCGCAGCCGCGCCAGCGCACGGATCAGCGTCGCCACGCCCTTTTGCGCGATCAACTGGCCGGCGTAGACGATCTCCACCTGCGCCGTCGGCGATCGCGGCACCTGCAGCGGCCGGAAGCGCGTCAGGTCGACGCCGTTGTGGATCACCTGCACCTTGTCGGCCGGGAAATGCACGTCGTCGACGTCGCGCCGCCGCACGAACTCCGACACCGCGATGATCTGGTCGACGTGCCGCGCCGCCCAATGCCCGCGCAGCCGCGACAGCATCTGGCCGGCCATCGACTTGCGCGACGCGCAGCCGCTGGAGCGGTCGGTGACGATCAGGCGCGGTGCGCCCGAGGCCCGTTTGAGCAGGCGCAGCCCGGGATCGAACTTGGACAGGAAGTGCGTCTGCAGCACGTCCGGCCGGTACTCGCGCAGCCGCCGGCCGAGGCGCAGGCTGCACGACAGGTTCGGCGGCAGCCGCTCGACCAGCACGTCGGAATCGAGCGCTGCCAGTGCGGCGCGCGCCTCGGGGCCGGGTTCTCCGGAAAAGACATGCACGGTGCGCCAACCCTGGCGACGCATGCGTTCGGCCAGGCCGAACAGGAACCGCTCCACGCTGCGTCGTCCATCGGGCACGAACTCGCAGATCTGCACGACCGTCTTCAATACTGCCTCCCGCCGACCCGGCACGGCAGCTCGCCCGATGTCGGCGCCGCTTGCGCAGGGTCTCAGGGGATTCTTTTCGGCAACCGCACGCCGCCCGCCGCGCCGCGACAGGCCGCTGCAAGCTTCACCCCACTGGAGCGAGGGGGATTCCACGTTTTCGCGGGGGTCGCGCCGGGCGGCGAGGGTCCACGGACGGCAGCGCGGCGGCATGCCGACGGCGTCGCTCGTCACCCGTTCAGCGCAAGCGCAGTTCGAACACCGCTTCGGCGACCGTCGCTCCGTTGATCCGCAGTTCCACCCGGTGCTCGCCGGCGTGGTAGCGGCGGGTGGTGACCGGCTTCATCGAATGGCGGCGTTCGAGCGGGCGCGTCTCGCGCGGGCCGAGTTCGATCCGCCAGCCCTTGAACACCTTCGGCGCGCTTCCGCCATCCGCACGGCGATGGTGCACCGCATAGTCGATCTCCAGCGTCTGCGGCCGTGCCGAGCCGGACACGAGGCTCACCGTCAGCAGCACCGATTCACCCAGGCGCACGCGCTTCGGCGCCAGCGTCAGCGTGGCCCGCCCGTCGAACGCGTGGCCGAGGCCCCAGGCGCCCAGCACGCGCGCATCGCCGCGCTTGACCAGCCCGCGGCTCGCGTGGCGCAGCAGCGCCCGGCGCTCCGGCGGCGCGCCGGGCAAGTGGCGCTCGAGCCAGTCGGCGACGCGCCCGGGGTGGTCGCGGCCGATGTCGTTCAGGTGGTTGGCGACGCTGCGCCGCACGTAGGCGCTGGCGTCGTCCTGCAGCGCGGCCAGCAACGGCAGCGTCGGCGACGGGTCGGCGATCAGCGACTTGAGCTGCAGGCCCCACGGCAGCCGCGGGCGGCTGCCTTCGCTGACCAGCCGGCGCACGTGCGCGCTCGGGTCGGCCGTCCAGCGCGCGAGCGTGTCGAACACCAGCGCCGGATGGTCGACGATGAACGGGCGCAGTGCGAATTCGGCGGTGAAGCGCTGCGTCAGCGCGTGCAGCGTCTGCAATGCGCGCTCCGGCGTGGCGCGCCCGCGGCGGGCGACGTACTCGCCGAACGGCCACAGGATCCAGCCGGCCAGGCCGTCATCGCCGGGGCGCAGCGCGGACAGGTCTTCGTCGGCGGGCGGCGGCGCGAGCGTCGCTTCGAGGCGCGCCGCGGCGCGGTCGAAGTCGTCCGGCAGCGTGGCCTCCAGCGCATCGGCGATGCGCATCGCGCGCGCCTTCATCTCCAGCGTGTCGAGGCCGTCGATGGCCAGCGCCTCGAAGCGCGCGCGGTCGAAGGCGGCGTCCGCACGAAGAAGGTGCGCGCCAGCCCGGCGCACCAGCGCCGGATTCAGCAGGTTCTTGAACGGCTCGGGCATCGGGCGGCAGTGTAGGTGCCGCCCGCGCGCCGCCGCGTCCGGTCAGAAGTACAGCGCGACCACCTCGGCCACGTCGCCGTCGACCACCACCGGGATCGCCAGCAGCGAATGCAGCCGGGCCGCGCCGGCATCGGTGCCGACGCCGGGCTGGTCGCGCACGTGCTCGGTGACCGCCGGCACGCCGCTCGCGAACGCGCGGCCGATCGCGCCCGCCTCCGGGCCGGTGCCGATGGCCAGCAGCCCGTCGGTGGCCGGCAGGTCCCCGGCCGATTCGCAGTAGCCGAACACCCGCTGCAGCAGCGTGCCGGAGGCGTCGGGCGACCAGCTTTCGAGCCGCTGCGCGATCGGCGTGCCGGCGGCGCCGAGGAAGCTGAGCACGTAGTTCGTGCCGTCGAGCGCCGGGCACGGCAGCGCCAGGCCGCGCGTGATGCCGGCCTCGCTGGCCGCCTCGTGGCGCAGGAAGCGGCCGGACTGGCCCAGGTCGTCGACCATCACCGCGGCGCCGCGCTGCCAGGCCATGCCCGGCAGGCCGCTGCCGCGCGGCAGGTAGGTTTCGCGCGTGGCCGCTTCGAGCGCCTCGCCGCCGGCGCCGAAATGGCCTTCGACCAGCGTCATGTCGGTGCTGACGCGCGGATCGTTGCGCCACAGCTCGATGGCGCCGACGCGATCGGCGTCGTCGCCGCAGAAGAACACCAGCACCGCGGTCAAGGCGTTCTGGACGAACACCGGCATCGCGATCGCGCTGGTCAGGCCGGCCTGGTGCGCGGCGGCGCTGCGGCGGAAGTAGCTGCCCTGGAACTGGCGCAGCACGACCGGGTGGCCCTCGTCCCAGGCGCGCCCGGGCAGCCCTTCGCCGCGGCCGAAGCACATCTGCCGGCTGACGGCGCCGAACGCGAGCGCGCTGCCGAACAGGCCGTCGCCGAATTCGAGCATCGATCCGTCGGCGGTCGGCAGCCAGACTTCGGCGGCCTTGATGAAGCTGTGCATGGAAAGGTCTCCTCGTGGAAGCGGACGGCCACGGCGCAGGCTGCCGCAGCGGCACGGAGCGCGCAAGTTCCGAGCCAGCGTCTGCCTCCCGGGGGAAACCGACGGCGGCGCCGGCCGCCCGGCCGATGCGCAATGGCTCAGGGCACGACGGCGAGGAACAGGAACACCGCGAACAGCACCAGGTGCACCGTGCCCTGCAGCACCGTGGCGCGGCCGCTGCCGAGCGTCAGCGTTCCGACGACCAGCGTCAAGGCGAGCAGCACGGTGTCCTTGCCCGACAGCCCCAGCGTCAGCGGCAGCCCGAGGCCGATCGACACCGCGGCGACCGCGGGGATCGTCAGCCCGATGCTCGCCAGCGCCGAACCGAGCGCGAGGTTGAAGCTGGTCTGCATCCGGTTGCCGGCGGCGGCGCGCACCGCCGCCCAGGTCTCGGGCAGCAGCACCAGCAACGCGATCGCGACGCCGACCACCGCCGGCGGCGCGTTCGCCGCGCGCACGCCCTCCTCGATCAGCGGCGACAGCGCCTTCGCCAGGCCGACCACCGCCAGCAGGCACGCCAGCAGCAGCCCGAGGCAGGCCAGCGCGGCGCGCGCCGATGGCGGCTCGGCATGCTCCGTGTCGCCGCCGCCGGGCGGCAGGAAGTAGTCGCGATGGCGCACCGTCTGCACGAACACGAAGGCGCCGTAGAGCAGCAGCGACATCAGGCCGGCGAACACCAGCTGCGAGGTCGAATAGGTGGGCCCGGCGGTGCTGGTGGTGTAGGTGGGCAGCACCAGCGTCAGCGTGGCCAGCGAGGCCAGCACCGCGAGGCTCGGGCTGGTGCCTTCGATGCGGAACACCAGCACGTGGTGCTTCAGCCCGCCGACCAGCAGGCACAGCCCGACGACGCCGTTGCAGACGATCATCGCGGCCGAGAACACGGTGTCGCGGGCGAGCGCCGAAGCGGCGGCCGCGGCGGCCGGGCCGGCGCCCGGCTTGGGCAGCATCATCGAGACGACCAGCGCCACCTCGATCACCGTGACCGCCACCGCGAGCACCAGCGTGCCGTACGGTTCGCCGACACGGTGCGCCACCACCTCGGCGTGGTGCACGGCCGCCAGCACCGCGGCGATCAGCACCGCGCCGATCGCCGCGCCGCCCAGCCCGGCCACCGGCCGCCCCCAGGCAAAGGCCAGCAGCGCCAGCGCGGCGAACGGAATCACGATGCTCCACGGCGGGAGCGCGTGCGAGCGGTGGGGGGCGGCGGCGGTCGGCATCGGCGGTTCGGGTGCTGGCCCCGGCGGCGGCCGGAGGTTGGGAACGCCGGCGAACGGCGGGGCCGCGAGACTAGCCGATGGGCGGCTGGCACCACGGCGCGACGGCCGCCCCGGCAGGGCCGAACCGCCGGCGGCCCCCTGTCACACCACGCTCAGACCGCCTCCAGCGCCCGATCCAGGTCCGCGCGCAGGTCGTCGATGTGCTCGATGCCGACCGACAAGCGCACCGTTTCCTCCGACACGCCGGCCTTCGCCAGTTCCTCCGGGCCGAGCTGGCGGTGGGTGGTGGACGCCGGGTGCGTGGCGAGCGAGCGCACGTCGCCGATGTTGACCAGCCGGGTGAAGAGCTGCAGCGCGTCGAGGAAGCGTGCGCCGCGTTCGCGGCCTTCGCCGGCCGGGCCCTTCAGCCCGAAGGTCAGCAGGCCGGACGCCCTCCCGGACAGGTACTTCTTCACCAGCGCGTGGTCGGGATGGCCTTCCAGGCCGACGTAGTTGACCCACGCCACCTTGGGGTGCGATTGCAGGTACGTAGCCACCGCCAGCGCGTTGTCGCTGATGCGGTCCATGCGCAGCGACAGCGTCTCGATGCCCTGCAGGATCAGGAAGGCGTTGAACGGCGAGATCGCCGCGCCGGTGTTGCGCAGCGGCACCACGCGGGCGCGGCCGATGTAGGCGGCCGGGCCCAGCGCCTCGGTGTAGACGACGCCGTGGTAGCTGACGTCGGGCTCGTTGAGGCGGCGGAAGCGCTCCTTGTGCTGCGCCCACGGGAACTTGCCGGAATCGACGATCGCGCCGCCGATGCTGTTGCCGTGGCCGCCCAGGTACTTGGTCAGCGAGTGCACGACGATGTCGGCGCCGTGCTCGAACGGCCGGCACAGGTAGGGCGACGGCACCGTGTTGTCGACGATCAGCGGCACGCCGTGGCGGTGCGCAATCTCGGCGATCTTCTCGAAGTCGGTGACGTTGCCCTGCGGGTTGCCCAGCGACTCGACGAACACCGCCTTGGTCTTGGCATCGATCAGCGGCTCGAAGCTCGCCGGATCGCGGTAATCGGCGAAGCGGGTCTGGATGCCGAACTGCGGCAGCGTGTGTGCGAACAGGTTGTAGGTGCCGCCGTACAGCGCGCTCGACGCGACGATGTTGTCGCCCGCCTCGGTGATGGTCTGGATCGAGTAGGTGACCGCCGCCTGCCCCGACGCCAGCGCCAGCGCCGCGATGCCGCCTTCGAGCGCCGCGACGCGCTGCTCGAGCACGTCCTGCGTCGGATTCATGATGCGGGTGTAGATGTTGCCCGCGACCTTCAGGTCGAACAGGTCGGCGCCGTGCTGCGCGCTGTCGAAGGCGTAGGCGACGGTCTGGTAGATCGGCACGGCCACCGCCTTGGTGGTGGGTTCGGGGCGGTAGCCGCCGTGCACCGACACGGTTTCGAAGCGCCACGGCTTGCCGCTGGAGTCTTGGGTCATCGACGCATCCTCGGGAGGGAATCAGGGGCGGCGAGCGTAGGCGATGCGGGGCCGAAAGCGAAGCGAGAAAACCGCATGCCGATCCTCGCCCGGGCGTCAGCGCATGCCGAGCTCGTGGAACAGGAAGGCGAACACGTCGGCGCCCTCCTCGATCTCGCCGGCCAGCGAGGTGCCGATACCGTGCCCGGCGTCGGACGCGACGCGCAGCAGCACCGGCCGCCCGCGCGGGTTGGCCGACTGCAGGCGTGCCGCCATCTTGTAGGACATCCACGGCGCGACGCGGCCGTCGTGCTCGCCGGTGGTCAGCAGGATCGCCGGGTAGTCGGTGCCGTCACGCACGCGGTGCAGCGGCGAATAGGCGTACAGCGCCCGGAACTGCGCTTCGTCCTTCACGCTGCCGAACTCGGTGGTGTTGAAGGCGCCGTTCGGCGTCAGCTCCACGCGCAGCATGTCGTACAGGCCGACCTCGCTGACGACGGCGCGGAACAGCGCCGGCCGCTGCGTCAGCGCCGCACCCATCAGCAGCCCGCCGTTGCTGCCGCCGCGGATCGCCAGCCGCGCGGGCGTGGTGTAGCGCTCGTCGACCAGCCATTGCGCGGCGGCGAGGAAGTCGTCGAACACGTTCTGCTTGTGTATCAGGTTGCCGGCGAGGTGCCAGTCCTCGCCGAACTCGCCGCCGCCGCGCAGGTTGGCCAGCACCCAGACGCCACCGTGGCGCAGCCACAGCGCGGTCGAGCGCGAGAACCACGGGCGGATCGACACGCCGTAGCCGCCGTAGGCGGTCAGCAGCGTCGGGTGCGAGCCGTCGCGCACCAGGCCGCGGCGGGCGAGGATGGTCACCGGCACCGGCGTGCCGTCGGCCGAGCGCACGGTCTCGCGCCGCACCTCGATGCCGGGCAGCCCGCCGTCGATCGCGAACGCCGGCGGGTCGGACAGCGCGGTGCGCACGGTCGCCGGCTTGGCCGCCGGGTCGTGCCGGTACCAGGCGAAGGCGGCCACGTGGCTCTGGCTGCCGAACAGCACCGTGTCGCCCGCCAGGCGCGCGCCGAGCTGCACGTTGGCGATCGGCGTGGCGCCGACGGTGCCCTCCGGCACGGCGCGCGGCACCGTCTCGCCGGCGGCAGGCGGCTCGAGCGCGTAGCGGCGCACCTCCGACGGGCCGCCGACCAGGATGTCGACGTACAGGCGCGTCGCCGTCGGCAGCAGGCCTTCGATCACCACCTCGGACTCGCGCACCACGGTGCCGGCATCGGCCAGCGAGGGCTGCGGCGCGTCCAGCCGGGTGGCGACGATGCGGCCGCGCGGCGAGCCCTTGAGCGCCAGCGCGTACAGCCAGCCGTCGCGGCCGAACACGGCGTTGCGCACGCCGTCCTGGAAGTCGGCCAGCCGCGTCCAGTCACCATCGCCGCTGCGCAGCCAGAAGGCGTGCTCGCCGCCGTCGCCGTTGGCCACGTCGACCAGCACATGGCGGCCGTCCTCGGAACGGGCGAGCTGGATCTCGGCGATGCGCGGGAAATCGGCGCCGAGCACGTAGCGGTCGGCGGACGCCGGCGTGCCGATGCGGTGCCACCAGACCTGCTGGTAGAAGTTGGCGTCGGCCGGCGGGCGCTCGCTGCCCTGCGGATAGCGGGTGTAGAGCAGCCCCTTGCCGTCGGCGTCGAAGGCCGCGCTGCCGCCGCCGGTCGGGTACTGCACGCGCGGGATCGTGTCCGGCAGGCGGCGGCCGGTGGCGGTGTCGAACAGGTACAGCGTGCCGTCCTCGCTGCCGTTCTTCGACATCGACACCGCGACCAGCCGGCCGTCGACCGACGGCTGGTACCAGTCGATCGCGGTCTTGCCGCTGCGGTCGATGCGGTTCGGGTCGACGAGCACGCGCTCGCGCTTCAAGTCGGCGCCGGCGCCGAGCACGACCAGCATGGCCTGGTCGCGCGGCGGCTGCTCCTTCAGCAGGAACAGCCGGCCGCCGGCGAAGCGCGGCTCGGAGCGCGTCGCGCGGCCGCCGGCGCCGGTCATGCGGCGCAGCTCGGCGCGCAGCGCGGCACGCTGCGGCAGCGCGTCCAGCACGCGGCGCGTCAGCCGGTTCTGCGCCGCCACCCAGTCGCGCACGCGCTGGCTGTCGGTGTCTTCCAGCCAGCGGTGGTCCTCGGTGACGGTGACGCCGTGGAACACGTCCTGCACCGGCTCGGCGGGCGACGGCGGATAGGGCAGCGGCTGCGCTGGCGCCGACGCCGCCGCCGGCGCCGGCGGCGGCGCGGCGCGGGCCGGGATCGGGTTGGCCACGAACGCGACAAGCGTCACGGCGATGGCCGCGACGGCGATGGCCGCGGCGCGTCGCGGCGACCGCCGGGACAGGGCGGAAGGCGCGCGCGCGTCGACGGCGGATGGGTGGGGGAGCGGGCGGCTGGAGTTCATGCGGCGGTTCATGTCCAGGATCATGCGTCGACTCGTGCGGTGGTTCGTGCGTCGGGTTGTGGATCGGACCGTGGCGGTCCGGCCGGATCGGCCAGCACGATTCGGTGTGGGCTGAAGCCGGACACTGATTTCGCGGTGGCGGTGGCGGTGGCGGTGGCGGTGGCGGTGGCTGTGGCTGTGGCGGTGGCGGTGGCTGTGGCTGTGGCGGTGGCGGTGGCGGTGGCGGTGGCGGCTCGCTCAGCCCGCGGCGCCGCCGGCGTGGGTGGCGGTCCAGGTCCAGGCGTCGGCCGACAGGGCCTGCACGCGCGGCCAGCCGCCGAAGCGCTCGGCATCGGCGTCATCGTCGGGCGCGCTGCCCGATTCGATCCGGCGCGCCAGCCGCAGGTAGGCCGACCAGGGTCCGGCGTCGTCGAGCAGCGCTGCGCGCGCGGAGTCCGACAGCGCCAGCGCGTCGACCGCGTCGGCACGCGGCAGGCCGAGCAGCACGTCGAGCATCGACGCCAGGCCCAGCGTGTACAGGCTGCCGGGCAGCGGCTCGCGGCCGTCGATCGCGAGCAGCTCCATCAGGCGCGCCCGCACCAGTGCCATCTGCTGCAGCGCACGCGACGCCGGCCGGCCGTCGGCCAGGCTGAGCAGCAGCACCGACAGCCAGCGGTACAGCTCGTCGCGCCCGAGCAGGATCAGCGCCTGGTCGATCGATTCGATCTCGCGCCCACGGCGCATTCCGGCGCTGTTGACCAGCCGCAGCACCCGCAGGCCGAGGCCGACGTCGGACTTGATCTCGGTCGCGATCTCGCCCGTCTCGGCGCCGGCGACCAGCCGGTTCAGCAGCCGGCAGATGCGCGTGACCTGCGGCGGCAGCGGCTGGCGTGTCGGCGGGCGCTCGGTGCCGGCGAGGCTGCAGCCAGCGTAGGCCGCGCCCTGGCGCAGCACCTGCTCCAGCGCGTCGACACCGGCGATGTCGATCGCGATGCGCGGGATGCCGTCGGCCGCGCGCAGCGCGCCGAGCAGCTCGTCCAGCGTGTCGCCGTGCGGGCGCAGCAGCAGGAAGTCGGGGGTCAGCGGCGCCGACGCGGGCGGCGGCACCGCGGCATCCCAGCCGACG
>JBGAMJ010000056.1:20296-30048 GCA_044223035.1 Piscinibacter sp.
GCACCTCGGCCGCGACGGCCGGCCGCAGCAGCCACGCGGCCGGCCATTCGCCCAGCGCGATGCGCCCGCCGGCGCTGGCCAGCCGCATCGCGGCCAGCAGCGCGCTGGTGTGGGCCGCGCGGGCGGCCGGCTCGCCGCGCTCGATCAGCCGGCGCAGCGTGCCGGCGGCGGGCCGGAACTCGAAGCCGGCGATGTCGCCGCCGCCACCGATCAGCGGACGCCGTGCACCGATCGCGACCGGCGCGGTGACCGATTGCGCGGCGTTGGAAGCCGACGACGGGACGGCGGGAAGCGTGGCAGGAGCGGCTGCCGGCAAAGCACCCGTTGCCGGCGCGGCCGCTCCCGTGGGTGCGGCGTCGGTGCGGGTCGGGTTCGTCGCGGCGGGCTGGCCGCGCAGGCGCTGGATCAGGGTTCGGAACATCGTGCGTCGGCACCGGCCGCGCCGGCGGGCGCCGCGGATTGGCGTGGGCAGGCGCGGCCTGGGACGCGCGCCCGCATCGGCTAGTCGGCCAGCCGCCGCGGCTCCTGCTTCTCGTACCAGTGCGTGATGCGCCGGCCGTCCCAGTGCAGCGCGATGTGGGCCGCCGCCCGCGCCGGTTGCAGGCAGCGCGGGCGGAACACGCCGATGCAGGTCCCGCCCGGGTGGCGCACGCTGCGGTAGACGACGCCGGCGCTGCCGGCATCGCGCAGCGCGCGGCCAAGCGACTGCCCGGCGGCATAGGCCACCGGGTCGTACAGGGACGGCTGGGATTCGCTCAGGCCGCGCAGGTCGTGCAGCGACGCCGCGATGTCGGCGGTGATCAGGCGCAGGTCGATGTCGATCGCCGTCTCGGCGGTGCGCGACAGGAACACCGCGCGGTGGTGGCTGACTTCCGCGATCGCCGTGTCCAGCGTCTGCGATGCGTAATACACGCCGTATCCGCCGTCCGAGAAGCGCGAACCGTCGGGATTCAGGTGGGTGAACGCGGCCATGATCGGCGTGCTGCCAGGCCCGCTGATCCGGTCTTCGGGCGGCACCAGCTCGATCTGGCCGACCTCGTTGCGGATGCGCGGATTGGTCAGCGACTCGATCGCGTAGACGACGTCCAGGTCCTTCGGATCGGCGATCGCGTCGTACAGGCCGACCGTCGGGTAGCGCGAGGCGATCAGGCGGTGGCTCGGCTGCCAGTCGATCGCCTCGACCGGCACCGCCGCGGCCTCGATCACGCCTTGCCTCCGCGCTGGGCGTCGAGGTACTGCCGCACCACGTACAGGTCGGCCACCTGCCCGCCGAGCATGCGCTGCAATGCCGACTGGCCGCCGAACAGCGGCGCGGTGTTGGGCTGGCGCACCCAGGCGTTGGCCCGTTCGGGAAGCGGCAGCAGCAGTTGCAGCGCCGCGTGGATGCCGAACAGGTACGACAAGCGTTCCAGCACGTGGCGGTCGAGCGGGCCGACGCGGCCCTGCTTCCACTGATACAGCGTCGTGCGGCCGACGCCCAGCAGCGTCATCTGCTCGCCGAGGCTCAACCGCCAAGCGTCGGCGAGACGCCAGAAGGTGCGCAGCGCGGCGGATGCGGACTCGGGCGTGCTCAGGTCCACCGGGGCAGGCGCGGGTTCGAGGACGGCACTCATCGGTGATCTCCTCTGACCAGGATTCCCTCAATATAGTGCGCGACCGGACAGGGTTCAATGCATCGTTCAAATTCGAACGATATTCCTTCCAGGCACACCGTCGGGCGGCGACCGGCGTCACCGGGCGTCACCACGCGTGACGCGGCGTCACCAGGCGTCGAACGGGGCCCGGTGACGCACCTCGCCGAGTTCCTCGAAGTGCCGCTGCACGTCGTGCCATTGCCGCACGACCAGCGCGCGCAGCGTCGCGGGCAGCATGTCGCGCGCCGCGCCGGCGTAACGGGCTTCGACCGCCGCGGTGCCGCGCTCGCAGTCGACGAGCAGGCCGGCATCGTCCGGCGCACAGACGCCGGCGCTGGAGAGCGCGCCGAAGTTGCACTCCGGCGATGACGGCGACGGCGCAATCGCATCCGGGTCCCCGCCGTATTGCGCGACGTAGGGCCCGAGTTCGCCGGCAGCGCGGTGGTACTCGGCCGCCTGCTGGGCGCACAGCGAGCGCAGTTCGGTCGATTCGGCGCGGCGTGCCGCGCGGGTCAGCGCCTGCTCCGCATCACGACAGTTCGCGATCAGGCCGCTCAGTGTGTCGACGATGTCCTCGTGGATCATGATGCTTCCTCCGATACAACAAACCGGCCAGGAACCGCTGGCCGCCGTTCGCTGCCAGGCGGTCGATCGCCGCCTGAAGTCGCATCCCCATCCGTGTTGTTGTCTGCAGCTCCGGGAGCCGGACAGTGTCTGGCTCCGCCGTGTTCAGAACGGGCATAAACCGCTCAGTTCCGTGATCATGTCACGATCGTGACGCTCTGGCGCTCGCGTATGCACGGGTGCAGAGTCCTTGCGGAAGCGTCGGCGAAGGGGTACGGGGTAAAATGACTTTCCGGTCGCACACCGCCTACCCGCGCAATCCGCCGGCTCGGTCGTGAGGTTCAGGGCGGCGAGAGGGTCGCGATCCGCTCCCGTCGTGGCCCTCACGCTGCATGGCCTTCCAACCCCGCCGCCATCACGATGACCAACCCCCGCATCCCGACCCCGCCCGAATCGTCCACCGGCCAGAAGCTGCGCCAGTCCCAGGCGGACTACGCCGCGCTCGACCGATGATGTCCAGCGCGAAGATGTATGTCTGCCGCCGCTGCCACGCGAACTTCAAGACCGGCGATGGCCGGCCCGATCCGCGCCTGCCGGGCCTCGGCAAGTGCAACACCTGCCTGACCGCGTCGTCCGCCACGCCGGCCTGATCGTCTCGCACGCGCCGGCCCGGCTCCAATCCCGGGGCGGCGCACGCCGCGCGAACCAGCAGCCCCTGGCGCCTCGCACAGCGCTCGGGCGCCGGCAGCAAGCCCATCACGGCGCCGCCGGCCGCAGCACGATCTGCGTGATCTCGGACGGCGCGCCCAGCCGCTTCGGCGGCCCCCAGTAGCCGGTACCCCGGCTCACGTAGACCCACAGCCGGCCATGCCGGTGCAGCCCGGCCGTGTACGGCTGCTGCAGCGGCACGAACCAGTTCCACGGCACAAACTGCCCGCCATGGGTGTGGCCGGACAACTGCAGGTCGGCGCCCGCCTGCTCGCCGCCGTCCGCGCTGCGTGGCTGGTGTGCCAGCAGCAGGCGCACCGCGTCCGCCGGCGCGCCTGCCAGCGCCTGTGCGGCGTCGCTTCGCCGGGCCGGGTCGAAGTGGTGCGCGGAGGGGTCGGTGACGCCGGCCGCCGCCAGCGATGCATCGCCGTGCCGCAGCAGCCGGTGCTCGTTCATCAGCATGTCGATGCCCAGCCGCCGGAACTCCGCCACCCAGGCGTCGGCTCCCGAGTAGTACTCGTGGTTGCCGGTGACGCCGAAGACCCCGTGGCGTGCCCGCAGGCGGGCCAGAGGCGCGACGTGCGGCGCGAGCGCCGCCACGCTTCCATCGACCAGATCGCCGGTCAGCGCGACCATGTCGGCGTCGACGGCATTGACCGCATCGACCACGCGCTCCACGAAATCACGCCGGATCGTCGGTCCGACGTGAAGATCGGTCACCTGCGCGATCGTGAAACCGTCCAGCGCCGCCGGCAGCCCCTCGATCGGCACCTCGACGCGGCGCACTGCCGGGCGCCGGCGCGCGTTGAAGAAACCGATGCCGCTGGCCGCCAGCGCGAGCGCCGGCACCATCAGCGCGGACGCCACGTCGATGCGCGGCAGCGCGCCCGCGTGGCCCAGCAGCGCCGCGCCGGCCAGCACGCCGTCGCGCAGCAGCGTCAGCACCAGCAGGCTGGAGAACAAGCCCACGCCGATCCAGCCGGCCCACATCAGCGGGCCTTGCGGGTGCCGGTCGCGGTGGCCGGCCAGCGCCACCAGCGGGAGCATCAGCAAGCCGAACAGCACGACCAGGCCGACACCGCCCACCAGCGCCCAGGCGAGCGGAAGCGGCCACAGCAGGCGGGCGCCGATGTAGGCGAACAGGCCGGCAAGCACCGCCAGCGGGACGATTCGAAGAGGCATGGTTCAGTTCCAGAGCGAGCGGATGCTCGCCGGCAGGTCGATGGCCGGCACGGGTTGCGGCGTGCCAGGAGAATCCGAGGACATGGGCGGCGCCGCAACCTCGGGCCGCGCCGGGCCGTCTCGGTCGAACAGCGCCGCCACGTCCGGCGGGATGAAGCGGGTCAGCGAGCCATACAGGTGGCGATCCCCGCCGGCCGACTGCTGCGTCACGTAGAAGCGTTGCGGCACCAGCAGGTCGAGGTGCTCGCGCGCCCGCGTCATGCCGACGTACAACAGGCGGCGCTCCTCGTCGATCTCGGCCGCGCGGCCGGTGGCCATGTCGGACGGGATGCAGCCGTCGACGGCGTTGAGCAGCGTCACCGCGCGCCACTCCTGGCCCTTCGCCGAGTGCAACGTCGACAGGATCAGGTAGTCCTCGTCGCGCAGCGGGTCGCCGGCCTCGTCGCTGGTCGCCTCGGGCGGGTCGAGCGTGAGCTCGGCGAGGAAGCGCGCGCGGTCGGAGTGGCCGGCGGCGATGCGCGCGAGCTGCGCCAGGTCGGCGCGGCGAACCGCGGCGTCGTCGTGCAGGCGCTCGAGCTGCGGCCCGTACCAGCGGATCGCGGCGTCGAGCTCGGCCGGCCAGCCGGTGCGGCCGTTGCTCGCGGCAAGCTCCGCGTAGAGCGCCGCGAAAGCCGCCCAGTCGTCACGCGCCGCCGGCGGCGGGCGGAAATCCCGCAGCGCCGCCACCGGGTCCGCGGCGTCGCGCATCGCATCGAGCAGGCGCCGTGCGCTCGCCGGCCCGATCCCCGACACGCATTGCGCCACGCGGAAACCGGCCAGGCGATGGCGCGGGTTCTGCGCCCAGCGCAGCACCGACAGCACGTCCTTGACGTGCGCCGCCTCGAGGAACTTCAACCCACCGAATTTCACGTAGGGGATCTGGCGACGGGTCAGCTCGATTTCCAGGGCCGTCGCGTGATGCGAGGCGCGAAACAGCACCGCCTGCTGCTTCAGCGCCAGGCCTTCCTCGCGCCGCTGCAGCACGCGATCGGCGACCCAGGCGGCCTGCGCCGCCTCGTCCGCGACGGTGACCAGCCCCGGCCGCGCCGCCGACGCCCGGCCGCCGTGCAGGCGCTTGGCATGGCGCTCCGGCGCGAGCGCGATCACCGCGTTCGACGCGTCGAGGATCGGCTGCGTCGAGCGGTAGTTGCGCTCCAGGGCCACCACCCGGGCCGGCGGCGAAAAGTGCACCGGAAACTCCAGGATGTTGCGCACCTCGGCGGCGCGGAACGAGTAGATCGCCTGCGCGTCGTCGCCGACCACCGTCAGCCCGCGGCCGTCCGGCTTCAGCGCGAGCAGGATGTCGGCCTGCAGGCGGTTGGTGTCCTGGTATTCGTCGACCAGCACGTGGTCGAAGCGGGCGCCCAGCTCGCTCGCGCACGTCGCGTCGGCCAGCAGGTGGCGCCAGTACAGCAGCAGGTCGTCGTAGTCGAGCACCTGCTGGCCCTGCTTCTCGTCGACGTAGGCGCGGAACAGCCGCTTCAGTTCGGGCTCGCCGGCGGCGCACCACGGGAACTGCTCCTTCAGCACCTGCGCCAACGGCACCTGGCTGTTGACCACGCGCGAGTAGATCGCGAGGCAGGTGCCCTTGAGCGGAAAGCGCTGGGCGCTCTGCGCCAGCCCGAGCGCCTGCCGCTGCAGGTTCAGCAGGTCCTCGGCGTCGGCGCGGTCGAGGATGGTGAAGGTCTCGGCCAGGCCAATGCGGGCGGCGCTCTCGCGCAGCAGGCGCGCGCCGACCGCATGGAAGGTGCCGGCCCACGGCAGCGCCGGTGCGCGCGCGGTGGCCGGCAGGCCGAGCGCGCGATGCAGCAGGCGGCCGACGCGGCGCTCCATCTCGCCCGCGGCGCGGCGCGAGAACGTGAGCAGCAGCAGGCGCTGCGGATCGGCCCCTTCGAGCACCAGGCGCGCAACACGCGCGGCCAGCGTCGTCGTCTTGCCGGTACCGGCGCCGGCGATCACCAGCAGCGGTGCATCGCCATGTTCGGCAGCCAGGCGCTGCTCGTCGTTCAGGGTCGACAATGGATCGAAGCGCATCGGCGGACTGTATAGGCATCCAGCGCCGCAGCGCCCCCGACCCTCCCCGAACGCCAACGAAAGGACCTCCCGATGACCGTGCGCGTCGGCACCGCCTCCTGGACCGACAAGACGCTGATCGCGTGCGGCCGCTTCTACCCGAAGGAGGCCAGGACGGCCGAGGCGCGGCTGCGCTTCTACGCGTCGCAGTTCCCGCTGGTCGAGGTCGATTCGAGCTACTACGCGATGCCCTCGGCGGCCACCGCGCAGCTCTGGGCCGAACGCACACCCCCCGGCTTCACGATGAACGTGAAGGCCTTCCGGCTGTTCACCGGCCACCAGACGCCGCCCGACGTGCTGCACCGCGACCTGCAGATCGCGCTCGCCGGCCACACGAAGAAGCTGCTGTACTACCGCGACACGCCGGAGCCGATCCGCGACGAGCTGTGGCGGCGCTTCATCGAGGCACTGGCGCCGCTGCGGCACGCCGGGCGGCTCGGCCTCGTGCACTTCCAGTTCCCGCCGTGGATCGTGCGCAACCGCGACGGCATGGCGCATGTGGCGCACTGCGTCGAGCGCATGGCCGGCCACACCGTCAGCGTCGAGTTCCGCCACCGGAGCTGGTTCGACGACGCCCACGCGGCCGACACGCTGGCCTTCGAGCGCAGCCTGGACGTCGTGCACACCGTGGTCGACGGACCGCAAGGCTTCTCGAACAGCGTGCCGGCGGTGTGGGAGGTCACGAACCGTTGCTGCGCGCTGCTGCGCCTGCACGGGCGCAATACCGCCACCTGGAACATCCAGGGCGCAACGGCCGCATCCGACCGCTTCAACTACGACTACAGCGACGCCGAACTGGCCGCCCTGGTGCCGCCGATCCGCCGCCTGGCCGAGCAGGCGCTCGAGGTGCACGCGGTGTTCAACAACAACATGGAAGACCAGGGCCAGCGCAACGCGCGCAGCCTGATCGACGCGCTGGCGACGCTGTCGCTGCCCGATACCGCGGCGCCTTGAGCCCGGCCACGTCGACACGGCGATGGACGATCCGCCGCCGCCCCCCTAAGTCGAGGGGGATCGGCGGCGGACGTTTATCAAAGTTAACAATCTAGACTCGGTTCTTCACCTTGCGCCGGCCAGGAACCACGAGTTCCCCGGGTGGCGCAGTGTCAGCGTGGGTGGCGGGATCCGTGCCTTTGGCCACGCGGCCGGCCGGCTGTCGGCATTCCGCAGCCCGGGCCCGCCCTTCCGCGTCGGGTTCCGCGCGTCCGGCATTCGGTTTTGATTCAGAACCAGTCTCCAGGCTGGCCGGCGATCCTGCCTAGGCGCCCGGGCCCGAGTCTGGGCGTCCGTCACTCGATCAGGGAGCACCCCATGCAGCCATCCTCCTC
Source organism: Piscinibacter sp. (assembly GCA_044223035.1). Classification (GTDB taxonomy): domain Bacteria; phylum Pseudomonadota; class Gammaproteobacteria; order Burkholderiales; family Burkholderiaceae_C; genus JBGAMJ01. The sequence continues at coordinate 27,825 of JBGAMJ010000056.1, forward strand.
CGCCCTGCGGGCCCTCGGCCGACGCTGGCGACTGTTCGTGCTGGCGGCCGCGATCGGCGTGCTGGGCGCCTGCGGCGGCGCCGACGGCGACGCCCCGCCGGCCGCGAAGCCGCCGCCGGTGGTGGTCGATCCGCCGCCGCCGCCGCCTCCCCCGCCGCCGCCCGACGGCCAGGCCGAGCCGGCCGCGGGCGGCGTCGAGATCAAGGACACGACCAGTCCGATCTTCGGTGCCAAGGCGGTGATCGCCGCCGACACGCTGGCCGACGGCACGGAAACGTTCAACCTGGGCTACGAGGACGCACTGCCCGGCGCCTTCAACGCCAACGCGCTGGCGCACGGCGCCCGCGCGATCAGCAAGGTGCTGGTGCTCACGCGCACCGGCAAGACCGACTTCGGCCACGCCGTCGCCGTCACCGTGCCCTACGACAAGAGCGCGCTGCCGGGCACGGCCTTCCCGATCGTCGTCTACTGGGACGAGGCGGCCAAGGCCTACAGCCCGGTGGCGATCCGCAGCATCGACCGCAGCGCCGGCACCGTCACCTTCATGACGAGCCATGCGTCGAAGTTCCTGGTGATGATCCTCGACAAGATCTTCGGCGTGACTGCGCCCGACCCCAAGCTGCTCGCCGCCAACGTCGGCTTCGACCCGGCAGTCGACAGCTTCTTCGTCCACAACTTCGGAAGCTTCGACGCCCCGGGCGGCAACTGCTTCGGCATGGCCGCCTATTCCGGCTGGTACTTCAACGCCAAGAAGCCCAGCACCAAGACGGCGCTGCGCTCGATGTACAAGGAGGCCAACCCGAACCAGGAGGAAGACGACCAGATCGCGCGCGAACTGATCGCCCGGGCGTTCCAGGCCGGCAGCCAGAAGGACCACATCGCGGCCCTGAACTGGGTCAAGGACATGGGCTTCGTGCAGCTGCGCGAACTGGCCGACCGCTTTACCGCGATCTCGCTGATCGCCAACCTGATCGTGACCGGCCAGCCGCAGATCATGGCGATGGGTATCGGCAACTTCAGCGGCTGGACCGAGGGCCACGCCGTCACCGTCTATGCCTACGACGAGGTCGCCGGCAACTTCCTCTACTACGACAACAACTTCCCGGGCGAAGTGGTCACCGTGCCCTGGACCTTCACGGATGGCTTCGGCACCACGTCGAAGAACCAGGCCTACGACCTGTTCGCCTTCGCGTCGTTCAACTCGGCCTATTCGCCGGCCACGCTGGACAGCCTGTTCAACGCGGCGCAGTCCGGCTTCCCGGCCAGCCACTACCCGCGCATCACGCTGACCTCGCCGACCGTCTCCAAGAGCAACCCCGACGTCTACGAGGTTCCGAGCGAGGACAACGTGCTGATCACCGGCTCGGTGCCGCGACCGGCGGACGCGGTGTTCAGTACGGCGCAGCGCTACATCCACATGTACGTCAACGGCACCCGCGTGTCGCCATCTGCCAAGGTGGCGTCGAGCGACACCTTCTCGATCCCGATCGCGAAGCTGCCCGCGGCATCGGGCACGTCGATCATGCTGCTGGTGTCCGAGCGCGAGCTGCCGTTCGCCAACGGCCTGGAGCCCTGGGCGGGCGCCTTCCACGCGTTCAAGTCGTTCCGCATCAAGGTCAAGGACCAGTTCTTCTTCAAGAACTTGGGCCTGGAGACCGGCGACTTCAGCGACTGGATTTCCGAACGCCACACGTGGCAGAGCCCGACGCCGCTGATCCCGTCGGACAAGAGCTCCGTCATCTCGACGGCAGGCTTCGATCCGATCGCAACGGGGCTGGCGATCCCGCTGTTCGGCAAGCATGTCGGGCGCATCAACAACGAGGACAACAACTACCACATCAGCACGCTGACGCAGACGGCGGTGGTGCCCAAGGCCAGCAACCCGACGGTGAAGTTCTACTGGTCGGCCGTGCTGGAGGATCCGAACCACCTCCCGAGCGAGCAGCCCTACGTGAAGATCACGGTGATCGACAAGACCAAGAACATCACGCTGTACAGCAAGCGCTTCTACTCGAACGACCCGGCATATTCCGGCTGGATCCCTTATGCCAACGGGCGCTGGAAGTCGATCCCGTGGCAGCAGGTCGAACTGAGCGCGGCCAAGTACATCGGCGACACGCTCGAACTGAAGGTCGAGGCGGCCGACTGTTCGCTGGGCGGCCACGGCGGCTACGCCTACCTCGACGCCGAGGAATAGACGGGGGGTGACGCGGCGCGGGGGGGG
>JBGAMJ010000057.1:0-30276 GCA_044223035.1 Piscinibacter sp.
CACACGACCGTACCGCAAACCGACACTGGTGCGCGAGATGAGTATTCTAAGGCGCTTGAGAGAACTCTGGAGAAGGAACTCGGCAAATTGACACCGTAACTTCGGAAGAAGGTGTGCCTTTAGTAGGTGAAGTTGTACAAACGGAGCCGAATGAGGCCGCAGAGAATCGGTGGCTGCGACTGTTTATTAAAAACACAGCACTCTGCAAAGACGAAAGTCGACGTATAGGGTGTGACGCCTGCCCGGTGCTGGAAGATTAAATGATGGGGTGCAAGCTCTTGATTGAAGTCCCAGTAAACGGCGGCCGTAACTATAACGGTCCTAAGGTAGCGAAATTCCTTGTCGGGTAAGTTCCGACCTGCACGAATGGCGTAACGATGGCCACACTGTCTCCTCCAGAGACTCAGCGAAGTTGAAATGTTTGTGATGATGCAATCTCCCCGCGGAAAGACGGAAAGACCCCATGAACCTTTACTGTAGCTTTACATTGGACTTTGAACAGATCTGTGTAGGATAGGTGGGAGGCTTTGAAGCGGTGCCGCTAGGTGTCGTGGAGCCAACGTTGAAATACCACCCTGGTGTGTTTGAGGTTCTAACCTTGGCCCGTTATCCGGGTTGGGGACAGTGTATGGTAGGCAGTTTGACTGGGGCGGTCTCCTCCCAAAGCGTAACGGAGGAGTTCGAAGGTACGCTAGGCACGGTCGGAAATCGTGCTGATAGTGCATAGGCATAAGCGTGCTTGACTGCGAGACTGACAAGTCGAGCAGGTACGAAAGTAGGACTAAGTGATCCGGTGGTTCTGTATGGAAGGGCCATCGCTCAACGGATAAAAGGTACTCTGGGGATAACAGGCTGATACCGCCCAAGAGTTCATATCGACGGCGGTGTTTGGCACCTCGATGTCGGCTCATCTCATCCTGGGGCTGTAGCCGGTCCCAAGGGTATGGCTGTTCGCCATTTAAAGAGGTACGTGAGCTGGGTTTAAAACGTCGTGAGACAGTTTGGTCCCTATCTTCCGTGGGCGCTGCAAGATTGAGAGAGCCTGCTCCTAGTACGAGAGGACCGGAGTGGACGCACCTCTGGTGTATCGGTTGTCACGCCAGTGGCATTGCCGAGTAGCTATGTGCGGAAGAGATAACCGCTGAAAGCATCTAAGCGGGAAACTCGTCTCAAGATGAGTCTTGCCGGGGCCTCGAGCCCCCTGAAGAGTCGTTCGAGACCAGGACGTTGATAGGCTGGGTGTGGAAGCGCAGTAATGCGTTAAGCTAACCAGTACTAATTGCTCGTGAGGCTTGACCCTATAACTTTGATGCTGCAGTCGCAGATCAGGTTATGACGAGAACTGTATAAGTACCGTTGGCCGTTCTTCATGAGAACTGCGCGCAATCAAGTCTGATTCCAAGGGGACGCCGCGAGGCTCCCGACTCTACGAATTGGCTGTCATGTCGGACGACATGATGGCGACCGGTTAAGCCTGATGACCATAGCGAGGTGGTCCCACTCCTTCCCATCCCGAACAGGACAGTGAAACGCCTCAGCGCCGATGATAGTGCGGATTCCCGTGTGAAAGTAGGACATCGTCAGGCTACTATTGAAAACGCCCCCGTCTTATCGACGGGGGCGTTTTGCTTTTGCGGAGAGGATATTCACCGAGTCTCTGGCGAATACGGATCCGGGGCGGCGGGGCGATCGTACGCAGTGTCGGTGCCAACCGCCGTGTCCAGACTGATCGCGCGATGCGTTCCACTTGAGGCGGATCAATCCAGACGGCGACAATCTGAGACTACTTCGCCCCTGGTGAAAGGACTTTGTGCGACGATCGCACCAGTGCCGGGGCTCAAAGCTGCTGTTCGTATGGAGGAGTTGTGTCCGTTCGACAGACCGCAGGACATCTGGCTGGCGACCCATCGGGTTCGCGCAGGCATCGGCGAATTGGAAGTCGTCTGCGGACGATGTCGCGATGACGAACAGCCTCGTCCTGTCTGCCGGCCACCAGTTGCGCGACCAGCTGGACGCGCTGGCTGACGCGGTGGTGGCGTGCGAGTTCGGCCGCAACCCCAAATTGCGTGTGCGTTACGGCGCGGCCGGCCGCACCAAGTCGCGCCAGGACGCGGCTTTTCACTTCTCCTACCTGGCCGACGCGCTCGACGTCGACAGCCAGGCGCTCTTCAACGACTACGTCGGGTGGGTCAAGGTGCTGCTCCAGCAGCGTGGTGTGCTGTGCGAGGACATCGACAACCACCTCGGCTGCATGGTCGACGTGGTGCGCGAACAAATGCCGCCACCGGTGGCCCGCCCCGCGGCCGCGATGATCGAGGGCGCGCGTGCCGCATTGCCGGCGATGCCCAGCACGACCCACAGCTGCATCGATCCCGCGCATCCGTTGGCGACGCTGACGCGAGAGTATGTGCACCGGCTGCTGGGCGGCTATCGCCAGGCGGCGGGCCGGCTGGTGTTCGACGCTGCCGAGCGCGGCGAGCCCGTCCGCCAGCTCTACCTGCAGGTCTTTCAGCCGGCGCTGCGCGAGATCGGCCGGCTGTGGCAGATGAACAAGATCAGCGTTGCGCAGGAGCACTTCTGCAGCGCCTCCACGCAGATCATGATGTCGCAGATGCTGCCCAGGGACAGCGCCATCGAGCCGTGCGGCGGCAGCGTCGTCGTCGCTTGTGTCAGCGGCGACCTGCACGATCTCGGCGCCCGCATGGTCGCCGACTTCTTCGAGATGGCCGGCTGGGACGCCTACTTCTGCGGCGCGAACACGCCGCACACCGCTGTCGTGCAAGCGGTGGTCGAGCGCGCGGCCGAGGTGCTCGCCGTGTCGGCCACGATGGGGTATCACCTGCACGTGGTGCAGGATCTGATCGCGACGGTCCGCGCCGATCCGCGCTGCGCCCGACTGCGCGTGATGGTTGGCGGCCACCCGTTCAACGTGGATCCGGTGCTGTGGCGGACGGTCGGCGCCGACGGTTCGGCGGCCGATGCCGATCGGGCGGTCGAACTTGCCGGCCGCTGGCGGGCCGGATCCGCGGCATGACCACAGCGAGCCAGCGTGCGGCCGGCCTGGCGACCCAACGGATTCCACCTCCGTCGACTCGGAGCGCGGCTCGGCTCAAGCGCCGTGTCCAGGATGACGCGCACTTCATCCTGCGCAGCGAGCGTGTGCGCATCGTCATGTGCCCCGGGCTGATGCGCGGCGGCATCGACCAGACCTGCCTGTCGCGGTTGAAGCAGCAGCACCTGGACCTCAGCGCGCGCGAGAGGCGCGGCGAAGTCGAGATCCCCGACCCGCGCACGCCTCGGGAGTCCGAGGACGCGGCCGAACGCGTCGGGGCCATGCATTCGAGCACCTTCGACATCGGCGTGCGCACCTGGGCGCTTGAGCAGCCGACGCCGGAGGACCTCGAGCTTCGCGTCGCCGCGTTCATCCACGGGACGCCGGGCGCGCCGCGCGGCCTGCGCGCGCCCTTGGTGGCCGCACGATGAGCGACAGCGTACCCACCCGAAGTGCCGGCACCGCGCAACGGCCGCGCGAGCCGCGTGTCGCCGCGCGGCTTCCCCACGTCGACCCGGACCGCTGCACCGGCTGCGGCCGCTGCGTCGCCGCCTGCGACGCGCACCTGCTGAGCCTGGAGGTTGTGCGCTGGAAGAAGACCTCGGTCTTGCACGATGCCGAGCGCTGCACGGGATGCACGCTGTGCGCGGTGAAGTGCCCGTTCCATGCGATCACGATGAAACCCACGAAACGATGAAACCCACGAAGCGATGAAACCCACGAAAGCGACGCCATGAGCCTGTCCGGCATGTTCGCGCAGATGGTCGCGCTGGTCGGCGACGCGGCGGTCCGGTGGCGGCGGTTGCAGGGCGGCGAGCCGGCGCAGGCCATCGGCGCCACGCCGACGATCCCTCAGGCGCGGCCGCAGGGCAGCATCCCCACGCTGAAGATGCCGACCGCCCGGGGCTGGGCGCCGGGGCAGACGCCGGTGGCGGCGCCCGGCCTCGAAGTCCGCGCGTTCGCCACCGGCCTGAAGCACCCCCGCTGGATGCATGTGCTGCCGAACGGCGATGTCACGGTGGCCGAGGCGCTGTTCCTGCCTGGCACGCTGTTGCGCGACGCGTACGGCGACGGCGTGGCCGAGACGCGCTAGACCTTTCTCGAAGGCCTGCGCCAACCGTTCGGCATGGCGCTGCTCGGCGACACCTTCTACGTCGGCAACACCGATGGCGTGGTCGCCTTCCCCTACACCGCGGGCGCGACGCGCATCACCGCGGCGGGCCGCCAGCTGGCGGCGTTCAAGCCCGGCGGACACTGGACGCGCAGCCTGCTGCCCAGCCCGGACGGGCGCCGGCTGTACGTCGGCGTCGGCTCCTTCAGCAACATCGGCGAAGCGGGGCTGGACGTCGAGCAAGGCCGGGCCTGCATCTACGAGCTGGACCTGGCCAGCGGCCGCAGCCGCATCTTCGCCTCGGGCCTGCGCAACCCTGTGGGCCTGGCCTGGGAGCCGGGGACGGGCGTGCTCTGGACGGTGGTCAACGAGCGCGACGGCCTGGGCGACGAGACGCCGCCGGACTACCTGAGCTCCGTGCGCGACGGCGGCTTCTACGGCTGGCCGTACAGCTACTGGGGGCCGACCGTGGACGACCGCGTGCCGCAGGATGCAGCCGCCGTCGCGAAGGCCATCGTGCCGGACTACGCGCTCGGCGGGCACACCGCGTCGCTGGGCCTGTGCTGGCTGCCCGCGGGAACGCTGCCCGGGTTTCCGGACGGCATGGTCATCGGGCAGCACGGGTCCTGGAACCGCAGCACGCTCAGCGGCTACCGGGTCGTCTTCGTGCCGTTCACCGGCGGGCGCCCCTCGGGCCCGCCTCGCGACATCCTGACCGGCTTCCTGGCGCCGGACGAGCGCGTTTCCTACGGCCGGCCGGTGGGCGTGGCGATCGCCCGTGACGGTGCACTGCTGGTCGCGGACGACGTGGGCGATGCGATCTGGCGGGTGTCGGCCGCGCCGCCGCGCTGAGCCGGTGGTGCGCAGCCGCGCCGAGGGCGTGCCGGGGTTCGAGTAACGGGGTGGGGCGCCAGGGCGGCGCGCCGCCGCACAGTCAGCAGCGCCCGGAACGCCGGCTGCGCGGCTGCAACTTGTCGAGTTCGCCGAGCTGCTGCTTCAGCAGCACCAGCAGCGAGCGGGCGTGGTCGACGGGCAGGCGCAGCGAACTGGCGGTGGACGAGTCGTCACGCGCGGCTCGGGGCAACACCAGTGCGTCGATGTCAATCTCGATCACGCCCTTGTCGTGCTTCATCGCCTTCAGGCGCTGCACTTCGATGTCGTAGGTCTTCACGGGTTCTCCAGCAGGGGGGCGGCGCCGGATTGTGCGGGCGCGCGCCGCGGTGGCGGCGCCAGGCAGATCTCGTACAGCGCGCCGACCAGGTCGGCCTGCGTGACCATGCCGACCAGCCGGCGCCGGTCGTCGACGATCGGCACATGGTGGTGGCCGACGTCGGCCATCAGCGGCACGAGGTCGACGGCCGGCGTCGTCTCCGAGGCCGTCCGCGCCGGCGCGCTCATGATCTGGCCGACGACCTCGGGCTTGTCGGAATGGGTGTTCGTCGTGCGGGCCAGGAACGCGCGCAGCCGCGCGCCGATGCTGCGCTGGTCCTGCAGCTCGGCGTGACGCAGGAAATCGGAGCGCGTGACGATGCCGATCACGCGCCGGGTGCGATCGACCACCGGCAGCGCCTGCACCGCATGGCGCGCCATCAGCGCCCACGCTTCGGCCAGCTCGGTCGCGAACTCCACGGCGACCACGTCGCGCGACATCACGTCGGCGCAGCGGGTCTCGCCGAACCGCCGGCGAAACGCCTGCGCCTCGGTCTCGTGGAACAGCGCCTGCAGGTCGTCGACGCTGATGTCGAGCACCTGGTCGTAGCGCTCCAGTGCCGCCTGCAGGTCGGCCGCGGTGAAACCCAGCCGCTCGGTCGGCACGGCGTCGGCGGTCTGGTGCGGGTGGGGCGAGTCGGCCTGCTGCGCATGCGGGTAGCGGCGCCCGGTCAGGTTGTTGTAGATGAGCGCCGCGGCCAGCAGCAGCAGCGTGTTCAGCGCCACCGGCGTGGCGACGAACCCATAGCCGGCTGCGTGAACGGCGGGGCCGCCGAGCACCGCCGTCAGCGCCACTGCGCCGCTGGGCGGGTGCAGGCAGCGCAACGCGAACATCGCCGTGATCGCCAGCCCGATCGCCGCCGCGGCGGCCCAGGCCGGATCGGCGATGCGCTGGGCGCAGGTGACGCCGATCAGCGCCGCGACGAGGTTGCCGCCGACGATGGACCAGGGCTGCGCGAGCGGGCTCGCCGGAACGCCGAACAGCAGCACCGCCGACGCCCCCATCGGGGCGATCAGCCAGCCCGAGGCCAGCGGCGCGCCGAGCGCCCAGGTGCTGAGCAGGCCGGTCGCGGCGATGCCGATCAGCGCGCCGGCACCGGCCCGCAGACGCTCGCGGTGGCTGACCGAGGCCCGCGCGGGCCACAGACTGCGAAGCCAGGGAGCGGTCATCGGTTGCATCGGCGCTGGACGGGAAGCGGAAAGCCTTCGATTCTGCGGCACGCCGCGCACTGTCCGGGCGGTCCGGGGCGTGGCTCGCCGCGGTGGGCGAGCCGGTCGGGCTTCGTCAGGCGCAGGAACTCGGCGCGGCTGCGCTGCGAGCGCCGGCCGCCGCCTTCGTCTGGCCCGCTGCCGTCACACCGGACCCCGTCACACCAGACCCCGTCACGCCAGATCCCGTCACGCCAGACCCCGTCACGCTCGACCCCGTCACGCCCGCCGCATGGCGGCCGGCGATGTACCCGAAGGTCATGGCCGGGCCCAGGTTGATCCCGCCGGACGGGTAGAAGCCGCCCATCACGCTCGCCATGTCGGTGCCCACGGCGTACAGGCCGGCGATCGGGCGGTCGCCCGCGCCGAGCACCTGCGCCGAGGCGTTGGTCTTCAATCCGGCGAAGGTGCCGAAGCTGCCGGGCAGCACCTTCACCGCGTAGAACGGGCCATGCTCGATCGGTGCCACGCACGGGTTGGGGCCGTGCAGCGGATCGCCCTGCTTGCGGTTGTACGGGGTCGAGCCGCGCCCGAACTCCGGGTCCTCGCCGCGCCGCGCGTGTTCGTTGAATGCCTGGACGGTCTCGGCCAGCGCCGCCGGCGCGATGCCGCAGGCCTTGGCCAGTTCTTCGATCGTCGCTCCGCGCCGGAGGTAGCCGCTGCGCAGGTAGGGCGCGAGCGGCAGCGGGAACGGCTTGGCGAAACCGAGGCCGTAGCGCCGCTGGAATCGGTGGTCGCAGATCAGCCAGGACGCCACTTCCTGCCCCGGCGGCACGGCGGCGACCATCGCCGCCGTGTAGTCGTAGTAGCCGTCGGCCTCGTTGACGAAGCGCTTGCCATGGGCGAGCACGCCGATCAACCCGGGCTTGGCCCGGTCGATGATGTGCGGGAAGTGGCCGATGCTGCCGTCGGCATGCTGCACCTTGGAGACAGGTGCCCAGGCGACAGGCGACGCCAGGTCGGTCATCAGCGATCCGCCGGCCGATTCGCCCAGCGTGATGCCGTCGCCCGAGCAGCTCTCGGGCGGCAGCGCCAGGTGTTCGCGGCCGGTCGGCGTGCGCGGGAACAGCGCCTTGCGGCGTTGCACGTCGTTCGGGAAGCCGCCGGCGGCCAGCACCACGCCCCGGGCGGCGCGAATCTCGATCTCGCCGCCGGCGGTGGCGACGATCGCGCCCCGCACGGCACCATTCTCCAGGATCAGGCGCCGCGCCGGCGCCGACTCGATCATGCGCACGCCGAGCTTCTCGGCCGATTTCGCCAGGCGGGCCACCAGCGCGACGCCGTTGACCAGTTGCATCGCGCGGCCGTGGATCGCCAGGTCGATCAGGTGGCGGCTGAAACGCCGGGCCACGTGCAGCAGCGACTTGAGCGAGCGGGTCATCGTCAGGAAGGCCAGCAGGTCCGCCCCGGCCATGATCGGCATGCCCATGAACGAGGTTTCGCGCATCGTCTTGCGCAGCCGCTTGATCAGCGTCCCGAGCTCGCGGCCGTCGTAGGGGGCGGCGATCACCTGGTGGCCTTGGGTCGCGGCACCGGGCACCTTGCCGTGCACGTCGGGGATCGCGTTGCCGTCGACGAACTGGAGCGCGGTGTGCTCCTCGAAGAACGCGACCATCGGGCCGCAGTGGTCGAGGAAGGCGTCGACGCGCGACGCGTCGTAGCGTTCGCCGAGTTCGTTCTTCAGGTAGGTCCGCGGCTGCTGCGGATCCTCGTGGATGCCGGCACGCCGCGCCAGCGGGTTGCCGGGCACCCACATCCAGCCGCCGGACCAGGCGGTGGCGCCGCCGAACACCGGGTCCTTCTCGACGACGATGACCTTCAGGCCATGGTGCGCGGCGGTGACGGCGGCCGACAGCCCGGAAGCGCCCGAGCCGATGACGAGCAGGTCGCAGGACAGCGGGCTGCCCGGGTTCGTATTCGTCGGCGCTGCCGTGGGCACGTTCATTTCCTGCTTTCTCGATCGAGTGGCGATGCAGGGAATCTACAGACTACAAATCGCGCAAACAACAGGCTGGACGTGGCTCCATGATTCACGAATCGTGAGGCACATTCGCCGGCACGACCCGGCCGAAGCGCCATCCGATCAGGCTGCAACCGAGCCGGTCGGTCACGAGCCCGAGGGCTCGCCGAATCCGAACAGCCGGCGCGGCGTTTCCCACAGGATGGCGCGGCGATCGGTCGCGTCCGGAACGAGCCGCTCGATCAGCGCGAGCTGCGTCCCGTAGTCGATCCGCGCGGCCGGCCGCAGGAACGGCCAGTCCGACGCCCACATCAGGCCGCGCGGCGTGTAGGCGTCGACCAGCGCGCGAACGAACGGCCCGGTGTCCGCATGCGGGTAGGGCAGGGCCGAGCTCTTGGCAAAGCTCGACAGCTTGACGAAGGCGCGGCCGGTCCCGGCCATCGCGAGCAAGGCCGCGAATCCGGCCTGCGAGACGCCGGCCGCGGGGTCCGGTCGGCCGCAGTGGTCGAAGACGACGCGCACGCCGCTGCCTTCGAGCAGCGGGCGCAGCGCCACGAGCTGGTCGTGCTGCACCTGCACGTCCGCCCACAGGCCGAGGTCGCGAAGCCGCTCCAGCAGCGGGCCGATGCCGCGGTAGAAGTCGACGCCGTACAGCGCGACCTGAAAGGCCACGCCGACGACGCCCTGCGCCTGGAGCTGCTGCAGTTCGTCGCGCCCCGCGTCCTCGCGCAGCACCGCGATGCCCCGGTAGCGGCCGGCGCCTTGCGCCAGTGCATCGAGCAGGCAGCGGTTGTCGAGGTTGTAGCCGGAGTTCGGCCCGACGATCAACGCGTGCCGGACGCCGTAGGCATCCAGCACCTGGCCGAGGTAGGCGGCCGTGCCGATCTCGCCGCCGGCGGGCCGGAACGGCGCATCCGGGGCGTACGCAAAACGCTCCGAGTCGAACACGTGGACGTGGCAGTCGATTCGGTCTTCGTTCGAGATCATGGGCAGGGGCCTGGGCAGGCGGGAGTGTCGGAAGGGTCGGGCATCGCGGCAATGATCGCTCCGATCCGCGCAGGCCCGGTCGGCATCGTGCCGCCCGACCGCCCGGGCCTGTCGCGCCCGTCCCGCGGCGCCCGGTGGGGTACCGGGCCGACGTGCCGCTCGCGGGTGGTTTTCGACCGCTGGTCGGCGGTGCCTCGCCGGATGCCAAGAAAGCACGTCGGACCGCCGCCTGCCGTCGATACGATCGCCTCGCACATTGGGCAAACCCGTCGAAAGGCGGGGACGCAAAGCCTCCGGTCTTCACGCAGCGATGCGACAGATAGCGGGGTTGCCGTGGCGGGGCGTGACGGCCCCGCTCGCGTCCCATCGGTTTCCCGGTTGCCGTTCCAACCACCCCGAGGCGCCACCGCCCTCGCACCCACGGAAACCACGACGATGAAACTCCTCCCCCTGGCCCTGGCCGCGCTCGCATCGATCCCCGCGTCGGCCGCGTTCGCCGCCGAGCCGCCCCCGTCCTCGTCGGCGCCGATCGTCGGCATCGTGCGCCTGCTCAAGGCCGACGGCGCCAGCGTCGCCGGCCAGGCCATCGTGGCGCCGGGCACGCTGCCGCAGGTGGGCGTGCGCGCCGCCGACGCCGTACGCTTCGCCGACGGCCGCTGTGTCTTCAACCTGAAGATCGACGAGGTCTCGCCAGTCGCGCGCAGCGCGACCGTCACCCGCCTGTACGCCCACGACGCGCTGATCGCCAGCGTCGGCCGGCTCGATCTCGCGGCGCGCACGCTGAAGTCCTTCGTCGTGCAGCCGGCGCTGCCGACGGGGCTGAACCACGTCAAGTTCGTGTTCGACGCCGAGTCGGCGAAGCCGACGGTCGCCTGGGTGCAGGTGCGGGTCGACGGCCCCTGCGTCGCGCCGCCGCCGCCGGCGCCGACCCCCGCATCGGCGCCGCCCCCGCCGCCGGTCAAGCCCGGCTCGGGCGACTGGAACGCGCTGTTCAACGCCTACGGCTACAGCAACTACGCGGTGCACGGGCTGGCCGGCAAGGGCTTCGGCGGCTACGACGAACTGGTGTCGGTGAACGCCGGGCTCGTCGCCGCGGTGAAGGCCGGCTCGATCGGCCGCGAAGCCTGGCAGAAGCTGATGGCGCGCTGGAACGCGATCGCCGGCAACGCCGACTTCAAGGCGGCGATGGCGAAGGTCGTGCCGGGCGGGGACCGGCCGGTCTGAGCACGGCCCCGCGCCGGGGCAGCGCCGTGCATCGGTCGCCCGGCTCGGGCGCCCGCCTCTCAGACTCTCAGCGGCGCAGCAGCGAGCCGGCGGCTTCGCCGGCCGGTTGCAGCGGCCCGAGCGGGTTGACCTGCCGCTCGGTGCGGTCGGTGCGCGGCTCGCCCCCGTGGCTGCGGAACAGCACGAGCCCGTCGCGCACCACCACCAGCGCATCGAAACGCCACCCGGTCACGTGCGTCCTGCGGCGGAAGTTCAGGAAGTCGAGCAGGAACGTGCCCTCGCGCTGGCGATATTCCCGCCCGAGGTGGAATTCGTAGGCACGGCAGGCCTGCCGCGCGAGGATGCAGTCGCGGATGCCCGGGTCGAGTGCCTCGAACGGAACGTCGGAGTCTGGCGACAGCCGCGCCGTCACCTGCGGATAGGCGAACAGCGTGACGTTCGGGCTGGCGTCCACGTCGAAGCCGAGCCGCTTCAGCTCGTCGACCGTGGTCTGGTACGGCACCACCCGGTTCAGCGCGCGGGCCGCGTCGTCGAAGCTGGCGAATCCGGACGGCTGGTCGCTGTCGCCATGGGGCAGCAGGCTGGCGCAGGCCGCCAGCGTGAGTGACAGCGTGACCGACATCGCGGCCGACATGGCAACGGACACCGCGGCGCAGGTGCGGCGCCGTACTCGGTCGATTCGCGTGCGTGTCATGTCCACGAGTTTCCGGCCCCGATCCGGGTCGCGAATTGACGCAGAACAAGCGGCGCGAACCTCGCCCGCGGGGCGAGTGCCCCGGCCGGGTCACGGGCCCGTCAGCCCCTGTCGTCGTCGGCGCGCTTGTTCTGGATCGGCAGCGTCAGCCCCCCACGCCCGCCCTCCACCTGGTTCCACTGCTCGGCGGCGGCCATGAAGGTCGCGCTGGGCTGGGCTTCGCTCACCATCGCCAGCGGGATCAGCTCGTACGCGCCGCCGCCGTCGGTGCGCCAGCCCCAGCGCACCGAACCGTAGTACGTGCCGGCCTGGGCGCCTTCGACGGCCAGCGCGGTGGTCTCGAACTCCATGCGGCTGTTGGTCTCGGCGTTGCGCCGGTTCGGGGTGTCCAGCAGCTTGGCCGCCTTGGTGGTGTATTCGGACTTCGGGCCGGGCGGCTTGTAGCGGTAGCCGAGCTGCGTTTCGGGTTGTCCGATCTTGATGGCGCTCCAGTTCTTCGTCTTCGCGACCGACGGGATCTCCGCGCCGTAGACCGGCACCGTTTCGCCGGGGCCGCGGTCGATCCGGTGGCCGCCGCCGACCGGTGCGTTCAACGGCACGTTGCGTGCCGACTGGTCCGGATGGATCTGCGAGTTGGGGTTGCCGGCGCCCTCGACCTGGCCGCCGACGAATGATTGCAGCTCCTGCACCAGGCCGATCTTCTTCGCGTCCACGGTGTTCTTCGGGTGGAAGGCCAGTTGCATCGCGCAGCCGCGGCGGTCGAGTTCCTGCCCCTCCTCGCTGCCGTCGCCGACCCAGGGTTCGTACTTCTCGGTCTTCCAGGTGCCGTAGGGCATGTCGATGTCGCACTGGACGACGTCGTGGTCGAAGCGGGCCTGCAGCAGCGTGCCCGTCGCCAGCGTGTCGGTCGGCGCGGCGCCCGGCTCCGAGCGCGATCCCGCGTCCGACACTGCGCCCGACCCCGCGCCCATCCCCGCACCCGCCGCGGCCTGCTGCGCCCCGGCGGCCAGCGCCATCGCGCCCATGCGATCCGCCTCGCGCTCCAGGCCCTCGTCGTCGTTGACCGGGACGCCGCCCTTCATCTGCATCGTCGGCTGCACGCGGCCCTGCGCCTGCTGGACGACGTGCCAGGCCTCGTGCGGCAGATGCGCTTCCTGGCCCGGCGCGACGTGGATGTCGCTGCCGCGGGCGTAGGCGAGGGCGTGGAGCTGCGCCGGCAGCGCCGAGTTGTAGTGCACCCTCACGCGGTCCATCGACACCGCCGACAGCGACTCGACGCCCGCCTTGAGCTGCGGCGGCAGCCCCGTGTCGTCGGGCTTTCGCTGCGCTGCCGGGCCGAACAGGCTGCCGAGCTGGCGGCGCTGGGCCACGCTGCGGGCGCTGCCGTGGATCGCCGCATCGACGCCGCCCGGGGCGGCTCCCCGCGGCTGCCGCTGCACCGCCGCGGCCGCGCGCCCGCCCTCGCGCTCGCTTCCCGGCTCGTTCCCGCGCTCGTTCCCGCGCTCGTCCCCTTGAGCGTTCCGGCGTTGGTGGACATCGGGATGGGACTTGTGCTCGTGGATCATCTGCGCGCTCCAGAGGCTCGTCGTCGGCGCCGTCCCGGCCCGATGCGGGCGGGTCCGGACGCAGCGACCCGGGGCGGATTGTTCACCCATCGGCCGCGCCGTGCCACCGGCATCGTGCGCGCCGGGGATCGGCGGGCGGCCAGCGCACTGCCCGGTCGATGCGCGCCGCCCGCTACGCCGTCTGCCCCGCGATGAATTCGCAGCCGATGTCCGTCACGCGCGGCGGCGAGCCGCCGTCGAGCCGGGCGAGGATGTGGTCGGCGGCGACCTGGCCGATGCGGTGGCGCGGCGAGCGGATCGTCGTCAGCCGCTGCGGCACCGCCTCGCCGATCTCCAGCCCGTTGAATCCGGCGATCGCGAGCCGCTCCGGCACTGCGATGCCGGCGGCCAGGCAGTGCATCAGCCCGCCGACGGCCATGTCGTCGTTCGAGAAGTAGACGGCATCGAGGTCCGGATGCTGCGTCAGCAACTGCGCCAGCCCGGCCCGGCCGAGCAGCAGCGAGGAGGGCCGCGGCGCGGTGAACTCGCCTTCCAGCGCCAGGCCGCGCTCGGCCAGCGCCTGCACGAAGCCGTCGCGCCGCTTGGCCGCGCGCAGGTCGCGCCGCAGGTCGCCGCCGACGTAGCCGATGCGGCGGCGCCCGCTGTCCTGCAGGTGGCGGCCCATCTCGCGGCCCGCGGCGGCGTTCGAGAAGCCGACCGCCATGTCGATCGGCTCGCCGTCGACGTCCATCACCTCGACCACCGGGCAGCGCGCCTCGCGCAGGATCTGGCGGGCGCGCGGCGTGTGCTCCAGCCCGGCGACGATCCAGCCGGACGGGCGCCACGACTGCATCGCCGCGATCAGCTTCTCCTCGCGCGCCAGGTCGTAGTCGGACACGCCGATCACCGCCTCGTAGCCGGCCGCCTCGAAGCGCTCGTTCGCGCCGCGCAGCACCTCGGGGAACACGATGTTCCCGAGCGACGGGATGATCACCACCATCAACCGCGTCTTCGCGGTGGCGAGCGCCCCGGCCAGCCGGTTCGGCACGTAGCCCAGCGCCTGCACCGCCTCCATCACCTTGGCGCGGGTGCGCTCGGACACGTTGGCATGGTCGTGCAGCACGCGCGACACCGTCATGCCGCTCACGCCGGCGCGGCGCGCGACCTCGCTCAGGGTCACGCTGCCGGGTGTCTCCGGCTCGTCGTCCATCGGGGGCTCGGTGTCCATGGGGCTCGCGGAAGCGCCCCGGTGGGGCGGGTGGTGGGGGGCCAAGCATAGCGATGCGCGCCGGGCTTGCCGGCGAGTCGCGTGTTCAGGGTTAGCACCATGTTGTTTGCGCTAACAATCTCGCACAATGGATTTGTTAGCGCAAACAATTTCAACCCAGGCTCCCAGCAGGAGCCTGCCGCGCACGCCCCGGGACTGCAGCCCGTCGGCGTCGATCCACCCCAGGAGACCGCCTTGATCACCCTTGCCGCCACGCCCGAACCGGGCGCCGTCGTCGCCGACACCGATCGAACCTACGCCAAGGTGTTCTGGCGCATCGTCCCGTTCCTGATGCTGTGCTACGTGGTCGCCTACCTCGACCGCGTCAACGTCGGCTTCGCCAAGCTGCAGATGTCGCAGGACCTGGGCTTCAGCGAGACGGTGTACGGCCTCGGCGCCGGCGTCTTCTTCATCGGCTACTTCCTGTTCGAGGTGCCGAGCAACATCCTGCTGCACCGCATCGGCGCGCGGGTGTGGATCGCGCGGATCATGATCACCTGGGGCCTGATGTCGGCCGCGTTCATCTGGGTCAAGACGCCGACCACGTTCTACGTGATGCGCTTCCTGCTCGGCCTGGCCGAAGCGGGCTTCTACCCCGGCGTGATCCTGTACCTGACCTACTGGTATCCGGCGCACCGCCGCGCCAAGATCATCGCGATGTTCATGTCCGCGATCCCGGTGGCCGGCATCTTCGGCAACCCGCTGTCGGGCTGGATCATGGACTTCTTCCATGGCTCCAGCGGCCTGCACGGCTGGCAGTGGATGTTCCTGATCGAGGCCGTTCCGGCGCTGCTGATGGGGGTGGCGGTGCTGGCCTTCCTCGACAACAACATCCGCCAGGCGCGCTGGCTGAGCGAAGGCGAGAAGCAGCTTCTCGAGCGCGAGATCGCGGCCGACCGGAAGGGCACGAAGAGCGAGCACTCGATCGCTGCGATCTTCACCGACCGCCGCGTCTGGCTGATGTGCCTGATCTACTTCTGCTTCGTGATGGGCCAGTACGGCCTGACCTTCTGGATGCCCACGCTGATCAAGGCGACCGGCGTCACCGGCAACCTGAACATCGGCCTGTTCAGCGCCATCCCGTTCGGCTGCGCGATCGTCGCGATGAACGCCTTTGGCCGCAGCGCCGACGCCCGCCGCGAACGCCGCTGGCACCTGGTGATCCCCGCCTTGCTGGGCGCGGTCGGCTTCGTCATCGCCGCCTCGTTCGTCCACAACACGGTGATCTCGGTGGCGGCACTGTCGCTGGCCGCGGCCGGCGTGCTGACCTGCGCACCGCTGTTCTGGTCGCTGCCCACGTCGTTCCTGTCCGGCGCGGCGGCGGCGGTCGGCATCGCGGCGATCAACTCGGTCGGCAACCTCGCCGGCTTCGTCAGCCCCTACCTCGTCGGCTACCTGAAGGACGCGACGCAGAGCACGCAGAGCGGGATGTACGTCCTGGCGGGCATGCTGGTGATCGGCTCGATCGCCGTCCTGCGCACCCCGGCGAAGATGGTCAATCGTTGAGATGAACCTTTCAAGGAAACAAGCATGAGCAACATCGGTGTCATCGGCCTCGGGGCCATGGGTTCGGGCATGGCCAAGTCGCTGCGGCGCGCCGGCCACACGGTTCACGTCTGCGACGCGCGGCCCGGCGCCGCCGAGGCCTTCACCCGCGAGGGCGGCGTGGCCTGCCAGTCGCCGGCGGAGGTTGCCGCGGCCTGCGCCGTCGTGGTGTCGGTGGTCGTCAACGCGCAGCAGACCGAAGCGGTGCTGTTCGGGCCGGACGGCGCCGCCGGCGCGATGGCCGCCGGCAGCGTGTTCGTGATGTGCTCGACGGTCGACCCGAACTGGTCGATCGCGCTCGAATCGCGGCTGGAAGCCCTGGGGCTGCTGTACCTGGATGCGCCGATCTCCGGCGGCGCGGCCAAGGCCGCCTCAGGCGAGATGACGATGATGACGGCCGGCAAGCCGGCCGCGTACGAGCGCTGCGGCCCTGCGCTGGAGGCCATGGCCGCCAAGGTCTACCGCCTCGGCGACCGCGCCGGCAACGGCAGCAAGGTGAAGATCATCAACCAGCTGCTGGCCGGCGTGCACATCGCCGCCGCCGCCGAGGCGATGGCGCTCGGCCTGCGCGAGGGTGTCGACGCCGCGGCGCTGTACGAGGTGATCACGAACAGCGCCGGCAACAGCTGGATGTTCGAGAACCGCATGGCACACGTGCTGAAGGCCGACTACACGCCGCTGTCGGCGGTCGACATCTTCGTGAAGGACCTGGGGCTCGTGCTCGACACCGCACGCGCCAGCAAGTTTCCGCTGCCGCTGGCGAGCACCGCGCACCAGATGTTCATGCAGGCCTCCACCGCCGGCTATGCGAAGGAAGACGACTCGGCGGTCATCAAGATCTTCCCGGGCATCGAACTGCCGGGCGCGAAGGGCGGCACATCGTGAGCGGGGGAGACGCGATGAACATCCTGATCACCGGCGGCTGCGGCTTCCTGGGCGCCCGCCTGGCGCGCACGCTGCTCGCGGGCGGCCCGCTGGTGCTCGCCGGCGCCGCCGCCCGGCCGATCGCGCGCATCACGCTGGCCGACCGCGTGCCGCCGCCCGCCGACCTGCAGGCCGACGCCCGCCGCCGTGAGCGGCGACTGCGAGGCCGATTTCGACCTCGGCATGCGCAGCAACCTCGACGCCACCCGCGCCCTGCTCGACGCCTGCCGGCGCGCCGGCCACGCGCCGCTGTTCGTCTTCTCGAGCTCGGTCGCGGTGTTCGGCGACTCGCCCGAGCAGCGCCTGCCCGCGGTGATCCGGGACGACACGCTGCCGACACCGCAGAACAGCTACGGCATCCAGAAGTTCATCGGCGAGCAGCTCGTGGCCGACTGCACCCGCAAGGGCTTCGTGCAGGGCCGCAACGTGCGGCTGATGACGGTCTCGGTGCGCCCGGGCCGGCCGAACGGCGCGGCGTCCAGCTTCCTCAGCGGCATGCTGCGCGAGCCGCTGGCCGGCCAGCGCGCCCGCTGCCCGGTGTCGCCCGACACGCCGGTGGCGCTGGCCTCGCCGGGCAACACGGTGGCGGGCCTGATCCGCGCGGCCACGGCCGGCGCGGCCGAATGGGGCGCGCGCACCGCCGTCAACCTGCCGGCGCTGACCACCACCGTGCGCGAGATGGCGCAGGCGCTGGAGCGCATCGCGGGCCGCGACGCCAGCGCGCTGATCGACTGGGAGCCGGACGAGCGCATCGCCGCCATCGTCACGAGCTGGCCCAGCCGCATCGACGCCGCCCGCGCGCGTGCGCTCGGTCTGCGTGCCGACGCGAGCTTCGACGCGATCCTGCGCGACTACGTGCGCGAGAACCCGCAGGCCGTCACGTTGCCGGTGCTGCCGGTGCTGGAGAACTGAACCATGTCCAAACCGCTCCTTGGCTGCATTGCCGACGATTTCACCGGCGCCACCGACCTGGCGAACAACCTGGTGCGCAGCGGCATGCGCACCGTGCAAACCATCGGCGTGCCGGAAGACGCGGCCACGCCGGTCGACGCCGACGCGATCGTCGTCGCGCTCAAGTCACGCACCATCGCGCCGGCAGAGGCCGTGGCGCAGTCGCTCGAGGCGCTGCGCTGGCTGCGCTCGCAGGGCGTCGAGCAGGTCTACTTCAAGTACTGCTCGACCTTCGACTCCACGCCCGAAGGCAACATCGGCCCGGTCACCGATGCCTTGCTCGACGCGCTGGCGGACGCGCCGGGAGGCGGCTTCACGATCGCCTGCCCGGCCTTCCCGGAGAACCAGCGCACGGTGTTCAAGGGGCACCTGTTCGTCGGCGACCTGCTGCTCAGCGACAGCGGCATGCGCCACCACCCGCTGACGCCGATGACCGATGCGAACCTGGTGCGCGTGCTGCAGCCGCAGACGCGCCACCGCGTCGGCCTGGTCGCGCAGGACGTGGTCGCGCGCGGCGCGGTGGCCATCCGCGAGCGCTTCGCGGCGCTGCAGGCCGAGGGCGTGCGCATCGCCGTCGTCGATGCGGTCTCTAACGACGACCTGATGCGCATCGGCGCCGCGCTGAAGGGCGTGGCGCTGGTGACGGCCGGCTCGGGCGTGGCGATCGGCCTGCCGCAGAACTGGCCGGAGCTGGGCCGGCGCGGGGCGGGGGAGGGGGCGGACACGCTGCCGCCCGCCGCCGGGCAGCAGGCGGTCGTCTCCGGGAGCTGCTCGCTGGCGACGAATGCGCAGGTCGCGCACTTCGAGCGCGGCGAGCGGCCCGCCTTCCGCGTCGATCCGCTCGCGCTGGCCGCCGGCGAGGACGTGGTCGGCGCCGCGCTCGCGTGGGCGGCGCCCCGCCTCGCCGACGGCCCGGTGCTCGTCTACGCCAGCGCCGACGCGGCGGCGGTGCAGGCGGTGCAAGCCCGGCTCGGCGTCGCCCGGGCGGGCGAGCTGGTCGAGCAGGCGTTGTCGAACATCGCGGTCGGCCTGGTCGAGCGCGGCGTGCGCCAGCTGGTGGTGGCCGGCGGCGAGACCTCCGGCGCGGTGGTGCGCGAGCTGGCCGTGCGCCGCATGGCCATCGGCCCGCAGATAGACCCCGGCGTGCCCTGGACGGCGGTGCAGTCGCCCGCGTCCGGTGGCGAGACGCTGCATGTCGCGCTGAAATCCGGCAACTTCGGCACGCCCGACTTCTTCACGAAGGCGTTCGACCGGCTGGCGGCGGCGGGCGGCGCCACGACCGCCTCGCGGGCCGCCACGCCGAACGCCACGACCGCCGCCGTCGCAGGCGCCGTCGCGGGCGCCGAAACCGGCGCGCCGCGATGAATGCCGACCTGCGCGAGGCGATCTGCCGCGTCGGCGCGTCGCTGTACGCCCGCGGCTACGTGCACGCGACGGCCGGCAACATCAGCGTGCGCACGGACGAGGGCTTCCTGATCACGCCGACCGACGCCTGCCTAGGCCGGCTCGACCCGGCGCGGCTGGCGGCGGTGGATGCGGGCGGCGTGCAGACCGGTGGCGACCGCGTGTCCAAGACGCTGGCGCTGCACCGGCGCATCTACGCCGCCGACCCGCAGGCGCGCTGCGTGATCCACACCCACTCCACCCACCTGGTCGCGCTGACGCTGGCCGGCGTCTGGCAGGCGGACGACATCGTGCCGCCGATCACGCCGTACTACGTGATGAAGGTCGGCCACGTGCCGCTGATCCCGTACCACCGCCCCGGCGACCCGGCCGTCGGCGACGAGGTCGCGCGCCGCATCGCCGCGATGGCGCAGGCCGGCACGCCGATCCGCGCGGTGATGCTCGACCGGCTCGGCCCGAACGTCTGGCACCGCTCGCCGGACGAGGCCAGCGCGGTGCTCGAGGAACTCGAGGAGACCGCCCGCCTGTGGCTGAAGACCCGCGCCGAGCCGCTGACACCGACGCAGATCGACGAGCTGCGCACGCAGTTCGGCGCGCGCTGGTGACGGGGCGGGAGACCTTCCGATCCTCCGCGAACGAGTTTTTCCCACGCCCCGCCACGATCCGACCGCGCCCTGATAACGCCCTGACATCGCGCTCACCGCGCCCCCCGACAGCCTGCCCGCAAGCCCCCGAGCCGCTCCCGACATCCCCGCCCAACGACCCCGCTCCAGAAAGCCTTCGATGCCCCGCTTCGCCGCCAACCTCAGCATGCTCTACACCGAGCATGACTTCCTCGACCGCTTCGCCGCCGCCGCGAGCGACGGCTTCGAGGCCGTCGAATACCTCTTCCCCTACGCCCACGAACCCGCGGCGCTCGCCAGGCGACTGGCCGACCACGGCCTGCAGCAGGTGCTGTTCAACGCGCCGCCCGGCGACTGGGAGCGCGGCGAGCGCGGCATCGCCTGCCTGCCCGGGCGCGAGGACGAGTTCCGCCGCGGCGTCGACCAGGCGCTGCTCTACGCCGAGGCGCTGAACTGCCCGCGCGTGCACCTGATGGCCGGCCTCGCGCCGGCCGGTGTCGAGCCCGCACGCCTGGCCGCGACCTACGAATCCAACCTGGCCTGGGCCGCGGCGCGGGCCGCGAGCGCCGGGCGCGACGTGCTGATCGAGCCGATCAACCCGCGCGACATCCCCGGCTTCTACCTGAACCGGCAGGACGAGGCGCACCGCGTGGTGCAGGCCGTCGGCGCGGCCAACCTCAAGGTGCAGATGGACCTCTACCACTGCCAGGTGGTCGAGGGCGACGTGGCGATGAAGATCCGCCGCTACCTGCCGACCGGCCAGGTCGGGCACTTCCAGATCGCCGGCGTGCCGGAGCGCCACGAGCCGGACATCGGCGAACTGCACCACCCGTACCTGTTTTCGGTGATCGACCAGGTCTCGGCCGAATGCGGCTGGCAGGGCTGGGTCGGCTGCGAGTACCGGCCGCGCGCCGGCACCTCCGCCGGGCTCGGCTGGCTGCGAAGCTGGCGCGCCGCGCAGGGAGCGTGACGCGATGGGGCTGGCTGCGATTCCTGATCGAGCGGATGGACGGATGTCGACCGAATCCGCGGAGCTGGTGACCTTGTCGGAACCGTCGAACGTGTCGAACCTGGCACGAGCGGAACAGGCGGTGCAGGCGCCACCCGGCGACCTGCGCCCGCTGGTCGTCGGCAACTGGAAGCTGCATGGCTCCCGCGCCTCGGCCCAGGCCTTGATCGACGGCATCCGGCAGTCGCTCGGCCCGCACCCGGCCTGCGAACTCGCGCTGTGCGTGCCGTTCCCGTACCTCGAGCTGGCGCAACACCTGCTGCGCGATTCGCCCATCGCCTGGGGTGCGCAGACGCTGAGCGAGCATCGTCAGGGCGCGCACACCGGCGAGGTGTCCGCCGACATGCTGGCGGACCTGGGCTGCCGCTGCGTGATCGTCGGCCACTCGGAGCGGCGCTCGGCGCACGCCGAATCGGACGCGATCGTCGGAAGACAGGCCGCCGCAGCGCTGCGGGCCGGGCTGACGCCGATCGTCTGCGTCGGCGAGTCGCTGGCCGAACGCGAAGCGGGGCAGACCGACGCGGTCGTGCTCGGCCAGCTCGATGCGCTGGCGGATGCGCTTGCGAGCGAGCTGGCGCGTGGGCCGGCGAACGAGTTCGCGAGCGGGCCGGCAGGCGAGTTCGCAGCCAGATCCACGAGCGCCCCGCCACCCGATCCCGTCTCGAACCTGCACGCCTGCGTCATCGCCTACGAGCCGCTGTGGGCCATCGGCACCGGGCGCTCGGCCACGCCGCAACAGGCGCAGCAGGTCCACGCGTCGATCCGGCAGCACCTGGCGGGGAGGGCGCGCAACGGTGCCGATGCCGGAGCCGGCACATCGGCTGCCCGCCGCACGCGCATCCTCTACGGCGGCAGCGTCAAGCCCGACAACGCCGCGGCGCTGTTCGCGCAGCCTGACATCGACGGCGGCCTGGTCGGCGGCGCGTCGCTGGTCGCCGCCGATTTCGTCGCGATCGCGCGCGCCGCGGGCTGAGGCGCGGTCAAGGCCAACGATCGCACGCGATGCGCGCGCCACCGCCTGCCGCGCCGCGCAGACACCGCGGGCATGCGACCTTTCGCGGACGATCGCGACCGACCGCGAACACCCTCTCACCCGTGGCGCATCGACTGGATCGCCGGCACGACCAGCCCGATGCCGATGACGACCAGCAGCCCGCAGACGATGTGCCGCACCGTCTGCGGCTTCCACGTGGGCGGCCGGCGCGACATCCAGTGCGATTGGGCGAGCACCAGCGGCACGGCCTCGAGCCCGAGCCAGACCGCGTCGGCGGTGATGCGCGACGCCAGCAGCATCAGGCCGAGGCGCACCACCGCGTTGGCGGCGAAGATGCCGACCAGCGCGTCGCGGATCGCGCGCATCGGCATCGGCTGCCGGTAGAAGTGGTAGACCAGCGGCGGGCCGGCGGTCGAGAACAGCCCGCCGAGCACGCCCGACACCAGGCCGAATGCCGCGAATGCGCGCACCGGCGAGCGTGTCTTCAGCGCCGCGGCATCGAGCAGCAGCACCACCGCGCAGCCGACGATCGTCACGCCCAGCAGCAGGCGCAGCCCGGTCACCACGTTGTCGCTCAGCCAGTTCAGCAGCAGCACGCCGGCCAGCACGCCGATCAGGCTGCCGGCCAGCGTGGCGGGCATCACCTCGCGGTCGAACTGCGGCTTCGACGCGCGGAACAACCCGATCGCGTTGACCAGCGTCAGCACGCTGACGACGTTGGTCACGTCGGCGAGCGACGCCACGTGCGTCAGGCCGACCAGCCCGAGCAGCACCAGCCCGAAGGCGAAGCCGGTCAGGTTCTGGACGTAGCCGGCGACGGCCACGCAGAGCAGGAACGACGCGTGCTGGGCCAGTGTCATGGCGGGCTCGCGACAGCGACGGCAACCGCCGCTGCGACCGCGGCTCCCAGCCGGGCCGCGCCACGCCGGGCGACGAACGGGCTCATTCGGCGGTGACCTGTCGCACCGCGTGCTCCCAGCGCGCGGTGAGCGCCGCGGCCTGGTCGCGCGGCATCGCCGGCTCGAAGCGGCGCTCGGCGCGCCACAGCGAGCGCAGTTCGTCCAGCCCCTGGTACAGGCCGCTGTTCAGCCCCGCCAGGCAGGCGGCGCCGAAGGCCGTCGTCTCGATCACGCGCGGCCGCAGCACCGGGATGCCGAGCAGGTCGGCCTGGAACTGCATCAGCAGGTCATTGACGCTCGCGCCGCCGTCGACGCGCAGTTCGGACACCGTGCCCCACGCATCGCCGGTGGCGTCGGCGGCGTCGCGGCGCATGGCCTGCAGCAGCGCGGCGGTCTGGAAGGCGATGCTTTCGAGCGCCGCCCGCGCGATGTGCGCGGTCGTGCTGCCGCGGCTCAGGCCGACGATCGCGCCGCGTGCCTGCGGGTTCCAGTACGGCGCGCCGAGCCCGGTGAAGGCCGGCACGAAGCTCACGCCGCCGCTGTCGGGCACGCTCTCGGCGAGCGCCTGCACCTCGCCGCTGGCACGGATCGCGCCCAGCCCGTCGCGCAGCCATTGCACCACCGCGCCGCCGATGAACACGCTGCCTTCGAGCGCGTAGCCGGCCGCGTCGCCGGCCTGGGCGGCCCGGGTGGTGACCAGCCCGGCACGCGATGCGCGGGGGCGGTCGCCGCAGTGCATCAGCATGAAGCAGCCGGTGCCGTAGGTGTTCTTGGCCAGCCCGGCATCGAAGCAGGCCTGGCCGAACAAGGCGCTCTGCTGGTCGCCGGCGATGCCGCCGATCGGGATGCTGCCGCCGAACCATTCCGGGTCCGTCGCGCCGTGGGCGTGGCTCGACGGGTGGACGTCGGGCAACAGCGTCTCGGGCAGGCCGAGCAGGCCGAGCAGCCCGGCGTCCCAGGCGCCGCGGTGGATGTCGAAGAGCATCGTGCGCGAGGCGTTGCTGACGTCCGTCGCATGCACTCGCCCGCGCGTCAACTGCCACAGCAGCCAGCTGTCGGCGGTGCCGAAGGCCAGCTCGCCGCGCTCGGCGGCCGCGCGCGCGCCGGGCACGCGGTCGAGCAGCCAGGCGAGCTTGGTGGCGGAGAAGTACGGGTCGACGACGAGCCCGGTGCGTTCGCGCACCCGCGCTTCGTGCCCGTCGGCGCGCAGCGCGGCGCAGATCGGTTCGGTGCGCCGGTCCTGCCAGACGATCGCCCGGTGCAGCGGCTCGCCGGTGCGCCGGTTCCACAGGAAGGTGGTCTCGCGCTGGTTGGTGATGCCGATCGACGCGATGTCGCCGACGCCGAGCCCGGCCGCGGCCAGCGCCTCGCGCGCGGTCGCGAGCTGGGTCTGCCAGATCTCCATCGGATCGTGCTCGACCCAGCCGGGCTGCGGATAGTGCTGGCGCAGCTCGCGCTGCGCCATCGCGACGATCCGGCCGGCCGCGTCGAAGACGACGCTGCGCGAGCTCGACGTGCCCTGGTCCAGGGCGAGCAGGAAGGAGCGGCCCGATGCCACGGCAACCCCGCTCACGCGCCGATGCCGCCCAGGCACAGGTATTTGGTCTCGACGTACTCGTCGATGCCGTGCCGCGATCCCTCGCGGCCGAGCCCGGACTGCTTGACGCCGCCGAACGGCACCTCCGCGGTCGAGATCAGCCCGGTGTTGACGCCGACCATGCCGAACTCCAGCGCCTCGCCGACACGGAAGATGCGCCCGACGTCGCGGCTGTAGAAGTAGCTCGCGAGGCCGAACTCGGTGGCGTTGGCCAGTGCGACCACCTCGTCTTCGGTGCGGAAGCGGAACACCGGCGCCACCGGGCCGAAGGTTTCCTCGCGTGCGCACAGCATGTCGGCGCGCGCGTCGGCGAGCACTGTGGGCGCGTAGCTGCGCTCGCCGACGCGGTGGCCGCCGGTCAGCAGCCGCGCCCCCTTGGCCAGCGCATCGGCCACGTGCGACTCCACCTTCGCCAGCGCCTGGGCGTCGATCAGCGGCCCCTGCTGCACGCCCGGCTCGAAGCCGTTGCCGACGCGGATCTCCGCCGCCTTCTCGGCCAGGCGCTTCACGAAGCGGTCGTAGATGCCGTCCTGCGCGTACAGCCGGTTGGCACAGACGCAGGTCTGGCCGGCGTTGCGGTACTTGCTGATCAGCGCGCCCTCGACCGCGCTGTCGAGGTCGGCGTCGTCGAACACGATGAACGGCGCGTTGCCGCCCAGCTCCAGCCCGAGCTTCTTGACGGTGGGCGCGCACTGGCGCATCAGGATGCGGCCGACCTCGGTGCTGCCGGTGAACGAGAGGTGCTGCACCACGCTGCTCTCGCACAGCACCCGCCCGATCTCGATCGACCGCGGCCCGTCGCCGGTGACGACGTTGAGCACGCCGTCGGGCAGCCCGGCGCGCCGGCCCAGCTCGGCCACGGCCAGGGCGCAGAGCGGCGTCTGCTCGGCCGGCTTGACCACCACCGTGCAGCCGGCGGCGATGGCCGGCGCCACCTTGCGCGTGATCATCGCGATCGGGAAGTTCCACGGCGTGATCGCCGCGCAGACGCCGATCGGCTGCTTCACCACCAGGTAGCGCTTGTCGGCGTCGGTGGTCGGGATCGTCTCGCCGTAGACGCGCCGCGCCTCCTCGGCGAACCACTCGATGAAGCTGGCGCCGAAACCGACTTCGCCGCGCGCCTCGGCCAGCGGCTTGCCCTGCTCGGCCGTCATGATGCGCGCCAGGTCGTCGGCGTGTTCGTTCAGCAGCGCGGCCCAGGTCCGCAGGATGGCCGCGCGCTCGCGCGCAGGCCGGCGGCGCCACGCGGGTAGCGCTGCGGCGGCGGCATGGACGGCGCGCTGCGCGTCGTCGGCGCCGAGGTTCGCGACCGATGCCAGCGGACGGCCGGTGGCCGGATCGAGCACGTCGAAGCGGGCGGCGCCGGGGACGGCAGCGCCGCCGATCAACGCGTCGGTGCGCAACAGGTCGCGGTCGCGCAGGGTGTCGAGCGGGGTGTCGGGGCAGATCATCGTTGCAAGGTCTCGGAAGGGGGTCGGCGGGGCGGTGCCGCTCTACGTAGCGAAGCCGGTATTGCCATCAGCCGGCGGTAGCTTCGGCCGTCGTCGACCGGGCGCTGCAGTTCGTCGGCGAGGATCGCCGCCACCGGTGCGGCGAGCGGTCGGCCCGTGCGGCGTCGAGGAAGAGCAGGCGGCTGCGGCGCGCGAGCACATCCTCGACGCTGCGGGCCATCTCGTGACGCGCCGCGAAGCGCACCATGGCCTCGCTCAGGCCGCGCGGCCCGCCGGCGAGCTCGCCGTCGAAGCGCCAGAGCCATCGATCGGCGCCGGGCAGCCGCCGCAGTTCTTCCGCGTCGGTGCCGTAGAGGTGTTCGCCCGGCGCCTGCGACAGCGCGATCGTGCCGCGCGACGGCGCGCCGGCCAGCGGCAGGTGCTCGGTCGCGCCGGCATCGCGGCGCGCCAGCAGGCCGGCGTCGAAGCAGTGCGCCAGCACGTCCTCGGCCATCGAACGGTAGGTGGTCCATTTGCCGCCGGTCACGGTGACGAGCCCGGAGCGGCCGACGCGGATCGCGTGTTCGCGCGAGATCGCGCGGGTGGCGCCGGTATCGGTCTCCGGCTTGACCAGCGGGCGCAGGCCGACCCAGACCGAGCGCACGTCTTCGCGGCGCGGCGCCTTCTTCAGGCAGCGCGCGGCCTCGCCGAGGATGAAGGCCACCTCGTCGTGGAACGGCGCCGGCTCGGCGGCCAGGTCGTCGCGTGCGGTGTCGGTGGTGCCGAGCACCGTCATGCCGAGCCAGGGCACCGCGAACAGCACGCGGCCGTCGGCCGTCTTCGGCACCAGCAGCGCATGGTCGCCGCCGAGGAACGCGCGGTCGACGACCAGGTGCACGCCCTGGCTCGGCGACACCATGCGCGGCACCGGCGGCGCGCCGTCGCGGCGGTCCATGTCGCGCACCTCGTCGACCCACACGCCGGTGGCGTTGACGACGCAGTCGGCGGCGAGCGTGAAGGTGCTGCCGGTCTCGCGGTCGACCGCGCGCACGCCGGCCACCCGCGTGCCGCCGCTGCCGCCGTCGCGGTGGACGAGGCCGGTCACTGCGCAGTGGTTCAGCACCGCCGCGCCGTGCCGGAGCGCCGTCCGCGCCAGCGCGACGGCCAGGCGGGCGTCGTCGAACTGCGCGTCCCAGTAGCGCACGCCGCCGTGCAGGCCGTCGTCGCGTGCGCCGGGCAGGCAGTCGCGCACCTGCCGGCTGGACAGCCATTCGGTCGAGCCGAGGCTGCGCGCGCCGGCCAGCGCGTCGTACATCTTCAGCCCGATGCCGTAGAACGGCCGTTCCCAGCGCCGGTAGCCGGGCATCACGAAGGGCAGCGGCTGCGCCAGGTGCGGCGCGTTGGCGAGCAGCGTGGCGCGCTCGTGCAATGCCTCGCGCACCAGCGACAGCTTGCCCTGGGCCAGGTAGCGCACCCCGCCGTGCACGAGCTTCGTGCTGCGCGACGAGGTGCCCTTGGCGAAGTCGTCGGCCTCCAGCAGCGCCACCGACAGCCCGCGCGCGGCCGCGTCCAGCGCCACGCCCAGGCCGGTGGCGCCGCCGCCGACGACGATCAGGTCGTGGCGCTCGCGGCCGCGCAGGCGCGCGAGCAGTTCGTCGCGCGTGCTCACGACAGCACCGATTGCTGCGCGATGCCGGCGTCGACCAGCACGTGCTGGCCGGTCATGCCGTCGCTGTCGTCGGCGGCGAGGAACAGCGTCGGCCGTGCGACGTGGCCGGGGTCGAGCCGGATCTTCAGGCACTGCGCGTCGAGGAAGGCCTGGTCGGCCGCCGGGTCGCGGTGCAGCGTGGTCTGGCGCTCGGTGACGATCGCCCCGGGGACCACCGCGTTGACGCGGATGCCGCGCCCGCCGAGCTCGCGCGCCAGCGTGCGCGTGAGCCCGAGGATGCCGGCCTTGGCGGTGGTGTAGCCGACCAGGTTCGGCCGCCCGCGCATCCACGACACCGAGCCCATGTTGATCACCGAGCCGCCGCCGGCGGCCGCCATGCCGGGCGCGACCGCCTGGATGGCGAAGAAGTAGTGCTTCAGGTTCAGCGCCAGGCGGTCGTCCCAGTACTCGGAGGTGACCTCCTCCATCGCATGGCGGTCGTCGCGGCCGGCGTTGTTGACCAGCACGCGGATCGGGCCGAGCTGGTGCGCCACGTCGGCCAGCAGCGCCTGGTAGGCGGCGACGTCGCGCACGTCGCAGGGCGCGAACAGCGGTGCCGGATGCCCGGCGGCGCGGACGGCGTCGACGACCTCCTGGCCGCCATCGGCGCGCAGCCCGCAGAACGCGACGCGCGCGCCCTGCGCGGCGAAGGCGCGCACGAGCTCGGCACCGATGCCGGAGCTGCCGCCGGAGACGAAGACGACACGGTCCTTCAGCGAAGGGTAGGAAGCGTGGGAGGCTGGGGTTGCGTTCATGGAACTCTCTGGTGAACGGGCCGGGTGCGGGTGTGGGTACGAAGAGGGCTGCGGACGCGGGCGCGGATGCCGCGCGGGGTGCGGTTCAGGTGCTGGCGGCGTGCGCTTCGGCGATGTCCAGCGTCATCGACGCGGCGACGCTCTCGCCCGGGCGCAGCCGGACCCATCCGCGCGCCTGCGGATCGGCCGCGTGGATCGCGTCGTTGACGTGGCTGACCGGCTCGACGCAGTAGTGCGCCTGCGCCGGCGGCGTGAACACCACGACGTGCGAGAGGGTGGACGACAGACGCAGCGAGAAGCATTCATCGTCGATCCGGGCGGCGCCCCGCCAGCCGCTGAAGCAGTGATCGACCGCGAGCGAGGCGACGGCGCCGTCGATCGGCGCCTGGGCGACGGCGTGGCTGGGCAACTGCAGATCGTCGTTTTCCCAGCGGGTGTCGACGTCGATGCGCAGCCGGCTGCCGCCGCGCTTCGGAAAATACGGGTGCCAGCCGAGACCGGCCGGCGCATCGTGGGCCGCGGTGTTGAGCAGGCGCAGCCCGAGCCGCAGCGAGCGCGCCGCCAGCACGATGGACTGCTCGGCCTCGAAGGCGAACGGCCAGCCGTCGTCCGGCGTGTGGCGGTAGCGCAGCACGGCGCTGTCGGCCTGCTGCTGCACCAGCTGCCAGGGCCGGTGCCAGCCGACACCGTGCAGCGAATGCGGGCTGGCGTCGAAGTTCGCGGCGGTGGTGTGCTCGCGGCCGAGCCAGTGGAAGCGACGGTGGGCCAGGCGGTTGGAGTAGGGCACCAGCGGGAAGCAGGCCGACTGCCGCGGCCCGGCAAGCGCCGCCGGCTCGACCGAGCGCAGCACCGGTGTCCCGTCGTGCCACAGGCCGGCGATGCTGCCGCCGAGGTCGGGCCGCAGCGCGAGCCGCAGCCCGCCGTGGCGCAGTTCGACGGCGGCGCCGGCCGCTGCCGGCGGCGCGTGGCGGGGGCGGGTGGCGTCGCGCGTCATGGTCGTCGGTCGCAGCGGCGGCTCACCAGCCGGCCGGCAGCACGTCGCGCAGTTCCACCGCGCGGCCGGTCTCGATGCTGCGATGCGCCGCCAGCCCGGTGGCGACGCTGCGCAGCCCCTCCTCGAGCGTGATCTCCGGCGGCTTGCCCTGGCGCACGGCGTCGGCGAAGTGCTGGTGCTCGATGTACGAGGCGCCGAAGTGCTGGCCGGCGTAGCGGATGTTGGTGTCCCACACGCGGCGCACCGAGACGCCCTTGCCGGTGCCCGACGCCTCGCCCCACACGGCGCGGCGGCCCCAGTCCTCGCGCCGGCCGAAGCGCAGCGTCAGCGAGGGCAGCAGCGATTCGAGCTTGCCCTCGTCGCCGACCACCACGATGTGCTCGTTGTCGATCGAGTTCTCGGCGAACATGCACAGGTCGAGCATCGCCCGCGCGCCGCTCGGGTATTCGACGATCACGTAGGCGCTGTCGAGGATGTCCGGCCGCCGCCCCTGGTAGCTCTCGTCGAGGTGGTTCACGCGCTGCCCGCCCGACGCGAACACGCGCAGCGGCTTCTCGCGCAGCACCAGGTCCATCAGGTTGAAGTAGTGGCAGCACTTCTCGACCAGCGTGCCGCCGGTGTTGGCGCTGAAGCGGTTCCAGTCGCCGACCTTCGGGTAGAACGGCTCGCGGTGTTCGCGGATCGCCACCTGGTGCAGCCTGCCGACCGCGCCGCCGTGCGCCATGCGGATCATCTCGGCGACCGGCGGCATGTAGCGGTATTCCTGCGCCACCCAGACGATGCCCTTGCGCGCGCTCCGGCGCTCCTGCTCGACCAGCGCGACACCGTCGTCGATGCGCGTGACGAGCGGCTTCTCGGCCAGGATGTGCAGGTCGGTCTCGAGCGCGTCGCGCAGGATGTCGACGTGGGTGAAGTTCGGCGTGGCGATCACCACCGCGTCGCACAGGCCGCTGGCGAGCAGGTCCTGGTGGTGCTGGAACACCTTCGGTGCGTTCGCGCCGCCGGGCAGCAGCGCCGCGGCAGCGGTGCGGCTCGCCTCGTGCGTGTCGGCGAGCGCGGTGACTTCGGCGCCGGGCAGCGCCCGGATGTTTTCGATGTGCTCCCGGCCCATGCTGCCGCAGCCGATGATGCCGTATCGAAGGGTCTGACTCATGTGTCGCTTTCTGGTGGGGTCAGCTAGGGGAGG
>JBGAMJ010000058.1:0-29838 GCA_044223035.1 Piscinibacter sp.
AGAAGCGCAGGGCTCGTGGCCGCGCGCGCAGCGCGCTTCGTGGTCTGACTCGTCGCAACTGTCCGAACGCAGCGAACGAAGTGAGCGTAGTGAGTTCTGCGACGGGCCACGAGACCGAGCATCGCAGGGCAGTCGGAGCGAAGCGGAGACCGCCTCGCCGAAGCGCCGCGGCGGCCTGCCCGCCCGCGACTTCGCCGCTCCGACCTGCGCGAAGGAGCGGATCGATGCCCCTTGGGACTCAAGGCCTGGTTGCCGGACTGCCGGATCACGCCAATGCGGCGCCCCCAGGATAAGGATTGGGCACAATGATCCGATCCTTGTCCCCGCGCCCACGATGCAACCCGGCAAAGCCTCGGACTTCAAGATCGACGTCACCGCCGACCTGAACAAGTGGCGTGCGTTCGTGGCCATCGGGGAACTGGGCAGCCTGACCCGCGCCGCGCTGTTTCTCGACAGCAACCAGTCGCTTCTGAGCCGCCAGCTGAATGCGCTCGAACGCGAGTGCGGCGCGCGCCTGTTCACCCGGACGGGCCGGGGCGTGGAGCTTTCCGACACCGGCGCGCGCCTGTTCCCGCAGGTCAAGGCGCTGCTGACCGACGCCGAGCGGCTGGAGGGCGAGATCCGCGGCGAAGCCCGGGAGCCCAGCGGCCGGGTGACGCTGGGCCTGCTGCCGTCGCTGGGCATGCCGCTGGTCGGCCGGCTGTTCGCGCAGACGCGGGCCGACCTTCCGGCCGTCAGCCTCAAGGTCCTGGAAGGATCCAGCGGGCAGGTGGAGGAATGGCTGGCCGACGCCCGGGTGGACATCGCGATCCTCTATCGCTACGGGCCGACGCTGCCGGAGATGGAGCAATCGCTGGCGGTCGTGGACAGCTGTCTCATCGGCCCCGCGGGCGACCGGCTGACCGCGGCGCCGCGGATCGCCTTCGATGCGCTGAACGACCTGCCGTTCATCCTGCCGAGCGCCCCCAATGGCCTGCGGACGGCGCTCGATGCCATCGCTCGCCAGCGGCGCATCAACCTCGCGCCGGTGATCGAGGCGGATTCGCTGCCGCTGCAGCGGGCGCTGGTCGCGACCGAGCGCCTGTATACCGTGCTGCCGATCCATGCGGTGTGGACGGAAGTGCAGGACGGGCGCCTGCAGGCCGCGCGCGTCGTCGACCCGCCGTTCCAGCGCACGATCTCGATGGCGATGGCGAAATCGAAGGGGCCCGCGCGCGCGGTTTCGGCCGTCGCCACGCTCATCACCCGCATCGTCGAGGACATGGCGCGCGACGGCATGTGGGCCACGCCCGCCGTGACGCCATCGGCATAGCTGAGATGCGCGCCTCGGCGTAGGCCGCCGCGATCGCGGCCGATAAGCTCGGGTCTCACTCAGGACACCTCGATGCCGCGTATCACGCTTCCCACGCCCGAGCAGATGAATCCGGAACAGCGCCGGGTGCACGACCGGATCGTCTCCGGCCGCCGCGGCCGGATCCAGGGGCCGCTGCGCGCCGCCCTGCACAACGCCGACCTGGCCGACCGCTGGCAGGCGCTCGGCGAACTGCTGCGATACCACACGACGCTTCCGCCGCGCCTGTCGGAACTGGCCATCCTGGTCACCGGCCGCGCCTGCCAGTCGCCGTTCGAGTGGTACGCGCACCGGCTCGAGGCGGAGAAGGTCGGCATCGAGCCCCAGATCATCGAGGCGATCCTCGCCGAACGCTGGCCCGACGGCCTGTCGCCGGACGATGCGGCGGTGCTGCGCTACGCGAGCGAGCTGAACGAGTTCAACTCCGTGTCCGACGCCTGCCATGCGGACGCCGTCGCGCGCTTCGGCGAGCGCACGGTGGTCGAGCTGACGGCACTGGTGGGCTATTACACGATGGTCGCGATGACGCTGAATGCGCACGAGATTCCGCTTCCCGAAGGCGTCGAGCCGGCGTTCGCGCTGCCCCAGCAGTCGATGCGATGAGCGATGCCGCACGCACCGGGGAGCGCCGCAGCGCCGGGCTGCCGCAGGCGTCGAGCCCGATCGTGACGGGCTGGGATTGCCACGCGCACCTGTTCGGCCCCTACGCGAGCTTCCCGCTCGCCGCGCAGCGCAGCTACACCCCGCCCGAGGCATCGCTCGCGCAGTACCAGAACCTGCTGTCGCGGCTCGGGCTGTCGCACGGCGTGCTGGTGCACCCGAGCGCCTATGGCGAGGACTTCTCGCTGCTGTTCCACGCGCTGTCGCTGCACGACAACCTGCGCGGCGTGATCGTGCTGCGGCCCGGCATGCTGCCGACGCTGCGAGGCCTGCGCGAGCGCGGCATCCGCGCCGCGCGCTTCAGCCATCGCAGCGGCGCCGGCGCGAATTTCGCGGGGAGCGCCTCGCTGGACGACCTGCTCGCGCTCGCGCCCGCGCTGGCGGAAGCGGGATTGCACGCCGAGTTGTGGACGGACTGCCGCGTGCTGCCGGACATCGCGCCCCGGCTGCGCGAACTGCCGGTGCCGGTGGTGATCGACCACATGGGCGGCTTCGACGTGGCCGCCGGCATCGACGACCCCGGCTTCCGTGGCCTGCTGTCCCTGCTGGAGAGCGGCCACGTGCGGGTGAAGCTCTGCGCCTACCGTAATTTGCTCGGTGCGCCCGACTTCGCCGACTTCGAACGGGGCCGTCCGTTCCACGAGGCCATGCTGCGCGCGAACCCGGATGCGCTGGTGTGGGGCAGCGACTGGCCCCACCTGCGCGTCACGCCCGCACCCGACGCGGCGGCCCTGCTCGACGCGCTCCGGCGCTGGACCGGCGACCCGGCCCTCGTCTCCAGGATCCTCGTGACCAATGCCACCTCGCTCTACGCCTGACCCCGCTGCCGCACCGGACCACGTGGCCGGCGACGCCACGCATTCACCCGCCCTCGACGCATTCGCCGGGATCGAGCGATCCACCACCCGGCACGAGACCGTCCACGGCGATCGGCGCGTGGTCTGGCGCTGCGTCGGCCGCGGGCCGGCGCTGGTGCTCGTGCACGGCGGCCACGGGAGCTGGCTGCACTGGGTGCGCAACATCGAGGCGCTGTGCCGCCGGCACACGCTGTGGCTGCCGGACCTTCCCGGCTACGGCGACTCGGACCGCATCGACACGCCGGCCCGCCCGCCCGAACGCCTGGAGCGGCTCGTCGAGGCCGTCGAGCAATCGATGTCCGCGCTGCCCATCGGCCATGCGCCGGTCGACATGGCCGCCTTCTCTTTCGGCGCCATCGTGGCTGCCCGACTCGCGGCACGCGGCCGGGTGCGGCGGCTCGCCTTGCTCGGCCCGGCGGGTCATGGCGGCAGCCGCCGGCCGCGCGCCGAACTCGTCGACTGGCGCCTGCCGGACCCCGATCGCCGGCGCGAGGCGCTGCGGCACAACCTCGCCGCGCTGATGCTGCACGATCCGGCACGCATCGATGACGCCGTCGTGAACCTGTACGAGGCGCAGGTCCGCGCGTGCCGCTTCAACAGCAAGCCGATCTCGCGCGGCGTCGGCCTCGCGGCTGCGCTGGACGCCTTCGCCGGGCCGCTGCTGCTGGCGTGGGGCGAGCACGACGTCACCGCCGTGCCGGCCGAGGTGGCGCCCCGGTGGGTGGCTGGGCGCCGCGGCGCCACCACGTGGCACATCGTCGGCGACGCCGGGCACTGGGTGCAATACGAGCAGGCGGACACGGTGTCGGCGATGCTCACGGAGTGGTTCGGCGCGCCCTGCCCTTCCGATTCGCCCTGCCCTTCCGATTCGCCCTGAGCTACCGGTGCGCCCGGCCCCGGCCCGGCGCCCGTTCACCGCCCCTGGTACGCCGGCTTGCGCTTCTCGACGAAGGCGCGCATGCCTTCCTTCTGGTCTTCGGTGTCGAACAGGCGTTCGAACAGTCGCCGCTCCAGCGCCAGGGCCGTGTCCAGCGGAACGTCCGCGCCGAGCCGCATCGCCTCGCGGATGGCCTGTACCGCCAGCGGCGGCATGGCGGCGATCCGGTCGGCGATCTCGATGCTGCGCGCGAGTGCCTGCCCCTGGGGCACGAGCTCGCTGACCAGGTTGGCGGCATGGGCCGCGCGCGCCGGGATCATCTCCCCGGTCAGGCACCAGAGCAGGCTCTTGTAGCGGCCGGCCGTGCGCAGCAGGCGCTGCGTGCCGCCGGCACCCGGCATGATGCCCACCCGGATCTCGGGCTGGCCGAACTGCGCGTCGTCGGCGGCGACGATCAGGTCGCAGGCCAGCGCCAGCTCGCATCCGCCGCCGAGCGCATAGCCCTCCACGGCGGCGATGACCGGCTTGGACAGCTGGCGCACGACATGGAACACGCGGTCCGTGTCCAGCCGGACATGGTCCATCGGCTGCATCGACGCCATCTCGCCGATGTCGGTGCCCGCGACGAAGCAGCCGCCCTCGCCCGTCAGCACGACGACGGCCACCTCGGGATCGGCGGCGAATGCCTGGAGCTGCGCCACGAGCTCCCGCTTCACCTGGAGATTGAGCGCGTTGCGGCGCTCCGGGCGGGCGATGGTGACGATGCCGACACGCGCCTGCCGGCGTGCATTCACGAATTCAGCCATCAGGCCCTCGCGATGCGCGTTCGTGTTCCTGTCCGGGCTGGCGTTCACCGGCTCAGCCATCGACCGGCTCCGTGCGCTGGAACGACGCGCGCCGGCGGATGTCCGCATGCCACTCGGCCAGGCGCGGCGCGATGCCGCGCCAGCCCAGCGTGTCGAAGCGGTAGTCCAGGTAGCCGAGCGCGCATCCGAGGGTCGCGTGGCCGATCGAGAACGAGGTCTCGGCCAAGGCCGCCGCCTCGTCGTCCAGAAGCGCCAGCGCCGCGCGCGTCTTGAGCTCGAAAGCGGCGATCAGGCGCGGCAGCGGCACCGCGCGTTCGCGCTCGTTGCGCCAGAGGATCAGTGCGTCCAGCAGGCCGTCGCCGAGCGCATGCCAGCGCAGCGCCTGCCAGCGATCCGGCCCCTGCCGGGGGAACAGGCTGCCCTGCGCCAGGTCGTCGAGGTACTCGCAGATGACGACCGAATCGAACAGCGTGAAGCCGTCCTCGCGCACCAGCGTCGGGATCTTCGACAGCGGGTTGTCCTGCATCAGCCGCGGATTCGGTTCGAGCATGGCGGCGACCGACCGCACGAGCTCGAGGCGATCGACGAGGCCGAGTTCGTGGGCGCACACCATGACCTTGCGCACATAGGGCGACTTGGGGGACCAGTGCAGCTTCATGACCATCACACGACTCCCGCGCCGCGCAGTGCGGCAATGTCTGAGGCGCCGTAGCCGAGCCCGGCGAGGATCTCGTCGCTGTGCTGCCCGAGCAGGGGCGGCGGCGCGCGCATCTCGAGCGCCGCATCGGCGAAGCGCATGGGGCTGCACACCTGGGGCACGTCGACGCCGCTCGGGTGCGGCACATGCCGCAGCATGCCGCGCGCCTTGACCTGCGGATCCTTGAACACGTCGGCCACGGTGTTGATCGCGCCGCACGGCACGCCCGCGGCGTCGAGCGCGGCGATCAGGCGCTCGCGCTCCCATTCGGCGAAGCGGTCGCACAGGTGTTCCGACAGTTCGGCGATGTGGCGCACGCGTTGCGCATTGGTCGCGTAGCGCTCGTCGGCGATCCACTCGGGGCAGCCGAGCACCTCGCACAGCCGGGCGAACTGCCCGTCGTTGCCGACCACGAGGATCACGTCGCCGTCGGCGCACGCATACACGTCCTGCGGCTGGATGTTCGGATGCGCGTTGCCGTTGCGCTTGGGCACCTTGCCGGAGACCAGGTAATTCATCGCCTGGTTGGAAAGCGTGGCGACCTGCACATCGAGCATGCCGATGTCGATGCAGTCGCCGCGGCCGGTCTCGTTGCGGCGCGCGAGGGCGGCCAGCACGGACACGGCCGTGTACATGCCGGTCATCAGGTCGACGATCGGAATGCCCACCTTCTGCGGGCCGCCGCCGGGCCTTCCGTCCTTCTCGCCGGTGACGCTCATCAGCCCGCCCATGGCCTGGATCAGGAAGTCGTAGGCGGGCTGGTCGCGCCGCGGGCCGGTCTGGCCGAAGCCGGTGACCGAGCAGTAGATCAGGCGCGGGTTCAGCTTGCGCAGCGAGGCCTCGTCGAGACCGTAGCGCGCGAGCGTGCCGGCCTTGTAGTTCTCCAGCACGATGTCGGCCTCGAGCGCCAGTTCTCGCACGATGCGCTGCCCCTCGGGCTTGTCCAGGCTCAGCGTGATGGAACGCTTGCCGCGGTTGACGGCCAGGTAGTAGCCGGCCTCCCGCGTGTCCCGGCCGTCCGCGTCCTTGAGGAACGGAGGGCCCCAGGATCGCGTGTCGTCTCCCACACCAGGGCGCTCCACCTTGATGACTTCGGCGCCGAGGTCGGCGAGGATCTGGCCGGCCCACGGGGCGGCCAGGATGCGGCTCAGGTCGAGCACTTTCACGTGGGACAGGGGACCGGCGTTCGAACTCATGGGCGGGGCCTTTCTGGCGATGCGATGCGTCGAACACAACTCTAGGTGGGCGGGTCCCGCCTGCCTACGAGCCGGGCGGCAAGGCTGGCATGCGCGCCGGCGCATAGCGCGGCGCTGCATCACCTGCCGCGCTACGCGGGCAGGTCGAGGACCGACTTGGCCAGGATGTTGCGCTGGATCTCGTTGCTGCCCGCGAAGATCTTGGCGCCCAGCGCGTTGAACAGCGGGGCGACGACGTGCAGGTCGATCTCGCCGGTGCGGCAGTGGTCGCGCAGGCCGCCGTAGTCCTGCGCCGATTCGATCAGCAGCAGCGCGAGGCGTTCGTAGGTCTCGGTGGACCAGATCTTGAGCATCGAGATGCCGGGCGGGATTGGCTCGCCGCGCTTGGCCCGCTCCGCGAAGCCGGCGTAGGCGGCGCCGAGGTCGGCGGTGTCGAGCTGCAGTTCGGCCAGGCGCGCGACGAACGCCGCATCGTCGAACAGCCCGCGCTGGCGTGCCAGCTTCTCCACCTGGTGCAGCGTGTGCTGCGAGTGCTTGGGGCTGCCGGTGAAGAGGCGCTCGAAGCCGAGCAGCGCCTTCGCAACGGTCCAGCCCTGGTTGAGCTCGCCCACGAGGTTTTCGCGCGGCACGCGCACGTTGTCGAAGAACACCTCGCAGAACTCCTGCTCCGCGGCGATGTTGCGGATCGGGCGCACCGTGATGCCGGGGGTCTTCAGGTCGACCAGCAGGAAGCTGATGCCGGCCTGCTTCTTCACCGTCTTGTCGGTGCGCACGAGCATGAACATGTGGGTGCCGTCGCTGCCCCAGGTGGTCCAGGTCTTCTGGCCGTTGACGATGAAATGGTCGCCTTCGGGCACCGCCTCGGTCCGCACCGCCGCCAGGTCGGAGCCGGCGTTGGGCTCGGAGTAGCCCTGCGTCCACACGTGCTCGCCCGCCAGCACCGGGGGCAGGAAGCGACGGCGCTGCGCCTCGGTGCCGAAGCGCATCAGGATCGGTCCGACCATCACCAGCCCCTGGTCTGGCGGCCGCGCCACGCCCCAGGCCTCGCTCTCCTCGATGTAGGCGATCAGCTTGTCCGCGGGCAGCCCCATGCCGCCATGCTCGCGCGGCCAGGCCGGCGCAATCCAGCCCAGGCGCGACAGGGTCAGGTACCACGCCTTCGATTCGGCCCAGGTCTGGCGATAGGGCATGAAGCGGCGATGCTCCGGGTAGTGCCTCGCGAACAGCGCGCGCACCATCGTCCGGAACTCCGCCTCGGGCATCGCTTCCCAGTCGAGGTCGGTCGGGAACTCCGTGTATTCGCGCATGGGCGGCCGACCGTCGCGCGCGTCGTGCCGGAGGGCCTGCTGCGCGTAACGCCGGCGGTGGGCGGCCGCGTTGCCCCAGCGGCTCGCCAGCGTCATCGCGCGCTTGAAGTACAGGCCGATGTCGTATTCATTGGTCGTTCCGATGGCGCCGTGAAGCTGGATCGCCATCCGCGTCATCTCCAGCGCGGCGTGGGCGCAGCGCGCCTTGGCGCGGCTGGCGAGGGTGCCCAGGTCGGCTCGGCCCACCGATGCGAGCACGTCGCGCAGGCAGGCCTCGGCCAGTTCGACCTGGATCAGCCCGTCCACCAGCCGATGCTGCAGCGCCTGGAAGCTGCCGATCGGCTTGCCGAACTGCACGCGCGTGGTCATGTACTCGCGCGTGAGCTCCAGCGAACGGCGCGCGATGCCGGCCAGCTCCGCCGCCTGCGCCAGCCGCGCGAACTCGGTGGCGGCCGCCAGCGCGGCCCGCGCCTCGTCGCCGCGGGCCAGCAGGCGCGCGGGCGCGTCGTCGAACTCCAGGGTCGAGGTCGCGCTGCCGTCGACGCCGAACTCGTGGGTGATGCGCAGGCCGGGCGCCGACGCGTCGACCCAGACCAGCGCCGGCTCGCCACCCTCGGTGGCGGAGACGATCCAGCCGTCCGCGCCGATGCCCGGGCGGACGAAGCGCTTGCGGCCGCCGAGGCTGACACGATCGCCATGGGCGCTCGCCGTCGCCTGCCCGCCGCCAGCCTCCAGTTCGCCGGCGCCTTCCTGCCAGGCCACGCCGGCCACCGACTCGCCGGCCGGGATGCCGGCCAGCAACTCGTCGCGCAGCGCGCCGGCCGGCAAGTGCGCGAGCAGCGCGACCGGATGGACGCCGGCATCGACGAAGGGCTCGGGCAGCAGCGCGCGCCCCACCTCCATCGCGATGGCGCACACCTCCGCGATGCCGAGGCCCAGGCCGCCGTCGTCTTCCGGCACGAGGATCGACAGCCAGCCGAGTTCGCCGATCTGCCGCCAGGTGGCGCGGTCGAATCCCCCGCCCGATGCCTCCAGTGCGCGCACGCGCTGGCGCTGGTCCGTCGCGGCCAGGAAGTCCCTGGCGCTGTCGCGGAACATCTCGATCGATTCGTTCGGGTTCATCGTCAGATCACCTTCCCGGTTCTCAGCGCTTCGAGTTCGGCGTCGTCGAGCGACAACACCTCCCGCAGCACTTCCATGGTGTGTTGCCCGAGCACGGGCGGGGCGCGCCGGTATTCCACCGGCGTGGCGGAGAACTTCACGGGGTTGGCCACCTGCGGCACGCTGCCTGCCGAGGCGTGCGGCTGCTGCAGCAGCATCCCGCGATGGACGACCTGCGGGTCGGCGAAGACCTCCGCGAAGCCGTTGATCGGCCCGCTCGGCACGCCGGCGGCGTCGAAGTCCGCGTACCACTCGCGCACCATGCGGGTCTTCAGGATCTCCGCGAGTTGGGGGATCAGCACCAGCCGGTTCTTCGCGCGCAGCGGGTTGGTCGCGAAACGCTCGTCGCCGCCCAGTTCGGGCCGGCCGAGCACCCGGCAGAACGCGACGAACTGCGCATCGTTGCCGACCGCGACGACGATCTGCCCGTCGGCGCACTCGAACGACTGCCACGGGCAGGTGATGGGCGAGACGTTGCCCAGGCGCGGCGGTTGCCGGCCCGACACCAGGTACATCATCGCGACGTGCGAGATCGACGCCACCTGCGCATCGAGCAGCGCCAGGTCGATGTGCTGGCCCTCGCCGGACACCACGTCGCGATGGCGCAGCGCCGCCAGGATCGCCGCCACGGCGTAGAAGCCAGCGGTGATGTCGCTCACCGAATAGCCCACGCGCAGCGGCCCGCCGCCCGGCTCGTCGTCGCCATGGCCGGTGACGCTCATCAGCCCGCTCATCGACTGGAAGATGGGGTCGTAGCCGGGCAGGTGGCTGTAGGGGCCGGTCTGGCCGAAGCCGGTGATGGAGCAGTAGACGAGCCGGGGGTTGATCGCCTGCAGCGACGCGAAGTCCAGCCCGTAGCGCGCCAGGTCGCCCGCCTTGAAGTTCTCGACGAGGACGTCGCTGTTCCCGGCCAGCCGGCGGATCAGCGCCTGCCCGGCCGCTTGCGACATGTCCACGGTGATGGAGCGCTTGCCGCGGTTGACGGCCAGGAACGACGAGGTTTCGGCCGTCTCGCGGCCTTGCGCGTCGCGCATGCGCAGGCCCTGCTGGCGCACGTCGTCGCCGCGCCCGGGGCGCTCCACCTTGATCACGTCGGCACCGAAGTCGGCCAGCATCTGCGCCGCCCAGGGGCCCGAGAACACGCGGCTCAGGTCGAGCACGCGGACACCGGCTAAGGAACTCATCGGAAGTTGTCCTTCGAAGGAAATGGCGCTCGCCGGTCGGCGAGCTGCCGGAAGATCCGGACGGCGGTGTCCGGTGGGTCAGACAGCGCTTGCGCGAAGCGCCTATGACGACGGCGGCGCGCCGCCGTCGGCGAAACGCAGGATCTCGTCGCGGTGTTCGTCCAGCCCGGGGACCGGCGGCAGCTCGGACGGATAGCCCTGCGTCGACAGCAGGATCGGCGTCACCGGCGCGTGCTGGCCCGCGGCGCCGCGGATCTCCGGCAGCACGCCGCGGTGCCGGACCTGGGGGTCCGACATCATGGTCGCCACGTCGTTGAGCGGCCCGGCCGGCACGCCGGCATCGTCCAGCCGCGCCAGCCAGTGCGCGGCGGGTGCGGTTGCCAGCACCGACTCGATGGTCGACTTCAGCGCCGCCTGGTTCTCGACCCGCGAGCGGCGCGAGGCGAACCGCGGATCCGTGGCCAGCGCCGGGCGGCCCAGCGCCGCCGCCAGCGCCCCGAACAGATGATCCGACCCCGCGGCGATCACCAGGTGCGCGTCGGCCGCCCGGAACGCGTCGAACGGCGCCGTGCCGGGGTGGCGCGCACCGAGCGGCGCAGGCGACAGGCCGGTGCAGAAGACCTCCGGGATGGCGCCTTCGAGCAGCGCGATCTGGGACTCGAGCATCGCGATGTCGACGTGGCAGCCGCGCCCGGTGCGCGCCCGCTGCAGCCACGCGGCCTGGATGCCGTTGCAGGCGAACATCGCCGCCGCCAGGTCGCCGATGGACGCGCCGCATCGCACCGGCGGGGCGCCGGGGTGCCCGGTGATGCTCATCATGCCGCTCATGGCCTGCACGACGACGTCGTAGGCGGGGCGGTGGCGGTAGGGCCCCGTCTGGCCGAAGCCGGAGATCGACGCCAGCACGA
Source organism: Piscinibacter sp. (assembly GCA_044223035.1). GTDB lineage: Bacteria > Pseudomonadota > Gammaproteobacteria > Burkholderiales > Burkholderiaceae_C > JBGAMJ01. Next base: position 11,005 of record JBGAMJ010000058.1, read on the forward strand.
GCGCGGGATGGATACGCTCCAGCACCCCGAAGCCGTAGCCCAGCTTGTCGAGCACACCGGGGCGGAAGTTCTCCACCAGCACGTCGGCGCGGGCCAGCAGGCGTTCGAACACCGCCCGGTCGGCAGGCGCCTTGAGGTCGAGCGCGATCGACTTCTTGCCGCGGTTGACGGCGGCGAAGTACGCCGACTCGCCGCGCGGCGAGATCGGCAGGAAATGCCGCGCCTCGTCTCCGGTGCCGGGCTGCTCGACCTTGATCACCAGCGCGCCCAGGTCGCGCAGCATCATCGTGCAGTACGGGCCGGACAGCACGCGGCTCACGTCGAGCACGACGTGGCCCGCGAGCGGCCCCGGGCGCTGCGCTTCGATCATCCCGTTCCCCGGCATCGCCACGGTCGCCGCCCGATCCGCGTCAGCGGCCCGTGAAGACCGGCGCGCGCTTCTCGCGGAACGCCGCCTGCGCTTCCTTCGCGTCGTCCGTCCTGCCGATCGCCGCGGTCATGTCCTGCTCGTAGCGGTAGCCGTCGCGCAGGCTCAGGTCCTCGATCACGTTCATCGTGTGCTTGCACAGGCGGGTGGCCAGCGGGCTCTTGCCCGCGATCGCGCGCGCGATCTCCATTGCAACCGGCATCAGCTCCTCCGGCCGGGTGCAGGCCTCCACGATGCCGAGTCGATACAGCTCGGCGCCGTCGACCCGCATCCCGGTGAGCGCCATGCGGCGCAGGCGCGAGTGCCCGAACAGCTGCATGGCGTGGCGGGCACCGCCCATCAGGCCGACGTCGATCTCGGGCAGCGCGAGCGTGGCCCGTTCGGACGCGACCAGGATATCGCTGGACGCTATCATCGCCAGCCCCGAGCCGAGCGCCGGCCCGTTGATGGCCACGATGACCGGCTTGGCGCATTCGCGGATGGCGTGGAAGCACTCGCGGGTGCGCCGGGAGTGGGCCGGAAGGTCGCCGGGCCCCTTGATCGTGTCGGCCCGCCCCTTGAGATCGGCGCCGGCGCAGAACACCTTGCCATGGCCGGTCACCACCACGGCGCGCACGTCGTCGAGTTCGGAGATGCGGTCCAGCGCCAGCGTCAGCTCGTCGTTGAGCGTGCGCGTGAGCGCGTTGACCGGCGGCGCGTTCAGCGTGAGCGTCGCCACGCCGTCGGCGATGGCGACCTCCAGTTGCGTCAGATCATCCATGTGAGCTTCCTCGCGAGATCATTCGAGCGTGATGTGGGCCTTCTTCACGACGGCCGCCCACTTCACCGACTCCTGCTCCATCAACTGCCGGTACTCCTCGGGCGTGGTGGTCATCGCGATGGCGCCCTGCGAGGCGAGCTGCTTGACGATCGCCGGGGTGCCCAGCACCTTCGCCAGGGCCGCGCGGACCTTCTGCGTGATCGCGGCCGGCGTGCCGGTGGGCGCGATGAGGCCGTAGTTCGATTCGACCCGCACCTTCGGCAACCCGAGCTCGGCGGTGGTCGGCACGCCGGGCAGCGCATCCACCCGGGCCGCGCCGTTGACCGCGAGGATCTTCACCCCCTTCGTCAAGAACGGCAGCACGGCCGGCAGGTCTCCGCTGAACACCTGCACCTCGCCGCCCAGCAGCGCGGTGACGGCCGGCGCGGCGCCCTTGTACGGCACGTGCACCATCGTGATGCCGGCCTCCTCCTGCAGCAGTTCGGACCCCAGGTGCGGCGTGGTCGCGTTGCCGGCCGAGGCGTAGTTGAGCTTGCCCGGGTTCTGCCTGGCCAGCGCGATCAGTTCCGGCAGCGTCTTGGCCTTGACCTCGGGCCCGACCGCCACGACCTGCGGCACGCGCGCCACCAGCGACACGTAGTTGATGTCCTTCACCTGGTAGGGCAGCTTCTGCAGATGCGGCAGCACGGTGATGGCGCCGGGGACGCCGAAGCCGAAGGTGTAGCCGTCCGGGTCGGCCTTGATCGCGGCGTCCAGGCCGATCGAGCCGCCGGCGCCGACGCGGCTCTCGACGAACACCGTCTGCCCGAGTTCCTGGCCCAGGCCCGGCGCAATCGTGCGCGCGATCTGGTCGACCGGGCCGCCCGGCGCGTAGGGCACGATCAGCTTGATCGGCTTGCTGGGCCAGGTGGCCTGGGCATTCGCGCCGGCGAGCGGCGCGACCGCGAGCACGGCGCCGACCAGGGCGACAGAGAAGGTTCGATTCAGCATCTGGGTTGTCTCCGGCGGATTCGATGTGACGACAGGAGAACTCTAGGAGCTGCGTCCCGCCCGACCTAGGGCGCGAAGGGCAAGGCTGCCATGCCGCGCGGCACAACCCGCGCGGGCTCAGGCGTCGTGGAGCAGCAGGATGAAGTCCGCCACCAAGGCGGGCCGCTCGCTGCCTTCGATCTCGAATTCGCAGGTCGTGGTGATCCGGGTGCCGGCGGGCACCGGCTCGGCGGATTTCAGCGCCTGGTGCAGGCGCACGCGCGAACCCACCGGCACCGGCGCGGTGTAGCGCACCCGATCCGAGCCGTAGTTGAGGCCCTTGCCGCGCCGCTCGACGCGCCAGATGCTCCGCTGCAGCGCCGGCACGAGCGACAGCACGAACAGGCCGTGCGCGATCGTCTTCCCGCCGGGCATCTCGCGTGCGGCGCGTTCGATGTCGACGTGGATCCAGAAGTCGTCGCCGGTCAGCCGCGCGAACTCGCCGATGTGGTGCTGCTCGATGGTGAACCAGTCGCTGCGGCCGAGGCTCGTGCCGACATGCTGCTGGAAGTCGGCCGGGGTGGGGAGGATGAGCATGAGACCGGATCCGTTGGGGGGGTGGAGCCGGGGATCGTAGGTTCGGGCCTGTTCCCGGGACATGCCCGATCGGTACCAGCTGCCTTGCGCCGACGCGCGCGCCGGAGTTCGCCCGCGGACGCGGAGATACTCGTGCGACTCGCGCCGGTCGGCACGCCGCCCGCCGCCCGCCGCCCGACACCCGACACCAGACACCCGACCGGAGAAGACCGATGGACGAAACCCAGATCCGCTTCGACGACGGCGCCGCCTACGAGGATTTCATGGGCGTGTGGAGCCGGTTGGCCGGCGACGCCTTCCTGCGCTGGCTCGTGCCACCCGCCGGCTGGCGCTGGCTCGACGTGGGCTGCGGCAACGGCGCGTTCACCGAGATGCTGGTGCAGCGCTGCGCGCCGGCCGACGTGCACGGCATCGACCCCTCCGAAGGGCAGCTCGGATTCGCGCGCACCCGGCCCGCGACCCGCTCGGCGACGTTCCAGCGCGGAGACGCGATGGCGCTGCCGTACGCGGACGCCCGCTTCGACGCCGCCGTGATGGCGCTGGTCATCTTCTTCGTGCCCGATCCGGTGAAGGGCGTCGCCGAGATGGCGCGGGTGGTGCGGCCGGGCGGGAGCGTGTCCGCCTACTCGTGGGACATGTTCGGCGGCGGCTTCCCCTATGCCGCGATCCTGGAGGAGATGGCGGCGCTCGGCACGCCGTTCCTCCTGCCGCCGAGCGCCGAGGCGTCGCGCATCGACGCCACGCGCGGCCTGTGGGCCGGCGCGGGGCTGGTGGCGGTGGAAACGCACGAGATCAGCGTCGAGCGGACCTTCGAGGACTTCGACGCCTTCTGGCGGATCGCCCGCACCGGGCCGCGGATCGCCCCGAGCCTGGCCACGATGGCGCCCGGCCAACCGGACCTGCTGCGGGAACGCGTGCGCGCACGGCTGAGCCCGGATGCCGACGGGCGCATCACCTACCGAGCCCGGGCCCACGCGATCCGCGGCACCGTTCCCGGGTAGCCGCAGACGCAGCGGCGCCGGGCGTGCGCCCGTCCGGCGCGGCGGGCTGAACCCCGTCACACCCCATCCCGCTCGCCGGCTGTCGAAATCCGCCCGGTTCGATCGTCGTGCAGCGAACCCGCCTCGACCGCCCTCGCCAAGGAGACCGCATGAGCCAAACCGCAGCCCCGTCCTCGTCCGCCAGCCCGTCCACGGCGCCGGGCGCGCCCGCGTCGCCGACGCGCCTCGTCATCCTCGTGGCGACGCGCAAGGGCGCGTGGCTGTTCCACGGCGGCGCCGGCCGCGACGCCTGGGAGACCGACGGGCCGCATTTCCTCGGCCACACCATCAGCCACGTGCAGCTCGACCCGCGCGACGGCCGCACGCTGCTGGCTGCTGCCAAGACCGGGCACCTCGGCCCGACGATCTTCCGCTCGACCGACCTGGGCCGCCACTGGACGGAGGCGCGGCAGCCGCCGGCATTCGCCAACCCGGCCGGCGGCCCGCCCGCCCGCTCGGTCGACCACACTTTCTGGCTGACGCCGGGGCATGCCGGCGAGCGCGACACCTGGTACGCCGGCACCTCGCCGCAGGGCCTGTTCCGATCGGAGGACGGCGGCGAGAGCTGGGTGCCGCTGCCGGCCGTCAACGACGACCCGCAGTTCCGCGAATGGATGGGTTCGGCGCAGGACGGCACGCCCGACGGCCCGAAGCTGCATTCGGTGATCGTCGATCCGCGCGACCCGGCGCACCTGCTCTTCGGGATGTCGGGCGGCGGCGTCCACGAGTCGCGAGACGCCGGGCGGAGCTGGTCGACGTTGATCCGTGGCATGGAGGTGGTCGAGGGATTCGACGCCGCCAACGTCGCCTTCCACGACCCGCATTGCGTGCGGCAATGCCCGAGCCATCCCGATCGGCTGTACCAGCAGAACCACTGCGGCATCTACCGGCTCGACCGGCCGGGCGACACCTGGCAGCGCATCGGCCGCCGGATGCCCGAGGCCGTGGGCGACATCGGCTTTCCGATGGTCGTGCATCCGCGGGACGCGGACACCGCCTGGGTTTTCCCGATGGACGGCACGACCGTGTGGCCGCGCACCAGCCCTCAGGGCCGACCGGCCGCCTACGTCACGCGCGATGCCGGCCAGACCTGGCAGCGGCTGGACCAGGGCCTGCCCGAGAGCCAGGCCTGGTGGACGCTGAAGCGCCAGGCGATGACGGTGGACGCCCAGCCGACCCCGGCGCTGTACCTGGGCACCACCAGCGGCGAGCTGTGGATCGGGCACGACGAGGGCGCGCGCTGGTCGAACATCGCCCGCCACCTGCCGGAGATCTACGCGGTGGAAGTGGGGGTGCTCGCATGAAGCGAGGCCGCGGGCCGAGGAGCGGCCCGTGAAGGTGCTGATCCCCGGCGCGCTGCGCTCGTACACGCGCGAAGCGGAAGTCGAGGCCGCCGGCGGCACGCTGGACGAACTGTTCGCGGACCTCGACCGCCACTACCCCGGGTTGCGCTTTCGCGTCGTCGACGAGCAGAACCACCTGCGCCCGAACATGCGCATCTTCGTCAACGGGCTCGGCGTGCGCGATCTCCGGCATGCGCTGCGGCCGGATGACTTCGTGGCCGTCGTGCTGGCGCTGAGCGGGGGGTGAGCGAGGGGTTGAATGGGGGGGTTGAGCGGGCACGGCCGGCCGGCGCTGGTGGGCCGGCACCGGAACCCTCCCGGTTCCGGCCCCCGGGGTGCCCGCCAGGCCGTCAAAGGCTCAGTCGGTCGATCATCGGCTGCGTGATCAGGCACACGCCGCGCTCGGTGCGGCGGAACCGGCTGGCGTCGAGTCCGGCGTCCTCGCCGACCACCAGGCCTTCGGGGATTTCCACGCCGCGGTCGATCACGACCTTCTTCAGCCGTACGTGCCGGCCGACCTTGGCGTGCGGCAGGATCACCGCTTCCTCGATGCGCGAGTACGAACTCGTGCGCACGCCGGTGAACAGCAGCGAGCGCCGCAGTTCGGTACCCGACACGATGCAGCCGCCGGACACCAGCGAGCTGTTCGCAGTGCCGTGCCGGTCGGCCTCGTCGTGCACGAACTTCGCCGGCGCGGTCAGCTCGCTGTAGGTCCAGATCGGCCAGTCGGTGTCGAACAGGTCCAGCGCCGGCGTGACGGCGGTGAGGTCGATGTTCGATTCCCAGTAGGCGTCGACGGTGCCGACGTCGCGCCAGTAGGCCTCGGCTTCCTGGGCCGAGCGCACGCACGACGCGCTGAAGCGATGCGCCACCGCCTTGCCGTTCTTGACGATGTACGGGATCAGGTCCTTGCCGAAGTCGTGGTCGGAACTGGGGTTGGCGGCGTCGGCCTTCAGCAGGTCGAACAGGTAGCGGGTGTTGAACACGTAGATGCCCATCGACGCCAGCGCCATGTCGGGCTGGCCCGGGATGCCGGGCGGGTCGGAGGGCTTTTCGACGAAGCTCTTGATCGTGTCGTGCTCGTCGACGTGCATCACGCCGAAGCCGGTGGCCTCCATGCGCGGCACCTCGAGACAGCCCAGCGTGACGTCGGCCCCGGCGTCGGCATGCTGCTCGAGCATGACCTCGTAGTCCATCTTGTAGATGTGGTCGCCGGCCAGCACGACGACGTAGGTCGGCGCGTAGCTCTCGACGATGTCGATGTTCTGGAACACCGCATCGGCCGTGCCGCGGTACCAGGCGTCTTCGGCGACGCGCTGGCTGGCCGGCAGGATGTCGAAGCTCTCGTTGCGTTCGGCCCGCAGGAAGCTCCAGCCGCGTGTGAGGTGGCGGATCAGGCTGTGCGCCTTGTACTGGGTGGCGACGCCGATGCGCCGGATGCCGGAATTCAGCGCATTGCTGAGCGCGAAATCGATGATGCGTGTCTTGCCGCCGAAGAACACGGCCGGCTTGGCGCGGCGATCGGTCAGCTCCATCAGGCGGCTGCCGCGGCCACCGGCCAGCACGAAGGCCATGGTGTCGCGCGCCAGGCGCGAGCGTCGTTGCGAGGGGATCATCTTGTCTCCTGGGACGTGTGGTGGGCGGGGCCGTCAGAGCGCGTCCCGGTCGATTGCGCGGGCAGCGCCGAGCAATGCCGGGGATTGTGCGGTCGCAATCACGTAGACGGGGATCTCGGCCAGGTAGGACGCGGAGAAGCGGCCCTTGGCCTCGAAGCGGGCCCGGAACGGCGTGCCGGCGAAGGCATCGCCCAGCCGCGGCACAATGCCGCCGCCGATGTACACGCCGCCGCGCGCGCCGAGCGTCAGCGCGAGGTTGCCGGCCGCCGTGCCGAGGAACGAACAGAACAGGTCGACCGCCTCCAGGCAGTCGGCGTCGCCGCGTTCCAGCGCGCCGGCGACGATCTCGGCGGCGGTGGTCGGCGACGGCGTGCCCTCGTCGCCGTGGATCGCCTGCAGCGCGGCGTGGATGTCCACCAGGCCCTGGCCGCAGACGGCGCGTTCCGCGGAGGCATGGCCGTAGCGGGCATCCAGGTGGTCGATCACGCGCTGCTCGAGCGGCGTGCGGCCGGCCAGCGTCGCGTGTCCGCCCTCGCCCTGCAGCGGCACCCAGCCGCCGCGCCCGTCCGGCAGCAGCCCGGAGACGCCCAGGCCCGTGCCGGGGCCGATCAGCGCGATGGCCGATCCGGGCCAGGCGTCGCCGCCGCCGACCTGTCGAAGATCGTGCGGCTGGAGGTCCGGCAGCGCGAGCGCCAGCGCGGTGAAGTCGTTCACGACGCGCAGCCGCTGCAGGCCGAGCTGCGCCTTCAGCTCGGCGATCGAGAAGGTCCAGTGGTGGTTGGTCATCGCCACGCGATCGCCGACCACGGGATTGGCGATCGCGATCGAGCAGGCAGGCGGCGCGTTCCGCCCGGCCAGGCTCAGGTAGTGCCGGATCGCGTCGACCAGCGACGCGTGCCCGGCACACGGCAGCGTGCGCGCATCTTCGATCGGCGCGCCGGCATGCGCCTGCCAGGCGAAGCGGGCGTTGGTGCCGCCGACGTCGGCGAGCAGCCGCGCATCGGGCGACACGTGGGTCGGGGCGTGCAGCATCGGCGCTCCCGATCAGCCCCGATCCGAACCCGACAGCACGTCGACCCAGACCGCCAGCACGAGGATCCCGCCCTTGACGATCATCTGCCAGTACGCGTCGACGTCCATCATCGACATGCCGTTGTCCAGGCTGGCCATCATCAACGCGCCGACCAGCGCGCCATGCACGGTACCGACGCCACCGCGCATCGAGGTGCCGCCGATGAAGCAGGCGGCGATCGCGTCCAGCTCCCCGCCGACGCCCGCCGACGGCGAGCCGGAGGCCAGCCGGGCCGTGTTGATGATGCCGGCGAAGGCACACATCAGCCCCATGATGCCGAACACCGCCACCTTGACGCCGCCGACGCCGATGCCTGACATCCGGGCCGCTTCGACGTTGCCGCCGATGGCGTAGATGTGGCGCCCGAACACCGTCTGCGTGCCGACGTAGGTGAACACCGCGAGGAGCGCCAGCAGGATCATCACCGGCACCGGCACGCCGCCCGAACTGTTCAACATGGCGGCGGCAGCGGCGAGCAGGACACCGGTGAAGGCCACCTTGGCGAGGTCGACACCGAGCGGTGCCACGGCGATGCTCGTCGCGATCTGGCGCTTGCGCCGCATGAACATCAAGGCCACCAGCGTCGCCACGACGACGGCGACCAGCGCCCACGACAGCGCCGGCGGCACGAGCCCCTGGCCCAGCCATCCGAAGTCACTCGGCACGGGCCCGATCGTCGTGCTGTTGGTGGCCCCCAGCAGGATGCCGCGGAAGGCCAGCATGCCGCCCAGGCCGATGATGAACGAAGGCACCTTCAGCTTCGACACGCCCAGCCCGCTGATGGAGCCGATCGCCAGGCCGGCGACCAGGACCACCGGCACCGCGATCGCGACCGGCCATTGGAGGTTCACCGTGAGGATGGCGGCGAGCCCGCCGAGCAGGCCCAGCAGCGAGCCGACCGACAGGTCGATCTCGCCGGCGATGATCACGAACACCATGCCGCAGGCCAGCATGCCGGTGATGGCCATCTGTCGAAAGAGATTCGACATGTTCCGCGGCGTCACGTAGGCGCCCTCGGTTCCCAGGTGAAAGAAGAACCAGATGATTGCGATGGCAATCAACAGCGCCAGGATCTTGTTCCTGACGAAGAACAGCTTGATTTGATGTGGCTTCATTGTCGGCTTTCGAACGGAATCTATCGGTCGAGACGCGCGATGGTTTCAGTGCGTGTGCTGATGACCACTCAATGCCGCGGTCATGATCTTTTCCTGGGTCAGCCCTTCGATCGGGAAATCGCCGCAGAGCCGACCTTCACCGATCACCAGAACGCGATCACTCACGCCCAGGACTTCCAGCAGATCCGACGACACCATGATGATCGCGACGCCGGTGGTCGCCAGTTCGATCATGAGCTGGTAGATGTCGTACTTGGCACCCACGTCCACGCCGCGCGTGGGTTCGTCCAAGATCAGAATCTCCGGGCCCGGCAGCTGCATTCGCGTCAGCACGGCCTTTTGCTGGTTGCCGCCGGACAACGAGACGATCGGAAGTGCCGGGCTCGATGTCTTGATGCGCAGGCGCTTGATTTCCGACAGCACCGTCCGCAGTTCGGCATCGCGGTCGATCCGGCCCGCGCGCGAATAATCCGACAGCGTCGCGAGCGTGATGTTGTCGCCCACGCCCAGCAGCGGCACGATCCCCTGGCGCTTTCGATCTTCGGGAACCATTGAGATACCCTGCTTGATCGACGCGGCCGGTGACTTCGCGGTGATTGGTTTGTCGTGCAGGAACGACTCCCCGGTGTATCGGCCCGGATAGCAGGCGAAGATCGCCGAGACGAGCTCCGTGCGCCCGGCTCCGGCCAACCCGGCGATGCCCAGGATCTCGCCGCGCCGTACTTCGAACGAGACGTTGTCGACGCGCTTTCGGCTCGGGTTGGTGACGTCCCAGCAGGTGTATTTCCGCGCCGAGAAGATCACCTCGGCGGGAACGTTCGTCTTCGGCGGATACAGGTTCGTCAATTCCCGGCCGACCATCATGGCGATGATCTTCCGGGTGTCGAGTTCCGCCATCGGTTTGGTACCGGCGTGCGTGCCGTCGCGAATCACCGTCACGGTATCGCAGATCTTCGCGATTTCCTCGAGCTTGTGCGAGATGTAGATGCAGGCCACGCCGCGACGCTTCAGGTCCGCCACGATGGCCAGCAGCACCTCGGTCTCGGGAATCGTCAGCGACGACGTCGGCTCGTCGAGAATCAGCAGCTTGGCGTTCTTCTGCAGCGCCTTGGCAATCTCGAAAAGCTGCTGATACCCGCCGCCGTAGTTCATCACCGGCGCGGTCACGTCCACATCGGTCAGGCGCAGGGTGGCCAGCAGCTCCTTGGAGCGCTTGTGCATGGCGTCATAGTCCATGCGCCCGCCGGAACGCCGGATCTCGTTGCCGAGGAAGATGTTCTCCGTCACCGACATCTTCGGCACCATCATCAATTCCTGGTGGATGATGACGATGCCCGCCCGCTCGCTGTCGCGGATCGAAGCCGCCTGCAGCGGCTTGCCCTCCCACCGGATCTCGCCCTCCCAGGTTCCGTAGGGGTAGACCCCCGACAGAACCTTCATCAGGGTCGATTTCCCGGCGCCGTTCTCACCACACAGGCCCACGCATTCTCCGGCGCGGACGGCGATGTTGATGTTGTTGAGAACGCGCGCGCCCGGGAAGTCCTTGATGATATTGCGCATCTCGAAAAGATATTCGCTCATGTCATCGCTCTCACTTCAATCGCCGAAAGCCCGGCCCGCCTGACCCGCGAAGTCCGATCACTTGAGATCGAGTTGCTGCTTCGTGAACACGCCATCCTTGACGAGCAGGCCGACGTTTTCCTTGTTCAGCAGGATCGGGTCGATCAGGACGGTATCGACGTCCTTCTTGCCGTTGTTCAGCTTGGTGGTGTAGGTCGGCGTCTCGCCCTTGGAGAGCTGGATTGCCATCTGCGCGGCGCGCGCCGCGATACTCGTGATGGGCTTGTAGACGGTCATCGTCTGGGTTCCGGCGATCACGCGCTTGACCGCGGCCAGTTCCGAATCCTGGCCCGAGACGCCGACCTTCCCGGCCAGCCCCTGCCCCGTCAACGCCTGCACCGCGCCGCCGGCCGTGCCATCGTTGGATGCGACGATGCCCTGGATATTGTTCTTGTTGGCCGTGAGCGCATCTTCGACGATGCGCATGGCCTTGGACGGATCCCAGTCCTGCACCCACTGCTGGCCGACGATCTTGATTTCGCCCTTGTCCACGTGCGGCTGGAGGACCTTCATCTGCCCTTCGCGCAGGAGCTTGGCGTTGTTGTCGGTCGGCGAGCCGCCCAGCAGATAGTAGTTGCCCTTGGGGGCGAAGTTCACGACGCCCTGCGCCTGGATTTCGCCGACCTTCTTGTTATCGAAGGTGATGTACGCGTCGACGTCGCTGTCGAGTATCAGGCGGTCGTACGAGATCACCTTGATTCCGCTCTTCTTGGCCTCCGCGATCACGTTGCCCAGTGACTTGGAGTTGAAGGGCACGATCACCAGCACGTTGACGCCGCGCGAGATCAGGTTCTCGATCTGCGAGATTTGGCGCGCCTCGTTGGCATCGGCAGACTGGACATAGACCTTCGCACCGAGCTTTTCCGCCGCGGCGGTGAAGTTGTCGCGGTCACGCCCCCAGCGTTCGACACGCAGGTCGTCGATCGAGAAACCGATGACCGTCTTTTGCGCTCGCGCTTCAAAGCTCGCACCGCACAGCGCGAGGCCACAGATCGAAAGAATGGCCGAGGCCTTTGCGAATTGAACTCGTGAGGTCATGAAATCTCCTTGGTGAACGGATCGTGGTCTGGCGGCTGAAGGCGCTCTTCCCGGGATAACGGGTGTGACGCGATGGCCGTATCGTTTCGAACGGCAAAGCCGCTCCCTGCCCGTGCGTGCGTTCATTCGCAGCCTGGACATACCCGATGTGAAGCGAGGACACGGCAGGCGAGCGCTGCCACACCCGCGATTTGCTTCCGCTCGTTTGCGTCAGCTGTCGGGGCGTTCGATAGTGTTAAGCATTCATTAAACTATGGATGCTAGGTTAAACCCGAGACGCAGGCTTACAGCCCCGTTAAGCTGCGCCGGTCGGGCCGGCGGCCGCCGCGGCCTATCGGCTCTTGACGGCCGAGACCAGCTTGGCCATGGCGTCCCTGGCGCTCATCCTGTTCGTCACCCAGAACTCGCTCACGATGTCCTTCATCGCGTTCTCGACGGCCGGCGGCACGGCCATGCCATGCGCCAGGCTGGGCACCAGCGAGTCGGTGCGGGCCGTGCTGACGAAGTCCTGGCTGGAGAGCCGGGCGCAAGGGTCGAAGTTGTCCATGTTCATGTTCAGGCGCACCGGGATCGAACCCTTGTTCAGGTTGAACAATTCCTGAAAGGTCGGGGACATGATGGCGGCCGCCAGGTCCCTCTGTGCGCGGATCCGCTCGTCGCCGTGGACCTTGAACATCGCGAACGAGTCGATGTTGAAGGTGTAGGCGGCAGCGCTGCCCGGCGCCGGGACGCACATGAAGTCCTTGCCCGGCGACTTGCCCGCGGCAACGAATTCGGCCTTGGCCCAATCGCCCGTCAGCTGCATGCCGGCTTCACCCTTGATGACCATCGCGGTCGCCAGGTTCCAGTCCCTGCCGTTGGCATTCCGGTCGGTGTACGGCTTGATCCGCTTGAAGGTCGTCAGCACCTGCTCCATCGTGGCGCTGGCGAGCGCCGCGGTATCGAGCTGCACGAACGCCTTCTTGTAGAACTCGGCGCCGCCCACGCCCAGGGCCACGCTCTCGAAGGTGGTGAAGTCCTGCCAGGACTGGCCGCCGTGCGCGACCGGAATGAAGCCCGCCGCCTTCAGCGCCTCCGCGGCGGCGAAGAATTCGTCCCAGGTCGTGGGCAGTTTGGCATCGGCCTTCCTGAACGCCTCGGCGTTGACCCACAGCCAGTTGACGCGGTGCACGTTGACCGGCACGGCCACGTAGCTGCCGCGGTATTTCATGGCGTCGCTGACGACCTTGGGCAGCAGTTCATCCCACCGCTCGGCCTTCGCGACATCGTCGATGTTGGCGAGCACGCCGGTGGCGGCCCACTCCTGGATCGACTGGCCCTTGATCTGCGCGGCCGCCGGCGCGTTGCCCGACGCCACCCGCAGCTTCAGCAAGGTCATCGCGGATTCACCGCCGCCGCCGGTCACGGCGAAGTCCTTCCAGCGGTGGCCCTTGCCATGCATCATCAGCCGCAGCGCGGCGACCGCATTGGCCTCGCCGCCGCTGGTCCAGTAGTGCAGCACCTCGATTTCGCCGGCCCGCGCCGCGGTGCCGACGCACAGCCCGGTGGCGATCGACGCTGCCAGGGCAAGGAGACGGGGATGGAGGATCACCGCGGAAGTGTCGCCACCCCCGGAACTCTTAACAGTGGGTTAAACACCGGCGCCAGATTTACGTTTGATTAGCGTAGAATTTTGTATGAGCCCGCCTCGGCGCGGTCTCCTGCGTGGCGTTAAGCTTCGAGAATGAACCTGCTTCTTGCCGAAGACGACGCCATCCTGGCGGACGCGCTGTCCGTGCAACTGCGTCGCGCCGGGTTTCAGGTCGAAGTGGCCCCGAACGGTCCGGTGGCCGAATACCTGCTGGAAAAGCATCCCTTCGACCTGGCCATTCTCGACCTCGGCCTGCCGATGATCGACGGCCTGACGGTTCTGAAGCGACTTCGCGTGGCGCAGCCGAACCTGCCGGTCGTCGTGTTGACGGCGCAGGACGGGCTGTCCAGCCGGGTCAACGGCCTGAATGCCGGTGCCGACGACTTCGTCACCAAGCCCTTCGATTTCCCCGAACTCGAGGCGAGGCTGCGCGCCTTGCTGCGCCGCTCCCATCGTGGCGCCGCACCGGAACCCGGGTTCGGCCGGCTCGTCTTCGAGCGCGAGTCGCGGCGCATCGGCGTCGCCGGCCAGTTGTTCGACCTGAGTCCGCGCGAGTGGACCCTGCTCGAACTTCTGGTGGCGAACCGCGATCGCGTCGTCACCAAGGATCTCATCGCCCAGACCTGGAGCAGCGACGGCGGCGAGCTCAACGCCGGCAATTCGGCGGAGGTCTACATCCATCGCCTGCGTCGCAAGCTCGTGGATTCCGGCCTGGTGATCCGAACCGTGCGCGGGCTCGGCTACATCCTGAAGACCGAGGCCGCGCAAGCCGCACCTTCGGGTCGCTGACCTGCAGCACCCGACATGGCGTTCCAGGTGAACCCGGTTCGGCGGGCCGCTCGATCCCTTCGAGGTCTCCTGTTCAGCCTGCGTGGTTTCGCACAGCAGCGCTCGTCGCTGAACGGCCGGCTGCTGCTGTGGCTGGTGGTGCCGCAACTGGTGTTGTGGCTGGCCGGCGGCATGGCCGCGTACCGGCTGGCCGCCAGCTATGCCAACCGTGCCATCGATGCCAGCCTGCTGCAGGCCACGCGCGCCCTGTCGCGCCAGCTCAAGCCCTTGGAAGACGGCCTGCTGATCGACTTTCCGCGCGCGGCGCAGAACATTCTCGAGGTCGATCCGGACGATCGCCTGCTCTACACCGTCAGCACGCCGCCGGGCCAGTTCATCCTCGGGAACAACCGGATTCCCGCACCGCCGTCGATCAGCGAACCGCGCCTGAACGAGCCGTACTTCTACGACGGGGAGATGTACCTGTCGGAGAACCTGCCGGCTCGGGCGCAGCGGGTGCGCGTGGCGGCCCTGTTCCTGGGCTACGGAGAAGCCGGTGAGCGGCGGCAGACGATGCTGGTGCAGGTGGCGCGAAGCAACAGCATCCGCCAGGAGCTGACGCGCAGCATCCTGGTGGACATGCTGCTTCCGCTGTCGGGCCTGATCCTGCTGATGACGATGATCGTGTGGACCGGCATCCGTGCCGGGTTGAGGCCGTTGACGCGCCTGCGCCGCGAAGTCGAGGGCCGCGCGCCGCACGACCTGGCGCCGATCCACCTCGCGGCGGCGCCGCGGGAGATGCGCTCGCTCGCGCGGGCGCTCAACGAATTGCTGGCCGCGGTGCAGAACAACGTGACCGGACAGAAGCGCTTCATCGCGGATGCCGCGCACCAGCTGCGCACCCCGCTGGCCGGCCTGAAGAGCCAGACGGAGATCGCGCTCCAATCCAGCCAGGACCCCGAGATGCACGCGCGCCTCGCACTCGTGCACCGCAGCGCGACGCGATGTGCGCACCTGGTGAACCAGTTGCTCACGCTGGCGCGCGCGGAGCCCGAGTCGATCGCAGCCCAGGACCGGAGCCTCATCGACCTGGATCAACTCGCCCGCGAGCTGGTGGCGGAGCAGGTCCCGCGCGCGTTGCGCGCCGGCGTCGACCTCGGCATCGAGATCGCCACGGCGAGCGGCGACGGCCGGCTGCAGGTGCGTGCCAACGCCTTCCTGCTCCGCGAGGCGCTTCGCAACCTGATCGACAACGCCTGCAGCTACGCCGGCCACGGGGCCGAAGTCACGTTGTTTGTCAGCCGCGAGGCCGGCATGGCGAGGCTGGACATGGTCGACAACGGGCCGGGCATCGCCCCGCCCGACCTCGAGCGCGTGTTCGAGCGATTCGTGCGTGCCAGCGATACCGGCGACGGCTGCGGGCTCGGCCTGTCGATCGTGAAGGAGATCGTCGAGCGGCACGGCGGCCGCGTCACGCTCGAGAACCTGGTGCCGCACGGCCTGCGCGTGGTGTTGCGCCTGCCGCTGGCTCCTGCGACGTAGATTCCCGCGGCGTGGATGTTTGCGCCTTCGCTCTTCGACGAAGTGTCTACGGCACCCGCGCGAGCGGATCCGATCCGCGGTTGAAGTGCAGGCATCCTGACGCCCCCCCCCTGAACAGGGGGGTGCTGCAACCGCCCTGCATCCAAAGCGCGGGTTGCCCCGTCAGGTGGGCGAACCGGCCGATTTCCGGCGCGGACACCCTCGGAGACACCCCATGAAGCGTCACCTGACCCCGCTCTCGATCGCCCTCTCGTTCGCCTTCGGCGCCCCGCTCGTCCAGGCGCAGGTTGCCATCGCCGACGGCAGCTCGAACACCATCGTGGCCCGCGACGCCGCCGGCCGGCCGGCGAACAACCTGCGGCAGATCCCGAACGGCCTGGGCGACGGCTCGGTGCGCAACGTGACGCCGGCGGCCAGCAGCCTGACGACCACTGCCAACGTCAGCGGCTCGGTGGCGCAGATCTCCAACGACAACGGCGCCAGCGCGTCGCGCCAGAGCGCGCTCGTCGGTAGCGCGAGCGGCGTCGTGAACGCCGGCGGCACGCTGTCGGCCCAGGGTTCGCTGGTCGGCAACCTCACGCAGTTGCGGACCGGCGGCAGCGCGTTCAACCCGGCGCAGACAGCCTCGATCGGCAGCCTCACCGGGACGCTCGGCGCGTCCGCCGTGCAGGCCAACGGCATCGTCCAAGCCGACCTCGTCCAGGTCGCGAGCACCGAGGCGCAGGGTACCGGCAGCCAGACGATCGACGTCGGCAGCGTCAGCGATTCAGGCGGCGGCAGCCTGGTCACGCTCGGCGTCGTCACCGGCGCGGGCATCACCCAGTCGCAGACCGGCCGCATCGGACAGGCCGTGCGGGTGGGTTCCATCGCCGGTTCGACGGTGCAGACCGCCGTCGCCAGCGGCACCGTGGCGGGCGCGATCACGCAGACGGCCGGCGCCTCGCCGTCGGGCACGGGCGACGAAGCGCAGCGCATCGGCGTGGGCGACATCCGGCAGGCTTCGGCGCTCTCGATCACGACGCAGGGCACCCTCACCGGCTCGGTCACGCAGTCTCAAGACGGCAGCGCGGCCCGCCAGGTGGTCGACATCGGCTCCGTCAGCAACGTTTCCGGCGCCGGCAGCATCGCCACCGATGCCACCGTGTCGGCCAACGTGACGCAGTCGGCCGCCAAGGGCAGCCAGCAGGTGCTGGTCGGCTCGGTCGACGGCGGCGCCCTCTCCAGCGCCAGCACCCGCGCTTCACTGGGCGGCAGCGTCAGCCAGGTGTCGGCCGGCACCGTGCCGGGCTCGCAGACGCTGGCGGTCGGCGCGGTTCGGCGCTCCAGCGGCCAGGTGGCGACCGACGCCACCGTCGACGCCGAGATCACGCAGTCGCTGACAGGCGTCGGCAGCCAGCGCTCGCAGTCGATCTCCATCGCCAGCACCGACGGCAGCCAGGGCGACGTGGCGACCAAGGCCGCGGTGACCGGCACGATCACCCAGTCGAGCGAATCGCGCATCGGCTCGCTGCGGCAGGACATCCTGGTCGGCAGCGCGCTCAACACCGGCAACGCCACGGTGCGGACCAACGCCACCGTCAACGGCACGCTGTCGCAATCGGCCACCAGCCAGACGCGCGTCAACCAGCGGATCCTGATCGGCAGCGTGGCCGACAGCGGCCAGCCCGGCACCGACGCCGCCGCGCCCGCCAACTGAACGGCAGGCGCCGCACGCTGCACGCAAGGCCCCGCACCCCCGGTCCCGAAGGAGCACCCCATGAATCGCATCGTCCCGACCCTCGCGATCCTCTTCCTCGCCGCGGGTGCGGCGCACGCCGGCACCCCCGACATCCCCGACGACGTCAACGCGCGGCTGGCCCGCAGCAAGACCCAGGCGGCCGCCGAGACCGGCGCGCGCCAGCGCAACGCGCTGACGGTCGGCGGCGTCACCGCCATCGGCGGCGCGGGCGGCGGTGGCGGCTGCAACATCGCGATCGGCAACGTCTTCGAAGACCGCAAGCCGGGGGCGATCAGCACCTCCGCCAAGCGCGAAACCACGGTCATCGTCACCGGCGACGTGATCCAGGTCGGCAACAATTGCCGCTGACGCCGCCCGAAGCGCCGATCGACCCCGGAGGGACCTGCCGATGAAGCGCCTTGCCCTGTTGCTGGCCGTCTGCACCGCAGCCTGCGCCCCGCTGCCGCCCCGCCAGCAGGACAGCGCCGCCGCCGCCAAGCCCCCGCTGACCGCGCCGCAGCGCAACGTGACCGGCTTCGCCGACGCGCTGCGCTGCATGGACAACCTCTACATCGCCTACGGCACGCGCGATGTCAGCGTGCTGCTGGAGGACCTGTCCGACGCCACCAAGAAGGTCAGCGCCGGCACGCGCGACATGATGATGTCGGCAATCTCCGACATGACGCGGCGCAGCCGCGCGATCCACGTCGTCGCGTTCGGGCAGGACGCGAACAACGTCGTCGCCTTCCTGAACAGCGCGCAGCAGCGCGGCGCCTTCTCGGTGGTGCCGCAGTACGACCTGCGCGGCTCGATCACCCAGCTCGACGAGAGCGTGCTGCGCCGGCAGGCCGATGCGGGGCTGGCGATCGGCACGGCGGTCGGCGTCGGCGCGTCGAAGAGCCGCCAGGTCAACGTGCTCGGGCTGGATGTCGCGATGGTCCGCACGCGCGACCTCACGCTGGTGCCGGGCGCGGTATCGAAGAACCAGACCGCGATCGTCAAGGAGGGCGACGCGCTCGATTCGCAATCGACGATCAGCAAGGTCGGCATCAACTTCAGCACCAGCTTCCAGCGCACCGACGGCACCGCGCAGGCGCTGCGCAACATGGTCGAGCTGGCGGCGGTGGAGCTGTTCGGCCGGCTGGAGAAGCTGCCCTACTGGAGCTGCCTCGGCACCGGGCCGGAGAACCCCGAGGTGCGCGCCGAGATCGAGGACTGGTTCATCGGCATGGAGCGTGCCGGCGAGCTCACGCCCTACTTCCAGCTCCAGCTGCGCAACCGCGGCTTCTACGACGGCGCGGTCGACGGCCGCGTCACGCCGGCGCTGCGCCAGGCCGTGGGCCGCTACCGGCGCGGAGTCGGCCTGGGCGACGAGGGGCTGGTCGACCTCGAACTCTTCACGCGATTCATCAGCGCCCCGTTCCCGGCGCCGCCGGCGCAGCCGTTCAGCGACGCGGTGGCGGCTGTCGTGGCCACGTCCGCGGCCGCGGCCGCGACTGCCCCGGCCGCCGCACCTTCACCCGCACCCGCACCCGCACCCGCACCCGCACCCGCACCCGCACCCGCACCCGCACCCGCAC
>JBGAMJ010000059.1:0-30179 GCA_044223035.1 Piscinibacter sp.
CGTGTCGTGCCCCGCGCAGACCGTGTCACCCGGGCGAGCAGCCTGGCGACGATGCGTCGCGGTTGCCGCCGCTGGCATGGCGCTCGCATGGCGAGGGCATGTCCGAATGTTTGGCTCCGAACCTCATTCCGAACAACGCCATGAACCGTCGTTCCAAGACCCGCGCCCCCGACCCGCGCCGCGTGCGCCTGGACGAGTACCGCGACCAGACCCGCCACATTATCCTGTCGCGTCAGGATCCCGCGACCGGCCTGTTGCCGGCCAGCACCGCCATCACCGTCCATGGCGACTACACCCACGCCTGGGTGCGCGACAACGTCTACAGCATCCTCGCGGTGTGGGCGCTGGCGCGCGCCTACCGCCATGTCGACGAGGCGCAGGCGCTCGCGCTCGAGGAGCCGGTCACGCGCCTGATGCGCGGGCTGCTCGCGGCGATGATGCGGCAGTCGGCCAAGGTCGAGCGCTTCAAGCACACGCGCAACCCGCTCGATTCGCTGCACGCCAAGTACGACACCAAGACCGGCGAGCCGGTGGTCGGCGATGCCGACTGGGGCCACCTGCAGATCGACGCCACCGCGATCTTCGTGCTGATGCTGGCGCAGATGAGCGCCGGTGGCCTGCCGATCGTGCGCACCGCCGTCGAGCGCGATTTCGTGCAGAACCTGGTGCACTACCTGTCGCAGGCGCACCGCATCCCCGACTTCGGCATCTGGGAGCGCGGCCACAAGCGCAACGAGGGCCGTGCCGAGATCAACGCCAGCTCGCTGGGCATGGCGAAGGCCGCGCTGGAGACGATCGCCGGGGCGGTGCTGCTGTCCGACGGGCGCGCGATCCACGTGCAGGCCGACGACGTGGCGCACATGCGCATCGCGCTCGAAGGGCTGCTGCCGCGCGAATCCGAATCCAAGGAGACCGACGCGGCGCTGCTGGCGATCGTCTGCTACCCGGCGCAGGCGGTCGATGACCCGGCGCTCGCCGCGCAGACGCGGCAGATCGTCGTCGAGCGGCTGCAGGGCCGCTTCGGCTGCAAGCGTTTCCTGCGCGACGGGCACCAGACCGTGCTCGAAGACCACGCCCGGCTGCACTACGAGCCGGGCGAACTGCAGCGCTTCGAGCACATCGAGTCGGAGTGGCCGCTGTTCTTCACCTACCTGCTGATCGACGCCGCGCTGCGCGGCGATGCCGCCCGCGCCGCGAACTACCGCTCGCGGCTGGAAGGCCTGCTGGTCGAGCGCGACGGCGAGATGCTGCTGCCCGAGCTGTACTACGTCGCCGCCGAACACGTGGACGCCGAACGCGCGCTGCCCGGCAGCCAGCCCCGGCTGCCGAACGACAACGTGCCGCTGGTGTGGGCGCAGAGCCTGTACATCGTCGGCGCGCTGCTGCAGGAGGACTACCTGCGGCCCGAGGACCTGAACCCGCTGCTGCCGGCGAGCGAACTGCCGGCGCCGCCGGCATCGCCGGCGCTGGCCGCGGCGAAGAAGAAGGGCCGCGGCAAGGCGGCCACGGCGGCGACCGCGGCGCCCTCGCCGGTGGCCACGGTCGCTCCGCCGCTGCCCGCCGCGCCCAAGCCGGCCACGGTGCTGGTCGCGCTGCTCGCCGCCGACGAGCTGGTGCAGGCGCGGCTTGCGTCGCACGGGCTCGCCGCCGAGACACCGCAGCAGACCGCCCCGGTGCGCTGGGCCGATGCGCGCCAGCTCGAGGCGGCACTGTGCGAGCTCGGCCGGCAGGATTCGCTCGGCCTGAGCGGCCGGCCGCCGGCGCGGCTCGGCAGCCTCGTCACCGCGCAGCGCTTCGAGCTGGGCGGGCAGACGCTGCTGTTCCTGCCCGCCTTCCTCGCGTCCGACCGCAGCGGCGGCCACCGTCTGCTCGACGCGCGGCTGCTGATCGACGAGATCGAGGCCGAGATCGCCTACCTGCGCCGCCACTGGCGGCAGCCGGGCCAGCCGCTGCTCGCGCTGCGCCTGACCGGCCCGATGCTCGACGGCGACGGCGCCGACCTGCTGCTCGACCACCTGCGCCGCTTGCTCGCGCCGCCGGCCGAGGGCGCCGCGGCGCCGGTGCGCAGCGGCCCGCTGGCGAGCCTGCTGCCGTCGGTCGGCGTGAGCCGCATCGACTGGCTGCAAAGCCTGCCCGAAGGCCCGGCGCCGGCCGCCGATGCCGCCGCCGACGATGCCGCCGCCCCCTGGGACGAGGCCGCGACGCGCCCGCTGACCGCCGAGCGTGCCACCGCGCTGGCGCACGACCGCGACAGCGCCGCACTCGCCGCGCAGCTCGCGCGCAGCCGCAATCCCGGCCTGCTGTGGCGCCGCCATGGGCCCGAGTACGTGCCGCCGGTGCCGCTGGCGGCCCCGGTCGCGGCCCACCCGCCGGCCGTCCCCACGAGCGGCGTGCCGGCGACGGACGCCGCAGCAACGGCCGCCGCGCCGGCTGCGACCGCCGCCGCGCCCGACCCGGCCGCCCCGCACGCTGCCACCGGCGGCAGCGTGCGCGAGCGCCTGGAGCGCCTGTGGCGCCAGGCGACGCGGCGCCGCCGCTGGGGCGTGATCCGCCGCGCCGCCGGCTGGCTCGATGCCGCCGACGACGGGCTGGAAGAGGCCATCGCCGATCTGGTGCGCGGCCGCAAGCGCGTGGCGCTCGGCTTCATCGACGGCCCCGAATCGGTGATCGCCGCGCCGGTGCCGCAGCACGAGATCCTCGCGCTGCTGCGCGAGCACGGCGGCGACGACCCGCGCGCCCGCCTGCTGATCCAGGAGATCGTGATCGGCCTGGCGACGCTGCTCAAGGCCGATTCGCGGCTGTTCCACGGCGCGATGACGCTGCGCGTGTGGCACCTGCTGCGCCTGCTGAACGGCTGGCTGGCGCGCGAGCACGGCGTGACGCCGGCCGAGGCCTTCGACCATGTGCTCGACCTGAGCCCGCACGCGGTGATCGGCCGCCTGCGCGAGGTGATCGCACGCGAGCTGGAGATGGCCGAGCACCTCGACCACGTCCAGTCGCTGCACCAGGTCAGCACGCGCGAGCCGCTGGTGCACGTCAGCTTCTCGCCGGGCAGCGACCCGGTGCGCCCCGCCGGCCCGCCGAACGACGCCGACGGCTGGAGCGGCTGGCGCGAGATGACCGGCGTGATCACCCGCCTGCCGGACGGTTTCGCCGAACGCGTCTGGGAGCTGCTGAGCCAGTGCCGCGGCCTCGTCATCGGCGATCCGCTGGACCGCCGCCACGTGCTCGACAGCGCGCTCGCACGCTCGGACATGACCGCCTCCGAACCCGGCTTCGCCTTGCAGGTCGAGGAGCGGCTGGACCTGCTGCGCGCGCCCGAGTACCGGCAACTGACGATCGAGGCGCTGCTGGCGCTGTCCGACATCTTCCGCGCCAACCCCGACCTGCGGCTGGACGGCCTGCTGTCGGTCGACGTGGTGCTGGCGAAGGCGGTGGAGCGTGCCTGGTACGACGCCCACCCCGATGCCGTCGACCCGCCCGACGCGGATGCGCAGGCCTACGCCTGGCTGGCCTTCTACGACCTGCCGCCGCACGAGGTGGCGAACGCGGTGATGGCGGCCTTCGAGCGCCTGGTCGGCGATGCGGCCCGGGAGGGCGCGGAGGCCGCCGCAGGCGACACGCCGTCCGCGGCGGACGCGGCAGGCTGACGATGCCGGCGCCCGATGCCGTCGGGCCCGCCGCCGGCGGCCCGCGGGCGGCATCCGGCGGCCCCGGGCTACGGGTCGGCCCCGTCGCGCCGCGGCCGGCGCCGCGCCAACATCGCCGACTCCGTCGACCGTTCCGGACCGGCCGTTCCCGCCGCCCTCCGGCGGGCCGGCGTCCCTCGTTCCCGGATGCCGGCGTCCGGAAGCCCGACGCTTCCGCCACCCGCGATACCGCCGCCGCCACCCGCCGAACCGACCCGCCGAACCGACCCGCCGAACCGACTCGACCGACATGAACAGACGCCCGAGCCCACTTCGTTCACGACCCTTCCATGAAGCGCGGAGGTCCAGGCGGCAAAGGCGCGTGGGGACAGGCCGTGGCGCTTCACTGAGGCGGTCTCCGCTGCGCTCCGACTGCCCTGCGATGCTCGGTCTCGTGGCCTGCCGCAGAACGCACCTACGCTCACTTCGTTCGCTGCGTTCGGACAGTTGCGACGAGTCAGTTGACAGCGCGCTGCGCGCGCGGCCACGAGCCCTGCGCTTTTCGGCGCCTCAGGCGCGCCACGGCCTGTCCCCACGCGCCTTTGCAGACACGTCGGATCTTCGCGATCGAAAAGAACAAACCGTGACAGCGCGGCAGGCGGCATCCGCTGGGGGCGATTTTTGGGGCGACGAGGAGCGCAGATCTGGGGTCGGCGCGCGCAGCGCGCTTCGTTGTCTGACTCGGCGCAGCTGTTTGAGCGGAGTGAGCGCAGCGAACGCAGCGAGTTCTGCGACGCGACCCCAGATTGAGCACCACAGTGCAGTCGGAGCGAAGCGGAGACCGCCCCAGCATGAGCCCCCAGCGGATGCCGCCTGCCGCGCCGCGCAGACGCCACGGGGAGGACGACCTTCACAGACGACCGCAACGGGCCGAAAGACAACGATCGAACCCTGCGAGCGTTTCATGCGTCGCGCATCGGGCCACTGACATGACCCCCGACACCCGACCCCGCCTGAACGCCATCGCCGGCCCGATCCTCGGCGAGTTCCTGCTCGGCATGACGGTCGCGATGGCCGGCCTGTGGCTGGCGGCGCAGACCTCCGACGCGGCGGCCGGCGCCTTCGGCCTGACCAACCAGGTGCTGGAGGCGCTGTTCGTCGTCTTCCGCGTGCTGGCGATCGGGCTCGGCGTGGTGATCACGCAGGCGCTCGGTGGCGGGCAGGACGACCAGGCGCGGCGCACCGCGCTGGTGGCGCTGGCCGCGGCCACCTGGGCCGGGCTGGCGGTGGCGGCGTTCGCCCTGTTCGGCAGCGAGGCCACGCTGGACCTGCTGAACGCCCCCGACGCGGTGCGCCCGCTGGCCGAACCGTACCTGCAGCTGCTGGCGCCGGCGCTGCTGCTGGAGGCCTACAACCTCAGCATGGCGGCGATCCTGCGCGCTCACCTGCACGTGCGCGATTCGCTGCGCGTGATGGTCTGCATGCACGGCACCCACCTGCTGCTGGCCTCGGTGCTGATGCGCGGCGTCGGCAGTTGGGACGGGCTCGGCCTGTACGGCTACGCGCTGGCGATGCTGGTGAGCCGCATCGTCGGCCTGGTGCTGCACCTGTGGCTGTGGAAGAAGCGCATGGGGCTGGTGCCGGTGGCGCGCGACTGGTGGGTGCTGTCGCCGCGGCTGCTGTTCCCGGTGCTGCGCATCGGCGTGCCCGGCGCCACGCAGGAGCTGATCTACCGCCTGTGCTTCCTGGTCTCGCTGTCGGCCACCGCGCGGCTCGGCGTGGTCGCGCTGGCCACGCATTCGTACACGCTGCAGGTGCTGAAGTACGTGATGCTGGTCAGCATGGCGATCGGCTGGGCCTGCGAGATCATGGTCGGCCGGCTGGTCGGCGGCGGTGAACTGCAGAAGGCCAACGCGCTGGTGCGCAAGGGCGTGCGCAACGGGCTGCTGGCGTCCGGCGGGCTGGCGCTGTGCGTCGCGCTGGCGGCACCGTGGGTGATGCGCGCCTTCACGCGTGACCCGGAGGTGATCCGCGCCGCGCAGACGCTGCTGTGGCTGTCGCTGTTCCTCGAGACCGGCCGCGTCTTCAACCTGATCCTGACCGGCGTGCTGCGCGCCACCGGCGACGCGATCTACCCGGCCGCGGCCGGCGCCGGCTCGATGATCCTGGCGCTCGGCGTCGGCTCGTTCTGGCTCGGCCGCTGGTTCGGCCTGCCCGGCATCTGGTGCGCCTACGCGCTCGACGAATGGATCCGCGGCCTGCTGATGCTCGGCCGCTGGGTCTGGCGCGGCTGGCTGCCGCACGCGCGCGACACGCAGCGGCGCGTGCGCTCGGTGCGGTGAGTCGCGCCACCCGCCGCCCCGGCCCCACCGGGGCGCCACCGCCTCCCCGACCCGCCCGACGACGCCCATGAACTGCGACCCCCACCGCCCGCGTTTCCACTTCACCGCGCCGCGCGGCTGGCTCAACGATCCCAACGGCGTGGGCTTCCACGGCGGGCGCTTCCACCTGCACTACCAGCACAACCCGGCGGCGGCGCGCTGGGGCGACATCCACTGGGGCCATGCGTCCAGCGCCGACCTCGTCACCTGGCGCGACGAGCCGATCGCGCTCGCGCCGTCGCCGGGCGACGACGCGGGCGGCTGCTTCTCGGGCAGCTTCGCCGTCGTCGACGGCGTGCCGACGATGTACTACACCGGCCACCGCCCGCCCGCGCAGGTGCAGTGCATCGCCACCAGCGACGACATGCTGCGCTGGACCAAGCACCCGGAGCTGACGCTGTCCGAGCCGCCCGCCGGCGTGGCGCCGGGCGACTTCCGCGACCCGTTCGTGCTGCGACACGACGGCTGGTGGTACCTCGTGGTCGGTGCGTCGCTCGGCGGCGAGCGCGGCCAGTGCCTGCTGTACCGCAGCACCGACGGCCGGCGCTGGGAGCCGCGCGGGCCGCTGTTCACGTCGCCGAGCCGGCGCTTCGGCCGGATGTTCGAATGCCCGAACCTGCTGCGCCTGGGCGAGCGCTGGGTGCTGACGGTGTCGGTGTGGCCGAACATGGGCGCCTATGCCTTCGTCGGCCGCTTCGAGGACGAACGCTTCATCGCCGAATCCGACGCCGTGCTCGATGCCGACGGCAGCGCCTTCGCCCACCTCGCCTTCCCCGCGCCGGACGGCCGCTGCCTGCAGTGGGCGTGGATCGACGAGCAGCGCGACGCCGACCTGAACGAGGCCGACGGCTGGGCCGGCGCGCTGACGGTGCCGCGCCAGCTCGCGCTCGACGCGGCCGGCCGCCTGCTGACGCGCCCGGTCGACGAGTTGGCGGCGCTGCGCGGCGAGACGGTTGCCGATGCGCGGCACGCCGCGGCCAGCGGCGTACTGGAACGTTTCTCCGGCCGCCACCTCGACATCGAGGCGAGCTTCCTGCCGCGCGATCGCGCCCGCGTCGGCCTGGACCTGCTGGCCGCGCCGGACGGCAGCGAAGTCACCCGCCTGCGCTACCTGCCCGATGCGCAGCGCCTGGTGCTCGAACGCGCGCGCAGCTCGATCAACCCGAAGACCCGGCGCCAGAACCAGCAGGCCGAACTGATGCTGGACGAGGGCGAGCCGCTGCGCCTGCGCGTGCTGGTCGACGCCAGCGTGATCGAGGTGTTCGCGAACGAGCGCGTCTGCCTCGCGAGCCGTGTCTATCCGGCGCTCGGCACGAGCGTGCAGGCCAGCGCCTGGGTGGAGGGCGGCGGCGGGGCCGACCTGGCGTTGCGCGCGTGGACGATGGGTTCGATCCTGCCGGAGCGCGGCTGAGAGCGGTTGCGAACCACGGCCGCAGCGAGCGGTGTCGCCGCGGCCGGCGCCTCGCTGGTGGCGTCAATACATCGCGTCGGGCAACCCGCAGCTCGCGTCGACCGGGCTGCGGCCGGTGAACGGCTCGTCGCCGAGCAGGCGCGCCAGCACGGCGCGCTGCACCGGCTCGATCGCGGTGTAGGCGTTGACGACGCAGGGCATGCGCGGCGCGTCGTACAGGTAGTACGGGTGGCCGAACGAGACCAGCACGCAGGGCAGCTCGTGCCAGAAGCGCCGCATCGAGGTGCGGAAGCTGCCGTGCAGCCGCGCCCAGTCGAGGTAGATGTGCGAGCGCAGCAGCAGCGATTCCTGCGCCAGCAGGTAGAGCACGACATCGGTGTCGGCGGGCGAGGGCGGATGCTCCGGGTCGAAGGCGCGCACGTCGAAGCCGCGTTCGCCGAGCCATTCGGGCAGGTGCAGCGGCAGCGGCGCCTGGGTCGCGAAGCCGCTGCGTTCGGGGTCGGTGACGACGACGATGCGGCGGTGGCGCTCGCGGCTCAACGGCAGCGTGGCGGCCACGTCCTTCACCAAGGTCACGCTGGCCCCGGCGGCGCGCCGCTCCACCTCCAGGTGGGCCGGGCAACGCACGATGCGGCGCACCTCGTCGGGCGGCGGCAGGCGCTCGTCGATCGAGCGCCGGTGCAGCCCGAGTGCCGCCTTCAGGCCGAGCACGCGGGTCACGGCGTCGGCGACGCGTTGTTCGCTCAGGCGGCCATCGTCGAGCGCGGCGCGCAGGTGGGCGAGATCGGCGTCGACCGGCCCGGGGAACAGCAGCATGTCGCAGCCGCTCGCGATCACGTCGGGCGCGCTGCGCTGCCGCGCGTCCCATGCGGTGAGGCCGGCCATGCCGCTGGCGTCGGAGACGATCAGGCCGTTGAAGCCGAGTTCGCCGCGCAGCAGCGTCTCGTTCAGCAGCCGCGACACCGAGGCCGGCCGGCAGGCCTCGAGCCCCTCGGCGCCGTGCCGGCGGGCGTAGGCCGGCCAGGCGATGTGGGCCGACATCACGCTCATCACGCCGGCGTCGATCAAGCCGCGGTAGAGGCGGCCAAAGCGCTCGTGCCAAGTGGGTTCGTCGAGCGGGTTCAGCGTGGTGACGAGGTGCTGGTCGCGGTCGTCGTAGCCTTCGCCGGGCCAGTGCTTGGCGGTGGCGGCGAGGCCGTGGCGCTGGAAGGTGCGCACGTTGACCTGCGCCTGCGCCAGGATCGTTTCAGGATCGCTGCCGTACGAACGCGTCGCGACGATCGCGCTGCGGAAGGCGGCGTTGATGTCGACCACCGGCGTGAAGGTCCAGTCGTAGCCGAGGGCGCGGGCCTCGGTGGCGAGCACCGCGACCGCCTCCTCCGACAGCGCGGTCGATCCGGCGGCGGCCAGGCCGAGCTGGTTCGGCAGCTGCGTCGCGAACGGCAGCGCGATCGCGCCGCCCTCGATGTCGCCGCTGATCAGCGGCGGCACCGTGCTGCGCTCCAGCAGCGTGCGCGTGGCGCGCCAGGCGCCGTCGAGGTCGGGGCTCGCGAAGCGTGTCACGCCGCCCGGCGATTCGGCCGCCAGGCGTGCCGCGGCGTCGGCGTCGTCGCCGTGCATCGCGAGGTTCAGCAACTGGCGCAGGCGCTGTTCGGTATCGAGCTGCGCGAGCGTCGATTCCACCCAGGCGAGCGCGTGGGCGTCGAGCGAGAACGGCGGCTGCCGCAGGGATTCGAGCACGGTCATTGGTGTCTCCGTGGGGTGCGTCCGACGCTGTCGAAGCCTTCGTATCCACCGCGGTGGGTCGTCCGGCCGCGCCGCGGCCGGCTTCGTGGCGAGTACTTGTCGCGCGTTTGTGGCGGTTTGAGACATGATGTCACGTACCGCACTGTGATAGTCGCCACGTCCGAAGCGCTTTTATTCTGACAAGGCATACTTGGGTTACCAACGGGTTTCAGTCCCGGTGCGTCCATCCCCCTGCGCAGCAATCGGTGGCCCTTCGTCCCTGACTCGTTGACCTCACGCCGTGTCGATCGACCTCAAGCAGCTCTCCGCCCGTCTGAACCTGTCGCCGACGACGGTCAGCCGCGCCCTCAACGGATACACCGACGTCAGCAAGGCGACGCGCGAGCGCGTCACGCAGATGGCGCAGGAGCTCGGCTACCAGCCGAACCTGACGGCGCGCCGGCTGGCGATCGGCCGCACCGAGGCGGTGGGCATCGTCTACCCGCTGGATGCCGGCGACCTGGGCGACCCGCAGTTCCTCGAGGTGGTCGAAGGCCTGGCCGACCGGCTGGACCAGTCGCGGATGGATCTGCTGCTGGTGTCGGCCAAGGAACAGTCCGAACTGCGCACCTACGAACGCCTGGTGCGCGGGCGGCGTGTCGACGGGCTGATCGTCGCCCGCACGCGCGTCGAGGACGTGCGCATCGACTACCTGAAGCAGTCCGGCATGCCGTTCGTGGCCTACGGCCGCACCGGCGACCCGGATGACTTCGCCTGGTTCGACTTCGACAACGAGGCCGGCATGGCGATGGCGGTGCAGCAGCTCGTGATGCTGGGCCACCGCCGCATCGCCTACGTGCACGCGCCGCTGACGCTGAACTTCGCGCACCAGCGCCATGCCGGGTTCATGCGCACGATGAAGCTCGCCGGCGTGCCGGTCACGCCCGACGCGGTGGTGGCCGCCGGCATGAACCGGCGCAACGGCTACACCGCGGCGCAGCGCGTGCTGGCACTGCCGCAGCGGCCGACGGCGATCGTGGTCGACAACAACCTGTGCGGCGTCGGCGTGATGCGCGGCCTGCTCGACGTGGGCGTGGTGATCGGCCGCGAGGTGTCGGTGGTGGTGTACGACGGCGTGCCGGCGGACACGCTGCTGCTCGGGCAGCAGGTGGCGTCGGTCGAGCAGCCGACACCGATCGAGTCCGGCCGCACGCTGGCCGACATGCTGATGACGCTGGTCGCCGGCAAGCCACTGGCGCAACCGAACGTGCTGCGGCAGCCGAAGTTCGTGCCGGGCAACTCGATGGGGCCGCCACCGGGCGAATGACGGACTGACGTTGGAATCGGTTCCATCGTCGGGCGCGCGCACGCCGCCGCCGGAGGGAGGGCGTGCCACGGTCGTGGCGACCGCGGCATGCCGGTCCGCCGGCCCCGTGGGGCCGGCGGCGGGTCAATGCCCGCCCAGTTCGAGCCAGAGCACCTCGTAGGGCCCGAGCGTGATCCCGTTGTGCATGTCGCGCATCTGGCCGCTCAGCAGGTCGCGCGCGCTCGGCGGCAGCGCCGAGAACACGATCGGCGCACTGTGCTGCGGATGCTCGCTGAAGTTGGCCAGCACCAGCACGCGCGATGCCGGGCCCTGCCGCGTGAACGCGAGCACGCTGCCGTTGCCGGCGCGGAAGTCCGTCAGCGTGCCGCCGGCGAAGGCTTCGTGCGAGGCACGCACGTCGATCATGTGGCGCAGCCCGAGGAAGATGCGGCCGGCGGTGGTGTGCTCGTCCAGGCGCTGCGCATACAGCGCGTTGTTGCGCGCCGGCCGGTGCACCCAGCGGCTGTCGGACGCCTTGCCCGGGTCCTGCAGGTAGCTGTCGTCGTTCAGCGTGCCGACTTCGTCGCCCAGGTAGATCAGCGGGATGCCGCCGCTGGACAGGATCACGCTGTGCATCAGCAGGATGCGCGACACCGCGTACGGATCGCC
This sequence comes from Piscinibacter sp., assembly GCA_044223035.1. Lineage (GTDB taxonomy): Bacteria > Pseudomonadota > Gammaproteobacteria > Burkholderiales > Burkholderiaceae_C > JBGAMJ01. The sequence continues at coordinate 11,122 of JBGAMJ010000059.1, forward strand.
CTGCTCCAGGCCGGTCAGCGATCCGCAGGTGCCGCAGATGCGGCAGTCGCCGGTCACCGGGTTGTCCTGGAACGGCACGCCGCGCGCGAAGCTGCCGGGAAAGCGGTTGACGAAGAAGCGGTTCAGGAACTGCCGGTGGTGGAAGCCGTTGATGCCGCACTGCTCGGCATCCTCGTCGGCGAAGGTCCAGCCGATGTCGTCGTGGCTGCGCACGTAGTTGACCCAGGCCGTGCCTTCGGGCAGGTTGTGCCGGGTGTGCAGTGCCTGCTGCAACAGGTTCACCTCGCGCGTGGCGAGCGTGTTCCACAGCAGCGCCATCTGCAGCGGGTTGTACGAGATCTGGCACTCGGCCGGCGAGATGTACTTGACCACGTCGTCCGGGTGCACGATGGCCTCGGACTTGAACAGCAGCGACGGCGCCGCGATGCGCGCCAGCGCGTTGTAGGCGCGGATCAGCGTGTGCGCCTCGGGCAGGTTCTCGCAGGTGGTGCCGAGCTGCTTCCAGATGAAGGCGACGGCATCCATGCGCAGGAAGTCGACGCCGAGGTTGGCGATGAACAGCATCTCGCCGGCCATCGCCTGGAACACCGCCGGGTTGGCGTAGTTCAGGTCCCACTGGTAGGAGTGGAAGGTGGTCCAGACCCAGCGGCCGTCGGGCAACTGCGAAAACGCGCCGGGGTGCTCGTCGGGGAAGATCTCGCGCACGGTGCGCTCGTAGGCATCCGGTTGCTCACGGTTGGGATAGATGAAGAAGTAGTCGGCGTACTTCGGGTCGGCCGCGCGTGCGCCCACCGCCCATTCATGCTCGTCGGAGGTGTGGTTGAACACGAAGTCGAGCACCAGCGAGATGCCGGCGCGGCGCAGCGCCTTGGCCACGCGCTTCAGGTCGTCGATGCTGCCGAGCTTGGGGTTGATCTCGCGGTAGCTGCTGACCGCGTAGCCGCCGTCGCTGTGCGGCTCGGGGCAGAGGAACGGCGGCATCAGGTGCAGGTAGGTGAGGCCGAGTTCCTTGAAGTACGGGATCGAGGCCTCGATGCCATCGAGGTTGCCGGCGTACAGGTCCACGTAGCAGACGCCGCCGAGCATGCGCTGCGACTGGAACCAGCGCGGGTCGGCATCGCGCTGCTCGTCGAGCGCTTTCAGGTCGGGCGAGCGGGCGAACCAGCTCGTCAGCGCGGCGCGCAGCAGGCCGAGCATGAACGACTCGAAATCGTCGCGGTGGCCGTACAGCCGGGCGAGCTCGTCGCGCAGCGCCGGCAGGTGGCGGCGCAGCCGCTGCTCGAACGCCGGCCAGCTCACGCGCCGCTCGGCGCTCTTGTCCCGGAGACCGTCGTACAGGCGGGCGAGTTGCGGGTCGGTGGACGCCCAGGGCGTGGCCACGGGCTTGGTCGGAGTCTTGGTCGCCAACGTCGTTCCTCTTGAAACCGCTTTGAACGATTATCCAAAGCGTTTGGGGTTTGGATGCCTAGGGGAAACCGCAGCGATGGCCGGGTTGCCGCAGCGCGGAGGCCGGATCGTAGGGGCTAATTCGTTCGTCGGCGACGGTGGGATCGCGAGCGCGGCGCCGGAGGGCGTTCGCGCGGGAACGCCTGCGGCGCAGCGACGCTGGCGTCGAACGAGGAACGGAGGAACGCGGGCGCGAGGCCGGCGCGGAATGACGAACGCCGGCACGGGGCCGGCGTGGAATGAAGAACGCCGGCACGGGGCCGGCGTCTGTCAGTGGCGCATGTCCTCGACGTCAGGCGAGAGGCCAGCCGTCGCGTTGCGCGCGCTGCGCGGCGGCCCGCAGGTCAGCCGCAAAGCTGGGTTGGCTCGACTCGTAGTCGTCGGCCATGGCCAGCATTTCGGTCACGCATTCCGCGTCGCTCTGGCCGAGCGCGCTGACCTGGGCGGTCAGGCTTCGCACGGATTCGATCACGCCGTCCAGGAAGCCCGGCGCTTGCGGGGCGGCCGGCGAAGCGGCGCCTGCCAGGTCGCGCGCCACCAGGGCGCGCATGTCGACGATGGTCTGGGTCATTCTGGTTCTCCTTGCGTACGGCAGGTGGGGCGTGGCGGCGCTCAGCGGCGCTCGTCCAGCTCGTGCCGGTTGGCTGCGGCGAACAGATCCTGGGCGAAGCCCGGGTCGGTCGCCTGCATTCGCGCGGCCAACTCGCGGACCTGGTTCGCTTCTTCCAGAAGGCTCAGGCGGCGGTGGGCGCGGGTGGGGCGCCGCAGTGCTTGCAACAGCGACGCGCCGAATCGGGTGGTTCCGACAGCCACCGCGCGCAGCGCGGAGCCGAAGCCGAGCGGTCGCGCCGGCTTGAACGACTGCGAATGCATCGAGATGCTGGTCATGGTTTCTTCTCCTTGAGACATCGAAGTGATGTCGACAGGACGGACTATAGGGTAACTACCTAGTCGTGTCTAGGGTAAACCCTGATGCGAACCCTGATGGGTTGCGATCTCGCCACGCCATCGCTGCCGATGTGCGAGATGGCAGGGTGCCGGCCAGGCCTCCCGGCCTCCGGTACGACCCTCAAACGGGAAAACACCGATGCGAAATCAAAGCGCTTTGGACAAAGATGAAATCGCTTTAGATGTTCGGAGGCGTATCCTGCCGCCCCTCGGGAACCACGGTTCTCGGACGTTTCAGCTTCTGAGTTTTGCCGGGCCTCGCCGCCCGGAAACGGGGTCCGCGGCAGCTGCCGCTGTCCCTTCACAACGCCCTTGGAGACACCTTAGACATGACCCACACTCTCACCAAGCTCGCGGCCGGGTTCGTACTGGCCTTCGGCGCCGGCGCTGTCGTCCAGGCGGCCACGGTCACGATCTCCTGCGGTACCAGCGGCCAGGACTACGAGATGTGCAAGGCACAGACGGACGTCTGGGCCAAGAAGACCGGCAACACGGTCAAGATGTTCTCGCCGCCGAACAGCACCACCGACAGCCTGGCGCTGTACCGGCAGCTGTTCGCCGCCAAGTCGGCAGACGTCGACGTGATCATGATCGACGTGGTCTGGCCCGGCGTCATCAAGGACCACCTGCTGGACCTGAAGAAGTACTCCAAGGGCGCCGAGGCGAGCCACTTCCCGGCGATCGTGGCCAACAACACCATCGACGGCAAGCTGCTGGGCATGCCCTGGTTCACCGATGCCGGCCTGCTGTTCTATCGCAAGGACCTGCTCGAGAAGTACTCGCTGAAGCCGCCCGAGACCTGGGACGACCTGGCGGCCGCGGCCAAGAAGGTGCAGGACGGCGAGCGCGCCGCCTCGCCGGACTTCCAGGCCTTCGTGTTCCAGGCCAAGGCCTACGAGGGACTGAGCTGCGATGCGCTGGAGTGGGTGGCGAGCTTCGGCGGCGGCAGCATCGTCGACGCCAGCGGCAAGATCACGATCAACAACCCGGGCGCCGCCAAGGCACTGGACACCGCCGCCTCCTGGATCGGCACGATCGCCCCGTCGGGCGTGCTGAACTACGGCGAGGAAGACGCCCGCGGCGTGTTCCAGAACGGCAAGGCGCTGTTCATGCGCAACTGGCCGTACGCCTGGTCGCTGTCGCAGGCGCCGGACAGCCCGATCAAGGGCAAGGTCGGCGTCGCGCCGCTGCCCAAGGGCTCGGGCGCCGGTGCGCAGAAGGCGGCCACGCTGGGCGGCTGGCAGCTCGCGGTGAACAAGTACTCGAAGTCGCCCGACGTCGCGGCCGACCTCGTGATGTTCATGACCAGCAAGGAAATCCAGAAGGAGCGCGCGATCAAGGGGTCCTACAACCCGACGATCCCGGCGCTGTACGACGACAAGGACGTGGTCGCCGCGAACCCGTTCATGGGCAGCCTGAAGGACGTGTTCACCAGCGCCGTCGCCCGCCCGTCGACCCCGACCGGCCTCAAGTACCCGGAAGTCAGCCGGCTGTTCTGGGACGCCGCGCACGACGTCCTGTCCAAGAAGGTCGACGGCGCCGCAGCCGTCAAGTCCCTCGAGGGCAAGCTGAACCAGGTCAAGCGCGGCAAGTGGTGACCTGACCGGGCACGGGCCCGCCGGATTCCGCTGAGCGGCGCCGCGTGATGCGGCCGCCGCCGGCGGAGCCGACGGCCCCGCGCGCAGCATGGGGCGGCCGGCGAACGCCGGCACCCCGCCCGTCGGCGACCGGCACTGTCCGGGCGCTTCGCCTGTTTTTCACGCATCGAACGGTGTCACCCATGAAAAACCGGACTCGCACCGCCTGGACCTTCCTGGCGCCGATGCTGATCCTGATGGTGGTCGTGGCGGCCTGGCCGCTGGGCCGATCGATCTGGTTCAGCTTCACCGAAACCAACATCAACGACATGGCGGCGAGCCGCTTCGTCGGGCTCGAGAACTACTTCGGCGAATTCGGGCTGTTCGGCAACCCGAACTACACCGAAGGCTTCTTCTCCAGCGACTGGGGCGTGTCGATCAAGAACACCTTCGTGTTCGCGATCATCTCGGTGACGCTCGAAACGCTCGCCGGCCTCGGCGTCGCGATGCTGCTGAACCAGGAGTTCAAGGGCCGCACCTTCGTGCGCACCGCGGTGCTGGTGCCCTGGGCGATCCCGACCATCGTGTCGGCCAAGATGTGGGGCTGGATGCTGCATGACCAGTTCGGCATCATCAATTCGATGCTGCTCGGCGCCGGGCTGATCGACCACAAGATCGCCTGGACGGCCGAACCGGCCTACGCGCTGTGGACGGTGGTCGCGGTGGACGTGTGGAAGACCACGCCGTTCATGGCGCTGCTGATCCTGGCCGCGCTGCAGACGCTGCCCAAGGACTGCTACGAGGCGGCGCGCGTCGACGGCGTGCACCCGCTGCGCCTGTTCCTGAAGGTGACGCTGCCACTGGTGCGCCATGCGCTGCTGGTGGCGGTGATCTTCCGCCTGCTCGATGCGCTGCGCATCTTCGACCTGATCTTCGTGCTGACGTCGAACAGCAGCAGCACGATCAGCATGTCCGGATTCGTGCGCCGCGAGATGGTCGACAACGGCAACGTCGGCTTCGGCTCGGCGGCCTCGACCTCGCTGTTCCTGATCATCGCGCTGTCCGCCGTGATCTTCCTCAAGGGTGCCAAGGTCAAGCTGACGGAGGAATCGTCGTGAAACAAGGCAACACAACCGGCACGGTGGTGCTGTACCTGCTCGCGGCGATCGTCGTCGTGATCTCGGTGTATCCGTTCATCTACTGCGTCTCGACCTCGCTGAAGACCGGCTCCGCGCTGTTCGACACGCACCTGATTCCGGAGGCGCCGACCTTCCGCAACTACGTCGCGCTGTTCGACGGTGCGCAGCCCTTCGGGCGGCACCTGATGAACTCGGTGATGGTGTCGACGCTGACGGTGGCGTTCTCGCTGGTGCTGAGCATCACGGCGTCCTACGCGCTCGGCCGCATCAACTTCAAGGGCAAGGGTCCGCTGATGCTGGCGATCCTCGGCGTGTCGATGTTCCCGCAGGTCGCGGTGCTGTCGGGCATGTTCGAGCTGATCCGCGCGCTCGGCCTCTACAACCGCGCCATCGGCCTGCTGGTGCCGTACACGATCTTCACGCTGCCGTTCACGGTGTGGATCCTGACGACCTTCATGAAGCAGTTGCCGAAGGAGCTCGAGGAAGCGGCGATCATGGACGGCTGCCGCCCGTGGCAGATCATCTGGCAGGTGTTCATGCCGCTGCTGTGGCCGGCGCTGGTCTCGACCGGGCTGCTCGCCTTCATCGGCGCCTGGAACGAGTTCCTGTTCGCGCTGACCTTCGTGGTCGAGGACACCGAACGCACCGTGCCCGTGGGCATCTCGCTGATCACCGGCGCCACGGCCTTCGAGATCCCCTGGGGCAGCATCATGGCCGCCTCGGTGATCGTCACGGTGCCGCTGCTGCTGCTGGTGCTGGCGTTCCAGAAGAAGATCGTCTCTGGCCTGACCGCTGGCGCCGTGAAGGGCTGAGCCCGGTGCGCCTGATCCACCCCTGACCTCCGTCCCTCACGTCCCGATCCCGGAGAAGACCCATGACCCGAATCGATTTCAGGCAACTTCGCAAGCGTTACGCGCCGAGCCTGCCCCTCACGATCAAGGACGCCAACATCGAGATCGGCGACGGCGAGTTCTGCGTGTTCGTCGGCCCGTCGGGCTGCGGCAAGTCGACCCTGCTGCGCATGGTGGCCGGCCTGGAGGACATCACCTCCGGCGACCTGCTGTTCGCCGGCCAGCGCGTCAATGACCTGCAGCCCTCGCAGCGCGGCGTCGCGATGGTGTTCCAGAGCTATGCGCTCTACCCGCACATGACGGTGGGCGAGAACATGGCCTTCGGCCTGCGCGTGATGGGGTCCGACAAGGCCGAGATCGACCGCAAGGTCAAGGCCGCGGCCGACATCCTGCAGCTCGGGCCGCTGCTCGACCGGCTGCCCAAGGCGCTGTCCGGCGGCCAGCGGCAGCGCGTCGCGATCGGCCGGGCGATCGTCAAGGAGCCGAAGGTCTTCCTGTTCGACGAGCCGCTGTCGAACCTCGACGCCGCGCTGCGCGTGCAGACGCGCCTGGAGATCGCCAAGCTGCACCACGACATCGGCACCGCGTCGATGATCTACGTGACGCACGACCAGGTCGAGGCGATGACGCTGGCCGACAAGATCGTGCTGCTGCACGCCGGCAAGCTGATCGAGGAGCGCGGCAGCGTGGCGCAGGTCGGCTCGCCGATGACGCTGTACCACCGCCCGGCCAGCCTGTTCGTCGCCGAGTTCATCGGCTCGCCGAAGATGAACGTGCTGCCCGGCCGGCTGCTGTCGGCCGAGCCGAACCACGCCGAGGTCGACATCGCCGGCCACCGCGTGCGCGCGGCCGTCGATGCGCGCTCGCTCGGCGCCAACGCGTCGGTCAAGCTCGGCGTGCGGCCGGAACACCTGCTGCTCGGCGACACCGGCCCCGGCGTCGGCCTGCCCGTCACGCTGCGCCACATCGAGCGGCTCGGCGACGCGTCGCTGCTGTACATCGACGTGGCCGACGGGATGCCGATCTCCACCGTGCGTGTCGAAGGCTCGGTCACGCACCCGACCGGCCACAAGATCACGATCCGCGTGCAGCCCGAGGACGTGCACGTGTTCGACGACAAGGACACGGCCTGCCGCCGCACTGTCGACCTGCCGACCTGACGACTCGGCGCCGCCACGCGCCGTCTCCACTGACAGTTCGGCGCCGCACGCCGTCACAAGGAGCTATCCATGTCCGCCTGGTGGAAGCGCAGCGTCGTCTATCAGATCTACCCGCGCAGCTTCTGCGACAGCAACGGCGACGGGATCGGCGACCTGCGCGGCATCACCAGCCGGCTCGACCACCTGAAGGCGCTGGGGGTCGACGTCGTCTGGCTGTCGCCGGTCTACAAGTCGCCGAACGACGACAACGGCTACGACATCGCGGACTACCGCGACATCATGGACGAATTCGGCACGATGGCCGATTTCGACGAGATGCTCGCGGGCCTGCATGAGCGCGGCATCAAGCTGATGATGGACCTGGTGGTCAACCACAGCTCAGACGAGCATGCGTGGTTCCGCCAGGCACGCACGAGCCGCGACAACCCGTACCACGGCTACTACATCTGGGCCGAACCGCGCGCCGACGGTTCGCCGCCGAACAACTGGGAGGCGGCGTTCCAGGGCTCCGTGTGGGAGTGGAACGAGCCGACCGGCGAGTATTTCCTGCACATGTTCAGCCCCAGGCAGCCGGACCTGAACTGGGAGAACCCCAAGGTCCGCGCCGAGGTGCATGCGCTGATGCGCTTCTGGCTCGACAAGGGTGTCGATGGCTTCCGCATGGACGTCATCAACATGATCTCGAAGCCGTGGCAGCCCGACGGCAGCCTGCCCGATGCACCGGTGGTGCGCGAAGGCTTCCTGCAGCCCGGCTTCCAGCTCACCTGCAACGGCCCGCGCCTGCTCGAATACCTGCTCGAGATGCGGCGCGAGGTGCTCGACCACTACGACACCATCACCGTCGGCGAGGCGCCGATGGCCACGGTGCAGCAGGGGCGCGAGATCACCGACGAGCGCGCCGGCGCGCTCAACATGCTGTTCCAGTTCGAACACATGGACCTCGACGCGGTGCCCGGCCAGGGCAAGTGGGCGCTCAAGCCGCTGGACCTGCGCGACCTGAAGCACAGCATGAGCCGCTGGCAGGACGAACTGGCCGGCCGCGGCTGGAACAGCCTGTACCTGAGCAACCACGACCAGCCGCGCCCGGTCTCGCGCTTCGGGGACGACGGCGAACTTCGCGCCGTGTCGGCCAAGATGCTCGGCACTTGGCTGCACCTGCTGCAGGGCACGCCCTACGTCTACCAGGGCGAGGAGCTCGGGATGACGAACGTCTATTTCACGAGCATCGACGACTACCGCGACATCGAGACGCTCAACTACTACCGCGTCGCCGTCGGCGAGCGCGGCGAGGATCCGGCGCGGGCGCTGGCATCGATCCACGCCAAGAGCCGCGACAACGCCCGCACGCCGATGCAGTGGGATGCCGGGCCGAATGCGGGCTTCACGACCGGTACGCCGTGGATCGCGCTGAATCCGAATCATGCGCAGATCAACGCGGCCGCGGAACTCGCCGATCCGGATTCGGTGTTCCACCATTACCGGCGGTTGATCGAGCTGAGAAAGGCCAATCCGACGATCGTCGAGGGGCGTTACGAGTTGCTGCTGCCCGAGCACCCGCAGGTCTACGCGTACACCCGCACGCTGGGCGCCGATCGGCTGCTGGTGATCTGCAATTTCGACCGTCACCCCGCGCGTTTCGACCTTCCCGACGACATCGCAGGCGCCGAGCACGAACTGCTGATCGGCAACTACGATGTCGACCCGCTTCAGGGCCTGCGCGCGCTGACGCTGCGGCCCTACGAAGCCCGTGTCCACCGACTTCGCTGATCCGCCATGACCTCATCCGCATCCCCCGACACCGCCCCCGCGTCGACCGCGCGGCTGCTCGCCGACGTCGGCGGCACCAACGCCCGCTTCGCCTGGCAGACGGCGCCCGGCGCGTCGATCGACGACGTGCACACGCTGCCCTGCGCGCAGTACGCCACGCTCGCCGATGCGCTTGCGCGCTACCTCGAGATCGTCGCCCGCCCGGCGCCGCCGTCGTGCGCGATCGCGATCGCCAATCCGGTGGTCGGCGACCAGGTCACGATGACCAACCACCACTGGACCTTTTCGATCGCCGCGATGAAGGCCCACTTCGGCTTCGACCGTCTGCTGCTGCTGAACGACTTCACCGCGCTGGCGCTGGCCTTGCCGGTGCTGCCGGCGGCCGAGCTGCGCCAGGTCGGCGGCGGCGCGGCGGTGCCGCGCAGCGCGATCGCGCTGATCGGCCCGGGCACCGGGCTCGGCGTTTCCGGCCTCGTGCCCAGCGGCCACCTCGACGGGCCCGGCGCCTGGGCGCCGCTGCAGGGCGAGGGCGGGCACGTCACGCTGGCCGGCTGCACGCCGCGCGAGCAGCAGGTGCTGGCGCACATCGGCGAGCGCTACGGCCATGCGTCGGCCGAACGCGCCGTCTGCGGCCAGGGGCTGGTCGACATCCACCGCGCGCTGCGCGCGATCGATCACCCGTGGGAGCCGTCGCCGCCGATGCAGGCGGCCGACATCACCCGCCGTGCACTCGACGAAGGCGACACCGAATGCGCCGAGGCGCTGAACCTGTTCTGCGCCTTCCTGGGCACGGCAGCCGGCAACCTGGCGCTGACCCTGGGTTCGCAGGGCGGCGTGTACATCGGCGGCGGGATCGTGCCGCGCCTGGGCGACTGGTTCGACCGCTCGCCCTTCCGCACGCGCTTCCAGTCCAAGGGCCGCTTCACCGCCTACCTGGAGAAGATCCCGGTCTTCGTGATCAATGCCACCCGTTCGCCGGCGCTGCTCGGTGCCGCGCGGGCGCTGGATTCCGCGGCGTACTTCGCCGGTCCGGCCTGAGCGCCGGCGTCCGGCGGCACCTGCCCGCCGGCCCCGCGCCCGGCCGCTCCTCCCCTTCCGATCCCCTTTCCGAACCGTCACCCAAGGAGCTTTCGATGCTTCACCCGAACGCAGTAGCGGCGCTGATGGCCGGAGACCACGCCGAGCCCTTCGGTGCCCTCGGCGTGCACCAGCAGGATGGCGCCTGGGTCGTGCGCGCCCTGTTGCCCGGCGCGGTCGCCGTCACCGCCGTCGACCGGACCTCCGGTTCACCGATCTCCGCGTTGACCCGCATCGAGGGCTCCGACGTCTTCGAAGGCCCGATCGCGGGCAAGGTGCCCTACCTGTTCGACGTCGACTGGGGCACGCACCGCCAGCAGCTCGAGGATCCGTACCGCTTCCCGACGCTGCTCGGCGAGATGGACGTCTGGCTGCTCGGCGAGGGCACGCACCACCGCCCGTACGAGCAGCTCGGCGCGCACCCGACCGAGATCGACGGCGTCGCCGGCGTGCGCTTCGCGGTGTGGGCGCCGAACGCGCGCCGCGTCTCGGTGGTTGGCGACTTCAACAACTGGGACGGCCGGCGCCACGTGATGCGCCGCCGCTACGAATGCGGCGTGTGGGAGATCTTCCTGCCGCACCTGCACGCCGGCGACCTGTACAAGTTCGAGATCAAGGACGCCTTCGGCGGCCTGCAGTTGAAGGCCGATCCGGTCGCGTTCCGTGCCGAGCTGCGCCCGCAGACCGCGTCCACCGTGCAGGGCCTGCCGCCGGTGGTGCCGACCGATCCGGCGCGCCAGGCCGCGAACGGCTTTGCGGCGCCGATCAGCATCTACGAGGTCCACCTCGGCTCCTGGCGCCGTGTTCCGGAGGAGAACGACCGCTGGATGACCTACCGCGAGCTGGCCGAACACCTGGTGCCGTACGCGCGCGACATGGGCTTCACCCACCTCGAGCTGCTGCCGGTCAACGAGCATCCGTTCGACGGCTCGTGGGGCTACCAGCCCACCGGCATGTACGCGCCGACCTCGCGCTTCGGCACGCCCGAGGACTTCCGACACTTCGTGCAGGCGGCGCACGCGGCCGGCATCGGCATCATCCTCGACTGGGTGCCCGGCCACTTCCCGATCGACGCGCACGGCCTGGCGCGCTTCGACGGCACGCCGCTGTACGAGCACGCCGACCCGCGCGAGGGCTTCCACGAAGACTGGAAGACGCTGATCTACAACTACGGGCGCACCGAGGTGCGCAACTTCCTGGTCGGCAACGCGCTGTACTGGATCGAGCGTTTCGGCATCGACGGCCTGCGCGTCGACGCGGTCGCGTCGATGCTCTACCGCGACTACAGCCGCAAGGAAGGGCAGTGGATCCCGAACGAGTTCGGCGGCCGCGAGAACCTGGAGGCGATCGACTTCCTGCGCCGCATGAACCACATCGTCGGCAGCCAGCGGCCGGAGGCGATGACGGTGGCCGAGGAATCGACGGCCTTCCCCGGCGTGTCGCGCCCGCCCGAGCATGGCGGGCTGGGCTTCCACTTCAAGTGGAACATGGGCTGGATGAACGACACGCTGTCGTACATGCAGCAGGACCCGGTGCACCGCAAGTACCACCACAACAAGATGACCTTCGGGCTGGTCTACGCCTTCACCGAGAACTTCGTGCTGCCGCTCTCGCACGACGAGGTGGTGCACGGCAAGGGCTCGCTGCTGCAGCGCATGCCGGGCGACGAGTGGCAGCGCTTCGCCAACCTGCGGGCGTACTACGGCTTCATGTGGGGTCACCCGGGCAAGAAGCTGCTCTTCATGGGTGGCGAGTTCGCGCAGTACGACGAATGGAACGCCGAATCCAGCCTGCGCTGGCACCTGCTCGACCATGCGCCGCACCGCGGCGTGCAGCAGCTCGTGCGCGACCTGAACGGCGTCTATCGCCGCACGCCGGCGCTGCACCAGATCGACTTCAGCGCCTACGGCTTCGCCTGGATCGCACATGACGACGGCGAGAACTCGGTGCTGTCGTTCACCCGCCATGCGAGCGACGGCAGCTTCGTCATCGTGGTGTCCAACTTCACGCCGGTGGCGCGCCATGCCTACCGCATCGGCGTGCCGGCGATGGGCAGCTACCGCGAACTGATCAACACCGATTCCGACATCTACGGCGGCAGCGGCGTCTCGAACGGCCCGCTGGTGGCCGAGGCGGTGGCTTCGCACGGCCGCGAGGCCTCGCTGCTGGTGACGGTGCCGCCGCTGGCGACGGTCATGCTGGTGCTCGAATGACCGTAGGATCGGTGGTGGCGGGCTGCAGGGGCAGTTCGAGGCGATGAGCGTGTGGCGACCCGGGCGCTGTCCGCGCGGGCGCAGTCAAAAATGGAGAGGAGACGAGCATGCAGACCCCGGAAGGTAAACAAGCGATTCAGCTCGGCCGGCGTACCGTGGCCCTGGTGCTCGCCGGCGGACGTGGATCGCGGCTGAAGCAACTGACCGACCGGCGCGCCAAGCCGGCCGTCCACTTCGGCGGCAAGTTCCGCATCATCGATTTCGCGATGTCCAACTGCCTGAACTCCGGCATGCGGCGCATCGCGGTCGTCACGCAGTACAAGTCGCACTCGCTGCTGCGCCACGTGCAGCGCGGCTGGAGCTTCATGCGCAGCGAACTCAACGAGTTCGTCGACCTGCTGCCCGCGCAGCAGCGCATCAACGAAGACCAGTGGTACCGCGGCACCGCCGACGCCGTCTACCAGAACCTCGACATCATCCGCACCGACCTGCCGCCCGACTACGTCGTCGTGCTCGCCGGCGACCACATCTACAAGATGGATTACTCCATCATGCTGGCCGACCACGTCAAGCAGGGCAAGGGCGTGACCGTCGGCTGCCTGGAGGTGCCGCAGGAAGAAGCCTTCGCCTTCGGCGTGATGGCGATCGACGAGAACCGCAACATCACCCAGTTCGTCGAGAAGCCGGCCAACCCGCCGCTGATGCCCGGCAGCACCACGCACACGCTGGCCAGCATGGGCATCTACGTGTTCTCGGCCGAGTACCTGTACCGCCTGCTCGAGGAAGACATTGCCGACGAGGGTTCGAGCCACGACTTCGGCAAGGACATCATCCCGAAGGCCGTGCGCGAAGGCCAGGCCTCGGCGCACCCGTTCTCGATGTCGTGCATCCCGAACCCGCCGCACACCGTGCCGTACTGGCGCGACGTGGGCACGGTCGACGCCTTCTGGGCCGCCAACCTCGACCTCGCCTCGGTCGACCCGGCGCTCAACATGTACGACCGCAACTGGCCGATCTGGACCTACCAGGAGCAGCTCCCGCCGGCCAAGTTCGTGCACGACGAGGAAGGCCGCCGCGGCACCGCGATCAACAGCCTCGTGTCCGGCGGCTGCATCGTGTCGGGTGCGCACGTGTCGAATTCGGTGCTGTTCTCCAACGTGCTGGTGCGTTCGTTCGCGCGGGTCGAGCAGGCGGTGGTGCTGCCGGACGTCGACATCGGCCGCCACTGCCGGCTGAAGAAGGTCGTGATCGACCGCCGCGTCACGCTGCCCGAGGGCCTCGTCGTGGGCGAGGATCCCGAGTTCGACGCCAAGCGCTTCTACCGCACCGACGAAGGCGTCGTGCTGATCACGCGCGACATGATCTCCGCGCTGTGACGGCGCCGGCACGCGCGGGCCGCCGGCCCGGGCGTGCCAGCCGCCTCGCGGCCCGCCTCCGTCGCCCTTCCTGTCGCGATTGCCGTCGCGATTCCCGTCCCGTTCCGCCGCTGTTCAAGCACCGCCGGCCGCGCGACCCGCGCGCGGCGCCCGCGTGCGCCAAGGAGTTGCCATGAGGGTGCTGCAGGTCTGCGCCGAGATCTTTCCGCTGCTCAAGACCGGCGGCCTGGCCGACGTGTGCGGCGCATTGCCGCTCGCTCTCGGGCGCCACGGCGTCGAGATGCGCTCGCTGGTGCCGGGTTTCCCGGCGATGAAGCGCGGCGTGGTCGACGCGCAGCCGGTCGCCACCGCGTTCGAGATGCCCGACGGCGCGCGCCTGCTGTGCGGCCGGCTGCCGAGCGACGGATCACCGGTCTACCTGATCGACGCCGCGCATCTCTTCGATCGCGACGGCAACCCCTACCTCGGCCCGGACGGCCACCCCTACGCCGACAACCACCGCCGCTTCGCGCTGCTCGGCCGCGTCGCGGCGCAGCTTGCCGACGGGCTCGACCCGGCCTGGTCGGCCCAGGTGGTGCATGGCCACGACTGGCACGCCGGCCTGGCGCCGGCCTACCTGAAGGCCGGCCAGCTCTACCGCGGCCGGCGCGTCGCCGGCTCGGTGCACACGGTCCACAACCTGGCGTTCCAGGGCACCTTCCCGCTGGACGTGCTGCCCGGGCTGGAACTGCCCTCGCACTTCTACCAGACGCACGGGCTGGAGTTCCACCACCAGGTGTCGTTCATGAAGGCCGGGCTGTTCTACGCCGACCGCATCACCACCGTCAGCCCGACCTATGCGATCGAGATCCAGGGTGCCGAGCAGGGCTGCGGGCTCGACGGCGTGATGCGCAAGCGCTCCGCCGACCTGTCGGGCATCCTGAACGGCGTCGACGACGCGGTCTGGAACCCGGCCACCGACACGCTGATTCCCGCGCACTACAGCGCCGACGACACGGCGCCCAAGGCGGCCTGCCGCGCCGCGTTGCAGGCCGAGTTCGGGCTCGCGCCGCAGACCGGCGCGCCGCTGTTCGGCGTCGTCAGCCGGCTGACCGAGCAGAAGGGCTTCAACCTGATCCTGTCCGGGCTGCGCGAACTGCTGGCGCGCGGCGGCCAGCTCGTCGTGCTCGGCAGTGGCGATCCGCCGCTCGTCGCCGCGCTGCAGCACGCCGCCAGCGCCAACCCGGGCGCGATCGGCGTGCGCATCGGCTACGACGAGTCGCTCGCGCACCGCATCGTCGCCGGCTCCGACGTGATCATGGTGCCGTCGCGCTTCGAGCCCTGCGGCCTGACGCAGCTCTACGGCCTGAAGTACGGCACGCTGCCGCTGGTGCGCCGCGTCGGCGGGCTGGCCGACACAGTGGTCGACAGCTCGCTCGAGAACCTGGGCGACGGGCTGGCCACCGGCTTCGTGTTCGACCGTTTCGACGCCGGCGATTTCGACGCCGCGCTGCGCCGCGCGTTCGCGCTGCACCGCCGGCCCGACGACTGGCGCGCGGTACAGAAAAATGCGATGGCGCAGGCCTACGACTGGGACGCCGCCGCGGCCGCCTACGCGGCGCTGTACGCCAAGGTCATTCCCTGACGCCGGGCGCCGCGGCCCGCGTCGCGACGTTGCCGTGAACGTCCCCCACCCCATGGACGCGACGATGCCTCCCGCGAATACCGCGGGATCGTGAGCGCTGTCTGAGCCCGCGGGTAGACTCAGAAAGTGAGCGGCCATGGCGGATGGCCTCTCACCCTCTCAGCCTCGGAGGTGACCATGGATGCATCCCTCATCAGCCGCGACCCAGAGATCATGAGCGGGGCGCTGTGCTTCACCGGTACGCGTGTGCCTGTGAAGAACCTGTTCGACTACCTCGAAGGATCGTCTTCGTTGGAAGAGTTCCTCGAGGACTTTCCTTCCGTATCGCGCGAGCGCGCAGTGGCCGTACTCGAAGCCGCCCGCGAATGCCTGGTGGCCGATGCGCCTGCTGCTTGACGAGTGCGTCCCGGCGCGTCTGCGCCGGTCCCTTTCGTCGCACGAGGTGTCAACAGTCGTCATCGAAGGCTGGTCGGGCGTCAAGAACGGCAAGCTGCTTGCGCTGGCCGCGCAGCGATTCGACGCATTCTTGACCGTCGACAAGAATCTGCCTTACCAGCAGAACACCGCGGCACTTCCCGTAGCCGTGCTGGTCTTGGACGTGGTGTCCAACGAACTGCCCTGCCTGCTGCGGCTCATTCCGGCGCTGGAGCGGGAACTGGGCAAGCTCACCAAAGGCAGCTACGTGCTTGTCACCGCCGATGCCTGACGCCTCGCTCAAGCGGAGCACTCGCGGCAGGCCACCCGTCCCGGTCGGCGCCCGCTTGGCTCGAAACTTGGTCAGGGATTTGGGCCCATGAAGTCGGCCTTGCCGAGCGGCACGCCGGCATGCCGCAGCAGCGCGTGGATCATCGTGGCGTGGAATAGCGCGTTCGGCAGCACGTAGTCCCACAGGAAGGCGTCTCGCTCGAAGCGGCGGGTGTCGCCGGGCCGCGCGACGGTGACCGGTGACGCCGCGAAGGCCTGCCACGCCGCCGGCCCCGCGGCGGCCAGCGCATCGACGGCGTCCCGAGCGCCGCGCAGCAGCGCATCGGCGGCGGTCGCGGTGGCGACAGGTGGCGGCAGCTGCGCTTCGCCGCGGTTGAACACCCGGCCGCCGGCCGGATGGCCACTGTCGCCGCGCAGATGAGCCACGGTGCCCTGCACACCGTCGGCCAGCACCTGCACCTGGTGCGCGAGGCACAACATGTCCGGCGCGAGGCGGGCGCGCCACAGCCCTTCCTCGGACTGCCCGGCACCGGCGGCATGGCGCGCGCCGAGGTCGATCTCGTGCAGCGCCTGCTGCAGCACGCGCCGGAGCGTGGGCAGCAGCACGCGGGTGATCGGGTCGGCGAACGTCGTCATCGGTCGGGGCCTCGGGGCGGGTCGGCAAGCGGGATCACGAAGTGTGGGCCACGGCGGGCGCTGCCGGGCCGGTCGGCCGCGGGCGACGGTGGCTGTGCCAACGTGCGGGCCGGCCCGCCGGCGTGACAATCGCGGCCGGCGCCGCGAGCCGCGAGCCGCGAGCCGCGAGCCGCGAGCCGCGAGCCGCGAGCCGCGAGCCGCGGTCCCGGCCGCAGCGGGCGGCCGCCCCTCCACCGTCGGCAGTTTGCATCGGGAGACAGCGTTTGGCGGATGTGTTCCTGAGCTACGCGCGGGCGGACCGGGACCGTGTCGAGCCGATCGCCCACCACCTCGCGGCGGCCGGGCTGTCGGTGTGGTGGGATCCGGCGATCGAGCCGGGCGAGCGCTTCGCCGCGGTGATCCGGCGCGAGATCGATGCCGCCCGCTTCATCGTCGTCGTCTGGTCCGCCACGTCGGTCGGCAGCGCCTGGGTGCAGGACGAGGCCGGCGAGGGCATGCGGCGCGACAACCTGGTGCCGTTGCGCATCGACCCGGTCGATGCGCCGCTGGGCTTTCGTGCGGTGCAACTGGCGGACCTGTGCCAGTGGCCGGCCGCTCCCGCCGACCGTGAGATGGCGCGCGTGGTGCAGCGCCTGCGTGGCCGCCCGGCGGCCGATGGCACCGCAACCGCGGCGAACCCCGGATCGGCGCCGCGATCGGCGACGGGATCGACAGCGGGAACGACACCGGGCGCCCTGCCGGGCTCGACACCGGGCTCGACACCGGGCACGACACCGGGCACGACACCGGGCACGACACCGGGCACGACACCGGGCATGACACCGGGCACGACACCGGGCACGACACCAGGCACGGCGACGTGGGCCGGCGGGGCGCCGGTCGCGGCACCCACCGGCCGCCGGCGCGTGGTCATCGGTGTGGCCGCTGCGGCCGGCGTCGCGCTGCTGGCCGGCGGGGCGGTGCTGTGGCTGATGCCGACGGGCGGCACGCTAGAGCCGGTCGTGTCCCCCAGCCCGGCCGCGGCGCAGGCGTCGAGCGCCGCCTCCGCCTCCGCCACCGCGAACGCGGCCGACGCGGCGGGGACCGCCACGTCGGCCCCGGGCACCGCCGCCGAGGCCGACCGCGCCCGCCTCGAAGCCGACCTTCGCCAGCGCATGCTGCTGCTCGGCCGCAACCGCCAGCCGCCGGCCAAGCCCTACGCGCTGCCGGTGCTGGCGCAGCGCTATGAAGGTTATGCGCCGGACCACGTCGGCTCCGATTTCTCGGGCAACTTCTACTACGGCACCTACCGCATGCAGGCGCGCAGCACGCTGCCGGAGTTCCTCGGCTTCCTGCGCAGCTTCCACCCGTCGATCGCCGCGCGGCTCGACCAGGCCGGCGGCGCGGAGGCGGCCGCGCGTGGCCAGGCAGCCTTCGCCGATGCCTGGCGCAGCCTGGCCGGACTGCCGGAGTTCGTCGACAGCCAGTCCGAATTCCTCGAACGCACCAGCTACCGCCGGCTGGCCCGGCGACTGGCGCTGCCGCGCGAGCCCGCGGCGGGCGAGGGCAGCGGCGCGCGCGCCGCCGAGCCCGGGCTCGGCCTCGACCTGTCGGCGCGCTCGTTCGCGCTGCAGGCGGCGATGTTCTCGATCGCGATCCAGTACGGCCCCGGCACGCGGCTGCCGTTCGACGCGCTGGGGCCGCTCGGCGACCTGTCGCGCGTCGACGATGCGCGCCTGCTCGACGCGTTGTACGCGTATCGGCAGAAGATCGGCGTCTACTTCCCCGACGTGCGCAGCGCCGACACGATCGAACTCCTCAAGCAACGCGTCCAATGGGAGCATGACGATGCCGTTCACCTGTTGCAGCACCCCTGAGGCCCTGGCGCCGCCGTGGCGGCCGGGCCGTCCTCCGGGGCCTTCGGGCGCATTGGCGGCCTCCGCGTGGTTGCGCACCGGCGCCGCGCTCGCGCTCTGGCGCGCCGGTTCCACGCCCGCGCGCTGGCGCACGGGTGCCGCGTCCGTACACGGGCGCGCGGGGGCCGCGAGGGCACGTTGGCGAACGGGAGCGGTGTTCGCGCGGGTCGGTGCCGCCGCGCTGGCAGCGATCACATCGCTGGCCGGCACCGGCAGCGCGCTTGCCGCCCCACCGGCGACGCTCGCCTGCACGCTCGAATCGGCCGCCTACGAAGTCGGCGCGGCCGCCGTGGTGTTCAAGGTCGACGTGGCCTGCGGCGCGGGTTCCGCCGCCGCTCCCCACGCCGTCGCGTACCCGGTGGGCCGGCCGCTCTTGATCGGCCTGACGCTGTACGCGGGGCAGGGGGTCGCACCGGGCGCCGATGCCGACGGCCTGACGCAGAAGCCGAACCCCGGTGCTCGGCCGCGCGTGCTGCTGCGCGACCCCGACGGCAAGTCGTACGACTTCGCGGTGCAGGAGTTCGTGCTGAAGCCCGGCAGCGGCCGCACGAGCTTCCGCTTCGAGGCGCCGGCGAACGCGCTGGCGCCGTTCCGCCACGCGCTGTTCGCGGTCTGGGACAAGAAGCACCAGCACCGCTGCGACC
>JBGAMJ010000060.1:0-29831 GCA_044223035.1 Piscinibacter sp.
CGGCGCCGGGCTGCTGGCGCCCGGCATCGGCGGCGGCCGGCATGTCGACCTGCTGGCGCCGCCGGTCGGTGCGCTGTTGCTGTGGAACGCGGTGGTGTACGCGGCGCTGCTGGTGCATGCGATCCGGCCGCGCCGCCGGGGCGGTCACGCCGCGGGCCGTGAGGCGGTGGGCGCGGGTGGGGCGGCAGGCGCCGGATCGCGTGGAGACGGGCCGGCCGGAGGACGCGGCGCCGCGGAACACCACGCCGGAGAAGCCCACCCCGTAGCAGCCGACGCTGAAGAAGCCCACGTCGCCGCTGAGGCGCCCGGCCCGCTGCTGGCACTGGCACGGCGGCTGGGGGATGCGCTGCACCGCGGCAGCCGCGACGCCCCGGCGCTGGCCGCGTTCCGCCTCGACTGGACGCGCCACGGCGCGCCGCTGCTCGCCGCGCGTGCCGCGGCGCTGCTGCACGCGGCGGCGGCGGCGCTGGCGCTGGGCATGGTCGCCGGCCTGTACCTGCGCGGGCTGGCGGTCGACTACCGCGCCGGCTGGGAAAGCACCTTCCTCGATGCAAACGCCGTGCGCGCCGCGCTGTCCTTCGTGCTGGCCCCGGCGGCGGCGCTGACCGGCATCGGCCTGCCGGACGTGGCCGGCATCGCCGCGCTGCGCCTGCCGGCCGCGGGCGGTGGTGACGGCGGAAGTGGCGCCACGGTGGCCGCCACCGCCGCGCCGTGGATCCATCTCTTCGCGGCCACGCTGGCCTGGGCGGTGGTGCTGCCGCGCCTGCTGCTGGCGGCGGCCAGCGCCTGGCGGGCCGCGCGGCTGGCCCGGCGCTTTCCGCTGCCGCTGACCGGCGCCTACTTCGACCGGCTGCGGCGCGCGCAGCGCGGCGAGGTGGCGCGAGTCACCGTGCTGCCGCACGCCCGCGCGCCGGACGCCGCCGCGGCGCTCGGCCTGCGCACGCTGCTCGCGCAGGTCTGCGGCGACGCGGTGGCCGTCGACCTGCGCCCGCCGACAGCGTATGGCGACGAGGAAACCACCATCGGTGTGGCGGCGATCGTGCCGGACGGCGCGGCGCGGGTCGCGCTGTTCGAACTCGGCGCGACGCCGGAGGCCGAGGTCCAGGGCCGCTTCCTCCAGGCGCTGCGGCGCGGCGCCGGCGCCGCGCCGTTCGCGGTGGTGGTCGACGAGTCCGCGTTCCGACGCCGCTTCGGCGCCGACTCGGCGCGCCTTGCCTCGCGTCGCGCGGCCTGGCGCGCCTGGCTGGCCGCGCTCGACGACGCGGCGCCGCCGATGGTGTTCGTCGACCTCGAACGCCCCGGGACCGACGCCGACGCGGCGCGCACGTTGCAGGCGGGGTGGGGCGGATGAGCCGGCGCCAGCCTCGCACGGGCGACTGCGGCCGTGCGACCGCACGGGCCACCTTCTGGCGCGTGCACCGATGAGACACGCCGTGCCACGCCTTCCGCGGTCCGAGGGGCAGTCATGACCCGCAGCGACGCTTCGCGCGACGGCGCGCCGGCGGATGCGCCGGCCGCGTCGATCTCGCTCAGCCTCGTCTCGCACACCAACGTCGGCAAGACCACGCTCGCCCGCACGCTGCTCGGGCGCGACATCGGCACCGTGCGCGACGCGCCGCACGTCACCGCCAGCACCGACGCGCATCCGCTGATCGAGACGCCCGACGGCGACGCGCTGCGGCTGTGGGACACGCCGGGCTTCGGCGACAGCGCGCGGCTGGCGCGGCGCATGCGGCAGTCCGGCAACCCGATCGGCTGGTTCCTGAGCCAGGTCTGGGACCGCTACCGCGACCGGCCGTTCTGGGCCAGCCAGCAGGCGCTGCGGCACGTGCAGGCCGATTCCGACGTGGTGCTCTACCTCGTCAGCGCCGCCGAAGAGCCGGCCGCCGCCGGCTACGTCGGCCCCGAGATGGAACTGCTGGCGTGGATCGGCAAGCCGGTCGTCGTGCTGCTGAACCAGCTCGGCCCGCCGCGCGGCGCCGCACTGGAAGAGGCCGACGTTCAGCGCTGGCGCCAGCACCTCGCCGGCTGGCCTCTGGTGCGCGCGGTGCTGCCGCTGGACGCGTTCGCGCGCTGCTGGGTGCAGGAGTTCGCGTTGCTGGAGGCGATCGACGCGGCGCTGCCGCCGGAACGCCGCGCCGCGATGCGGCGGCTGTCGGCAGCCTGGCGGGCGCGCCGGCTGGCGAGCTTCGACGCAGCGATGGCCGCGCTGGCGCACAGCCTGGCGGCGATCGCCACCACCCGCCGCGCGGTGGAAGGCGGCGGCGGCCTGAAGGCGCGGCTGCGCGAAGTCGGCGCGTCGCTCGGGCTGGGCGACGGCGACACCGGCGCCACCGCCGACGCGCGGCGCGCGCTGGCCGATGCACTCGATGCGCAGGTGCGCGCCAGCACCGCCGAGCTGATCGTGCTGCACGGGCTCGAAGGCGAGGCGCAGGGCGAGATCCTGGCCCGGCTGGCATCGCAGTTCGAGCTGCGCCAGCGTGTCGGCGAAGGCCCGGCGGCGGTCTGGGGTGGCGTGCTGACCGGTGCGCTGGCCGGGCTGAAGGCGGACCTCGCGACCGGCGGGCTGACGCTCGGCGGCGGCATGCTGGCCGGCGGCCTGCTCGGCGCGCTGGGCGCCGCCGGGCTGGCGCGCGCTTACAACCTGGTGCGCGGCACCGACCGCTCGTGGCTGTCGTGGAATGCCGAGGCGCTCGGGCCGATGGTCGAGGCGGCGCTTCTGCGCTACCTGGCGGTGGCGCATTTCGGCCGCGGGCGCGGCCAGTGGGAGCGTGCCGAAGCGCCGCCGCACTGGCGCGACGAGGCGGCCGCCGCGCTGGCGCCGTACCGCGACGCGCTGGACGAACTCTGGCGCGGCCGCCGCTTCGGCGGCGAGGCCGACACGCAGGCGCTGGCCGACGCGTTGCAGCCGGTGCTGGCCGACGCGACGCGCGACCTGCTGGAACGGCTGTACCCGGGGGCGCTGGCGGCCGGCGGCTGAGATTGCATCCCGGGGCGGTGCAGGGCGCCCGCCCTCATGGGAGGACGAGCAAGCTTCGCGCGGCCAGGCGCTTCGTCGTGCAGCCTCGGCGAACGCCGTGCGCTGGGCGGCCCCGCTGGCCGCTTCCCCGGGGAAAGCCCCGACGAACGGCGCGTGCCGGCCGCACGGGCCTTGCAGTACCGTGGCTTCATGAACAAGCCGATCGACTTCTACTTCGACTTCTCGTCGCCGTATGCGTACATCGCCTCCGAGTGGGTCGAGGCGCTGGCGGCGCGGCACCGGCGCACGGTCAACTGGAAGGCGATCCTGATCGGCGCGGCGATGCAGGTGACGACGGTCAAGCCGCCGGTGTCGTACCCGCTCAAGCGCGAGTATTTCCTGCACGACTTCGAGCGCTCGGCGCGCTTCGCCGGCGTGCCGCTGAAGAACCCGCAGCCGTTTCCGATCTCGACGCAGAACGTCGCGCGCGTGTTCTGGTGGCTGCACGCCAAGCGCGACACCACGGCCAGCCACTGGGCGCGGCACTGCCTGCGCGCCTACTTTGCGCGCGGCGTGAACCTGGCGGACACGGCGGCGCTGAAGCAGCTCGCGGTGCAGTTCGGGCTCGAGGCGGCCGAGGCGGAAGCGATCTGGAACGACCCGCAGTGGAAAGACCGGCTGAAGCAGGTCAACGACGCCGCGATCGCCGCCGGCGTGTTCGGCACGCCGTTCTTCATCGTCGACGGCGAGCCCTTCTGGGGCAACGACCGCCGCCCGCAGATCGAGCGCTGGCTCGAGAAGGGGCCGTTCTGAGCGCCCGTGCACGGCCGCTCGGGCCGCTCGGAAGTGGGCGCTTCGTCCCGCCCGGCTGGAAGGGGCGCGGGCTGTGGCTGTTTCAGTGACCACTCGGGCGCGGCCGGACGACAATCGATGCACGGGCCGGCGGCACGCCGGGCCCGACGCGCCGGCCGGCCGCCGACCTCGGGCCACGTGCCGGTTGTCGACGCCTCACGACGAGCCCCTTCGACCATGATCGATACCGTTCTCGAGATCCAGCGCCCGTCCGCCCACGTCGCCGTGGTGATGCTGGCCCGGCCGGCGGTGCGCAACGCCTTCAACGACGCGACGATCGCCGAGCTGACGCGGGTGTTCACCGGCTTCGCGGCCGACGATGCGCTGCGCGTCGTCGTGCTGGGCGGCCAGGGCAAGGCCTTCTGCGCCGGCGCCGACCTCGGCTGGATGCGCGCGATGGCCGACTACACCTGGGAGCAGAACCGCGCCGATGCGCAGGCGCTGGCCGACATGCTGTGGGCCGTCTACCGCTGCCCGGTGCCGGTGATCGCGCGCGTGCATGGCGACTGCTATGCCGGCGGCGTGGGGCTGGCGGCGGCCTGCGACATCGTCGTCGCCTCCGAGGCGGCGAACTTCTGCCTCAGCGAGGCGCGGCTCGGGCTGCTGCCGGCGACGATCGGGCCGTACGTCGTGCGCGCACTGGGCGAGCAGGCGGCGCGCCGCTACGTCGTCACCGCCGAGCGCTTCAGCGCGGCGCAGGCGGCGGCGCTCGGCTTCGTGCACGAGCTGTGCGCGCCGGAGGCGCTCGATGCGCGGGTCGACGAGCTCGTCGCGACGCTGGTCGCCAACGGGCCGATGGCGGTGCGCGCCTGCAAGCGCCTGGTGCAGGACGTGGCCGGGATGCCGATCGACGACGCGCTGCGCGCCGAGACCGCGCGCCGCATCGCCGACATCCGCGCCAGCGACGAGGGCCGCGACGGCGTGCAGTCGTTCCTCCACAAGCGCGCGCCGGGCTGGCTGCCGGGCTGAGAGTCTGAGAGGCCGCGGCGGGCCGACGGGCAAGCGCCATCCGAGTGCCCACGAAGGCCAAGCCCCGTTCGCTGAATTCTTCCGGTTCGCCCCGTACGCTGCGCTCGAATCTTCCGACCGACCCACGATGAACCTCGACCTGACCCACCTGATCGCGCTCGCCGCCGCGCTCGGCTGGGCCAGCGGGCTGCGCCTGTATGCGGTGGTGTTCTTCACCGGCATGGCGGGCGCGCTCGGCTGGGTCTCGCTGCCGGCCGGGCTGCAGGTGCTGCAGCATCCGGCGGTGCTGGGCGTGTCCGGCGTGATGCTGCTGCTGGAGTTCGGCGCCGACAAGATCCCCGGCGTCGACAGCCTGTGGGACGCCGTGCACACGCTGATCCGCATTCCGGCCGGCGCGGCGCTGGCGGCGGCGGTGTTCGGCCTGGACGAACCGACCTGGACCGTGGTGGCCGGGCTGCTCGGCGGTGCGCTGGCGGCAACCAGCCACCTGGCCAAGGCGACGACGCGCGCGGCGGTCAACACCTCGCCTGAGCCGTTCTCGAACATCGCGCTGTCGCTGCTCGGCGACGGCGCCGTGCCGCTGGTGCTGTGGTCGGCCTGGGCGCATCCGTGGTTGCTGTTCGCGATGCTGGCGCTGGCGCTGGTCGTGATGGTGGTGCTGATCGTCGTGCTCGGCCGCTTCGCGCGGGGACTGCTTCGCCTGCTGGGCGGTCGCCGGCGCGACGTGACCGCGGCATGACGCGCCGCGGCCGGGCGGCGGCGGCCACCGCGTGCGCGCTGGGCTGCCTGGGGCTGGTCAGCGGCGGCTGGCCGGACCGCGCCAGGGCCGCGCCGGCGCCCGCGACAGCCGTCGGCTTCGCCGTCTCCGCACTCGCTGCGGCTCGCGTCCCCGCTGCTGCTGCCGCCGTTCCCGCTCTCGCCTCGGCTCGTGCTGCTGCGGCCGTTGCCGCCGTTCCCGCTGTCGCCTCGGCTCGTGCTGCCGCCGCCGTGCCCGCCGCGGCCCCCGCGCCGGCCCCCGCCGCCGCCCGCACGCCGGCCGACGGGGTGCTGGCGCGCGACCTGCGCGAGGAGGTGCGCTCGCTCGGCGTCGTCGTGCGCGACCGCCGGGGCCGCGAGGAGACGCGGCAGATCCCGGTGACGATCTTCAGGCCGCGCGGCGACGGGCCGTTCCCGCTGGTGATCATGAACCACGGCCGTGCCGTCGACGAGCGCCGCCCGCTGCAAGGCCGCCAGCGCTTCGAGCACCTGGCGCGCTACCTGGTGGCGAAGGGTTTCACGGTGTTCGTGCCGACGCGCGTCGGCTACGGCCAGACCTACGGCGGCTTCGACCCCGAGGACAGCGGGCGCTGCAACGCGCCGCAGATCGAGCCGATGTCGACCGCCGCGTCCGACCAGGTGCTGGCCACGCTGGCGTTCGCGCGCGGGCTGCCGTTCGTCGACGCGTCGCGCTGGGTGGTGATGGGCCAATCGGTCGGCGGGCTGGCGGCGGTGGCGACCGTCTGGCGGCGGCCGGCGGGGCTGGTCGGCGGGATCAACTTTTCCGGCGGCACCGGCGGCGACCCCGAGCACGCGCCTGGCGAACCCTGCGGCGCCTCGCAGATCGCCCGGCTCTGGCACGAGCGCGCGGCCGATGCGCAGGTGCCGATGCTGTGGCTGTACTGGCAGAACGACCGCTACTGGGGCCCGGAGAACCCGAAGCGCTGGCACGAGGCCTGGATCGAGGGCGGCGCGCGCGCCGAATTCCACTCGCGGCCGGCGGTGGGCAGCGACGGCCACGCCGGCCTGCACACCGACATGGACCACTGGGTGCCGCTGGTCGAGCGCTTCCTGAAAGGCCTGGGCTTCACGCGCCCCGGCACGATCGAGCGCCCGCCGGCGAGCGGCTGGGCGGCGCTGGACGACGTCGACCGCGTGCCGGTGCGCTCGCCGCGCCGCAGCGGTTACTCGAGCTTCCTCGACAGCCGCTTGCCGCGCGCGTTCGCGGTGTCGCCGACCGGCGGCTGGGGCTGGGCCAGCGGCGACTGGGCGCTCGGCCGCGCGCTCGGCGCCTGCCAGCGGCGCGGCGAGAGCTGCCGGCTGTATGCGGTGGACCGCGAGGTGGTCTGGGTGCCGTGAGGCGGTGGGATGCTGGAGCCGTGACGGCGTGACGGCGTGATGGCGTGATGGCGTGATGGCGTGATGGCGTGATGGCGTGATGGCGTGATGGCGTGACGCGGCGAGGCGAGGCGTCACGCGGCGAGGCGAGGCCCGCGTTGCGTGACACCGGGCCCAAGTCAGCGGCCTGGGTCGAAGCGGTTGACGTGGGCGGGGTCCGCGCCGATCCGTCCGGACTCCGTCAACGGCGGCGCGCCGGCGGTTCCGGCGGCAGGCCCTGGAACTCGCGTGCCAGCGCGCGCAACTCGTCGTCGCCCGAGCCCTCGCAGACCCACATCGCTTCCTGCGCCTCGGCGTCGCCGTCGAGCAGCGACTGCACCTCGACGGTCTCGCCGAAGCGCCGCCGCAGCGCGTGGTGGATTCGCGTCGCGATCCGCAAGCGGATGTCGGGGTCCAGGGGGTCCACGGAGGGTGTCTCGCAGTTTGCGGGGCGTGAGGCGACGCATCTTGGGCGACCCGGGCCCGGCCGCCCATCCCTAACCCTTACGATGACGGGGAACCGACCCCGACCGCGCCCGCGATGAACCGCACGACAACCGAATCGATGACTGAAACGACGACCGACGCGACCGCGGCAACGGCCAGGGAAACGACCGTGGCAAGGTCCGCGAAGTCGACCACCAGCAGCAGCACCGAGCCGGCGACCGACCGCCCCGAAGGCTTTCGCCGCGTGGCGGCCGTGCTGCAGCGCCTGGCGCATCCGCACCCGCCGGTCTGGCTGGAGGTGGCGGCCCGCACCTCGCAGGAGGCGGCGGACGCACTCGGCGTCGGCGTCGGGCAGATCGCCAAGAGCGTGATCTTCCGGCGCCGCGCCGACAACGCGGCGGTGCTGGTCGTGACCTCGGGCGACCGCCGGGTCGACGAGAAGAAGGTGGCGGCGCTGGCCGGGCCGCTGGGGCGCGCCGATGCGGTCTTCGTCAAGGCGGCCACGGGGTTCTCGATCGGTGGCGTCTCGCCGGTGGCGCATGCGGCCGACGACGGCCGCGCGCCGGTCACGCTGATCGACCGAGAACTGTTCCGCTTCGACCTGATCTGGGCAGCCGCCGGCCACCCGAACGGCGTGTTCCGGATGAGCCCGGACGAACTGGTGCGGCTGACCGGCGCGCCGGTCGCGGACGTGACCTGAGGGCCATCGTGGCCCGCGACCCGCGTCGCGGGCCGGGGCGATGTCCGCAACCGAATCCGCGTCCCGGGCCGGGCCGGCGCGGCTACTTCTCGACGAAGGCGCGCTCGATCACGTAGTGCCCGGCCTGGCCGATGCCGGCGGAGATCGTGAAACCCAGGTTGTCGAGCACCTCGCGCAGGTCCTTCAGCATCGCCGGGCTGCCGCAGATCATCGCGCGGTCGCGCTCGGGGTCGAGGCGGGGCAGGCCGATGTCCAGGTTCAGCTTGCCGTTCTCGATCAGCGTCGTCAGGCGGCCCTGGTTGCGGAAGGCCTCGCGGGTGACGGTCGGGTAGTAGATGAGCTTCTCGCGCACCTGGTCGCCCAGGTAGTCGTGGTGCGGCAGTTCGCGGTCGATGAAATCCGCGTAGGCCAGTTCGCTGCCGACACGCACGCCGTGCACCAGCACGACCTTCTCGAAACGTTCGTAGGTGTCCGGGTCGCGGATGATGCTCATGAACGGCGCCAGCCCGGTGCCGGTGGCGAACAGGTAAAGGTTCTGGCCGGGCAGCAGGTCGGAGATCACGAGCGTGCCGGTCGGTTTGCGGCCGATCAGCACCTCGTCGCCGATCTTCAGGTGCTGCAGCCGCGACGTCAGCGGGCCGTTGGCGACCTTGATGCTGAAGAACTCGAGTTCTTCGGCGTAGTGGGCGCTCGCAATGCTGTAGGCGCGCATCAGCGGCTTGCCGTCGACCATCAGGCCGACCATCACGAAATGGCCGCTCTCGAAGCGCAGGCTGGCGCCGCGGGTGCAGGTGAAGGTGAACAGCGATTCGTTCCAGTGGTGCACGCTGGTCACGCGCTGGATGTCGTAGGCGGCCATGAAGGATGTCGTCCGTGGGGGTTGCGCGGGGTGTGGCGGGCCCGGCGGGCGGGGCCGTCGCCGGGCGGAACCGCGAATGGTAGGCCATCGCCTGTGGCGTTTTCCGCATGTCGGTATGCGCGGGCTGGCTGTCGGACAATGCGGCCAGCCTGCAACCACCCGCTCCGCCACGCATGACCCGCCCGAACGTTCCCGCGCGCCGCGGCGCGCCGCGATGAATCCCGGCGCGCCCGCGCAGGTCTCGAGCCCTTGCACCAACGTCTGCCGGATGGACCCGGCGAGCGGCTGGTGCCTGGGCTGCCGGCGCACGATCGACGAGATCGCGTCCTGGTCGTCGATCTCGGATGACGAGCGGCGCGACATCCTGCGCCGGTTGCCGGCGCGCCGGGCGGCGTCGGCCGGCAGCGGGGCCGCCGCGAGCGGGCCTTCCGCCGCGAGCCCGCCCGCCGGCGAATCGACTCGCGCCGAACCATCCGCCACCGAAACGCCGCCGGCACGATGACCGCGATCGACTTCCACCTCGACTTCCTGTCGCCCTACGCCTGCCTCGCCTTCCACCGGCTGCCGCAGGCGCTGGAGGGGCTGTCGTACCACGTGCGCTACCGGCCGCTGCTGTTCGCCGGCCTGCTCGCCCACTGGGGGCAGAAGGGGCCGGCGGAGATCGAGCCGAAGCGCGCCTGGACCTTCCGCCAGGTGCACTGGCTGGCGCACCGGCACGGCATCGCGCTCGACACGCCGGCCGAGCATCCGTTCAACCCGCTGCCGCTGTTGCGGCTCGCGCTGGCGTCGGTGGACGAGGGCGACACGCCGAACCGCGAGGTGTGCCGGCGCGTGTTCGAGCATGTCTGGCGCGGTGGCGCGTCGGCGACCGACCCGGCGCGCGTGGCGGCGCTGGCCGCGTCGCTGCCAGCCCGGCGCGACCCGGCGGGTGCCGAGGTGAAGCAGAGTCTGCGTGCTGCGACCGACGCGGCGCTGGCGCGCGGCGTGTTCGGCGTGCCGACCTTCGAGGTCGACGGCCGCCTGTTCTTCGGCCTGGATTCGCGGGAGATGGTCGCCGCGGCCTGGCGCGGCGACCCGTGGTTCGCCGGTCCGGCGTCACCCTGGCAGCGTGAGGGCGAGCCCCGGCCTGGCGTGAAACGCTGAGCGGCCATCGGATGCACCCGCGGGTGCGTCCGATGGCCGCTCTGGCCGGTGCGGCGGTCTTTCGCGTCGAACGCAAGACCGGTGCCCCGCCGCACCGCGGGGCGCCGGCAGGCGCCCGTGCCCGGGTTCCGGGCAGTGGCCGGAGGCTCCGGAAGCGCCGAGACCGGTCTCGGAACGCACTTGCTGCGCGTCGAACAGTTCCTTCTCCTCGGCCGCCTGGCGGCTGTTGTCGAGCAGCGAGAAGATCCAGATGCCGACGAAGCCGATCGTCACCGAGAACAGCGCCGGCGACGAGTACGGGAACCAGGCCGAGCCCTTCGGGTTGCCGAGCACCGTTTCCCAGACCGCCGGCGACACGATGGTCAGCGCCACCGACGAGATCAGGCCCATGAAGCCGCCGATCACCGCGCCGCGCGTGGTGCAACCCTTCCACAGCACCGACATGAACAGCACCGGGAAGTTGGCCGAGGCCGCGACCGCAAAGGCCAGCGACACCATGAACGCGATGTTCTGCTTCTCGAACGCGATGCCGAGCAGCACCGCCACCAGGCCGAGCGCCAGCGTGGTGATGCGCGAGACCTTCAGTTCCGCGGCACTGTCGGCGCGGCCGTTCTTGATCACCGTGGCGTACAGGTCGTGCGAGACGGCCGAGGCGCCGGACAGCGTCAGGCCGGCCACCACCGCGAGGATGGTCGCGAAGGCCACCGCCGAGATGAAGCCGAAGAACACGTCGCCGCCGACCGACTTGGCCACCAGCACCGCGGCCATGTTGGCCGTGCCGGCGCCGCCCTTGATCACGCCCTTGGCGGTGTCGGCGTACTCGGGGTTGGTCAGCACCAGGGTGATCGCGCCGAAGCCGATGATGAAGATCAGCATGTAGAAGTAGCCGATCCAGGTGGTCGCCCACAGCACCGACTTGCGTGCCTGCTTCGCATCGGGCACGGTGAAGAAGCGCATCAGGATGTGCGGCAGCCCGGCGGTGCCGAACATCAGCGCCATGCCGAAGGAGATCGCGGAGATCGGGTCCTTCACGAAGCCGCCGGGCGCCATCAGCGCCAGGCCGGTCTTGGCCGCCGCCTCCGGGCTCTGGCCGGCTGCCGCCGCGATGCCGGCCTTGACCTGCACCGCGCGGGCGAACAGCGCCTCGGGGCTGAAGCCGAACTGCGACAGCACCATGATGGCCATGAAGGTCACGCCGGCAAGCAGCAGGCAGGCCTTGATGATCTGCACCCAGGTGGTCGCGGTCATGCCGCCGAACAGCACGTAGACCATCATCAGCGCGCCGACGATCGCCACCGCCACCCAGTACTCGAGACCGAACAGCAGCTTGATGAGCTGCCCGGCGCCGACCATCTGCGCGATCAGGTAGAACGCGACGACCACCAGCGTGCCCGAGGCCGCGAAGACGCGGATCGGGCCCTGCTTGAAGCGGTAGCCGGCCACGTCGGCGAAGGTGAACTTGCCGAGGTTGCGCAGCCGTTCGGCCATCAGGAAGGTGATGATCGGCCAGCCGACCAGGAAGCCGATCGAGTAGATCAGGCCGTCGTAGCCGGAGGCCATCACCGCCGCCGAGATGCCGAGGAAGGACGCGGCGGACATGTAGTCGCCGGCGATCGCGAGGCCGTTCTGGAAGCCGGTGATGCCGCCGCCGGCGGTGTAGAAGTCGGCCGCCGAGCGGGTGCGCGACGCGGCCCACTTGGTGATGAACAGCGTGGCGACGACGAACGCGCCGAACATGCCGATCGCCGTCCAGTTGGTGGCCTGCTTGGCCACGTCGCCCATGTCGGGCCCGGCGGCAAAGGCGGCGCCGGCCGCCAGCAGCGGCAGCAGCGCCGCGAGGGGGCGGGCGAAGCCGCGGGTGAAGACGGCCATCATTTCGCGGCCTCCTTCAGGATCTCGGCGGTCAGCGTGTCGAACTCGCTGTTGGCGCGCCGCACGTACAGGCCGGTGATCAGGATGGTGAACAGGATCACCCCGACAGCGATCGGGATGCCCAGCGAGGTCACGCCCGGGCCGATCGGCTGCGCGAGGAAGCCTTTGTTGAACGCGATCAGCGCGATGTAGCCGTAGTACACGATCAGCATCAGCACCGTCAGCGTGATGCCCAGGCCGTTGCGCTTGCGGCGCAGCTCGGCGTACTTCGGGTTCGAGCGGATCCTCTGGATCAGCGGGTCGGTCATGCGTGTCTCCTGTGTCGCGGGTCATCGGTTCGAGATCCATGCGCCACGCAGGGACCTTCGACATGCGTGCAGTCTCACGACACCGACTGACCAAGGTCTTACATCGCGCTACCGACATACCCCGGGGTTGCCCGGTGTCGTCCGGCGGGCCCGGCTGCAGGGCCGGGCCGAGGCCCGGAAACAGGGGTTCGGAAATACCCTGCCCGCCGGCGGAATCGCGGCCGATCGACGAACGCTGTCAGCCAACGGTCAGGAAGCGGTCCAAGCATCGAATTCGCATGGCCGAACGGCGATGTGAAGCAACACTTCAAGGAGACAAAGGACATGGCAAGCACGATCGGCAGTACATCCGGGCGGCCCGTGGTCCGCGCCGCCGGGACGATGACCGCGGAAGAGCGAAAGGTCATCTTCGCTTCCAGCCTGGGCACGGTCTTCGAGTGGTACGACTTCTATCTGTACGGAACGCTGGCCGCGATCATCGGCAAGCAGTTCTTCTCGAACCTCGACCCCAGCTCGCAGGTGATCTTCTCGCTGCTGGCGTTCGCTGCCGGTTTCATCGTGCGGCCGTTCGGCGCGTTGGTGTTCGGCCGGCTCGGCGACATGATCGGCCGCAAGTACACCTTCCTGGTGACGATCCTGATCATGGGTCTGTCGACCTTCATCGTCGGCGTGCTGCCCAATTACGCGGCGATCGGCGTGGCCGCGCCGGTGATCCTGATCGGGCTGCGCTTGCTGCAGGGCCTCGCGCTCGGCGGCGAGTACGGTGGTGCGGCCACCTACGTGGCCGAGCACGCACCGCACGGCAGGCGCGGCGCGTACACCTCGTGGATCCAGACCACGGCGACGCTCGGGCTGTTCCTGTCGCTGCTGGTGATCCTCGGCACGCGCACCATGCTGGGCGAGGCGGCGTTCGCCGAATGGGGCTGGCGCGTGCCCTTCCTGGTGTCGATCTTCCTGCTCGGCATCAGCGTGTGGATCCGGCTGTCGATGAACGAGTCACCGGCCTTCAAGAAGATGAAGGAAGAGGGCAAGACCTCGAAGGCGCCGCTGTCCGAATCCTTCGGCCAGTGGAAGAACCTGAAGATCGTGATCCTGGCGCTGGTCGGCCTGACGATGGGCCAGGCGGTGGTCTGGTACACGGGCCAGTTCTACGCGCTGTTCTTCCTGACCGGTGCGCTGAAGGTCGACGGCGCCACCGCCAACATCCTGATCGCGCTGGCGCTGCTGATCGGCACGCCGTTCTTCATCGTGTTCGGCTCGCTGTCTGACAGGATCGGCCGCAAGCCGATCATCATGGCCGGCTGCCTGATCGCCGCGCTGACCTACTTCCCGCTGTTCCGCGCGCTGACCGAAGCGGCCAACCCCGATCTCGCGAAGGCGCAGGCGTCGGCCAAGGTCACCGTCACCGCCGATCCGGCCGAATGCTCGTTCCAGTTCAACCCGACCGGCGTCGCGAAGTTCACCAGCTCCTGCGACATCGCCAAGCAGGTGCTGGCCGCCGGTTCGGTGAGCTACGACAACGTGGCCGGCAGCGGCCCGGCGAAGATCGCGATCGGCGACAAGGTCATCGAGTCGTACGTCGCCAAAGGCTTGCCGGCCGACGAGGCCAAGGCGAAAGATGCTGCGTTCAAGAAGGACGTGGCCACCGCGCTGAAGGAGGCCGGCTACCCCGCCAAGGCCGACCCCGAGAAGATCAACAAGCCGCTGGTGGTGGCAATCCTGACGCTGCTCGTGATCTACGTGACGATGGTCTACGGCCCGATCGCGGCGATGCTGGTGGAACTGTTCCCGACGCGCATCCGCTACACCTCGATGAGCCTGCCGTACCACATCGGCAACGGCTGGTTCGGCGGCCTGCTGCCGGCCACGGCGCTGGCGATCGTGGCGCAGACGGGCAACATGTACAACGGGCTGTGGTACCCGATCATCTTCGCGACGATCACCTTCGTCGTCGGCATGCTGTTCGTGCGCGAGACCAAGGACGTGGACATCTACGCGAACGATTGACCGTCGCCGGCCGCAGCGCTGCGGCGGCGCCGGCCGGCGATCAGAGTTCGCGCGCCGGCGGCCGCGCGCTGTGCAGCTTGTGGATCGTGATCTTGCGCACCTCGGACTTGCTGGCCTCGATGTGGGTGCGCAGCAGCAGCTTGGCGGCGTCGGCCCGGCGGGCCAGCACGGCGCGCAGGATCTGCGCGTGCTCGTCGTAGGTGGCGGCGATGCGCGGCGGCTGGGTGAAATCCAGCCGCCGCACGATGCGGATGCCGTCGGTCACGTCGGCATGCACGCGCGCCATCTCGGCGTTGCCTGCCGCGGAGACGAGCGTCTGGTGGAAGCTCTCGTCGAGCGCGGCGACTTCGGCGGGGTCGCCGCGGCGCGCCTCCTCGGCGACACGCCAGGTGGCGGTCAGCAGGCCGAGGTCGGGCATCGGCAGCGCGGCGCACAGGCGGTCGATGGCGGCGCACTCGAGCACGGTGCGCAGGTCGTACAGGTCCTCCAGCTTGCGGAAGTCGAACGGCGACACGTTCCAGCCGCTGCGGAACGCGACCTGCACGCAGCCCTCCAGCTCGAGCCGGAACAGCGCCTCGCGCACCGGCGTGCGCGACATCGCGAGGCGGCTGGCCATCTCGCTCTCGGTGAAGCCCTCGCCGGGCAGCAGCACGAAGTCGAATATCGCCGCCTTGATGCGCCGGTAGGCCTCCTCCGACCGCGTCGATTCGCGCGTGCCCGCCGCCCGCCGAGCATCCTCGGGGCGCGGCACCAGGCTCACCTGGGCACCACCCTTCGGCCGGCGCCCGGGCGTGTCATGGCGAGGTGTCGATCGGGCCGAGGCTCACGTGGGCCGACACGACGCGCCAGCCTTGTTCGGTCTTCATCCAGGTCTGCGTCTGGCGGCCGATGCGCACCGGCGCAGGTGCCTCGCCGGGCGGCGGTGGGGGCGACGGGCGGCGGTACTCGCGGTGCGTGGTGCCGAACGCGTCGCCGTAAGTCGTGATCTGCGTGTGCAGCACCTCGCGCGGCCCAGGAGGCACCCGCGCGGCGCGGAAGGCGCAGATCGCGTCGTGACCGTACAGGTGCTCCGCCACGCCGTAGCGCACGGTGCGCGGGCTGGCCCAGAACAGTTCGTCGAGCGTCGCGACGTCGTTGACGGCCAGCGCGTGCTCGTAGCGCTCGAAGGCGGCGGTCAGTTCGGCCAACACGTCGGGGCGGTCGATCGGCAGCGTGGCGTCGGTCATCGTCGTCGGGCGTCGATTGTCGGGTTGAGGCGCGGCCGGGAGGCGTCAGATCGTCGCGACCGGCGAGCGCGCCGCGCCGGTCGCTTCGAGCGCGTGGGCGACGCGCAGCGCGAGATCCTCGCGCCAGGGCGCGGCAATCACCTGCACGCCGATCGGCAGGCCGAGCGTGCCCTGCGGCCACATCGGCACCGCGACCACCGGGCAGCCGGAGTACGAGATCGGCTGCGTCAGCAGCCCGATCGACGGGCGCGTGGGCACCCAGCGGCCGTTCAGCTCGAACTGCTCGGAGCCGATCGGCGTGGCCTGCACGGGCGTGGCCGGCGCGAGCAGCACGTCCCAGTCGCGGAACAGCGCCTGCACCTTGTCTCGGTAGACGCGGCGGAAACGCTGCGCGCGCACGTACCACTCGGCCGGTTGCAGCGCGCCGGCGATGAAGCGGTCGACCGACACCGGCTCGAAATCGGCGGCGCGCCGGCGCAGCATCGGCAGGTGCAGCGAGCCGCCCTCGCTGGCGGTGGTGACGAAGGCGGCGACGCGCGCCAGCGCGGCATCCGGCCAGATCACGCCGCGTTGGGCCTGCAGTGCGTTGGCGGCGATGTCGAGCGCGCTGCGCGCACACAGGCCGGCGTTCTCCTCGAAGTAGCCGCCGAGCGCGCCGATGCGCAGGCCGGCCAGGCTGTCGCCGAGCTGGCCGACCGTCGGCTGCACATGGGTGGCGTGGCAACCCGGGTCGAGCGGGTCGGGGCCCTGCATCGCGTCGTAGCTGTACGCGAGGTCTTCGACGGTGCGCGCGAAAGGGCCGAGGTGGTCGATGCTCGGCACGAAGGGGTAGCTGCCGCGGCGCGTCAACCGGCCGAAGGTCGGCTTCAGGCCGAACACGCCACACATCGAACTGGGCACGCGGATCGAGCCGTTGGTGTCGGAGCCGAGCGCCATCGGCACCTGGCCGGCCGCCACCGAGGCACCCGAGCCGCCTGACGAGCCGCCGGCGGTGCGCGTCAGGTCGCGCGGATTGCGGCATGGGCCGTAGTGCGTGTTCTCGGTCGTGAAACCGTAGGCGAACTCGTCCATGTTGTGCGCGCCGACGAGCACCGCGCCGGCATCGCGCAGGCGCTGCACGAGCACGGCGTCCGCGGTGGCGGGCGGCTCGTCGTTGAGCACCTTGCTGCCGGCGCGGGTGGTGATGCCCTCGATGTCGAACAGGTTCTTCACCGCGTAGGGCATGCCGGCCAGCGGCGGAAGCGTTTCGCCACGGGCGCGCCGCGCGTCGATGCTGCGGGCTTCGCGCATGGCGCGCTCGAAGGTGCCGTCGGTGAAGGCGTTGATGCGCGGATCGGTGACCTCGATGCGCGCGATGCAGTGCTCGAGCGCCTCCTCGGCCAACATCTCGCCGCTGCGCACCGCGCGCACGATCGCCATGCCGGAGCTCATGTCGCCCGCCGTCATGACGCGGCTCCGGCCGGCGGCGCCGGGAACGAGGAAGCGTGCGGCGCTGCGCACGTAGTCGACAACGTCTTGTGATGCGGGATCGGCCATGGTGAGCGGCTCGACAAGCAAGATGCGTGCGTTGGCTCGGCGGCGGCGTCCGGCCGGCTCCTTCATCCCACGGCGCCGGCGCGCAGCGACGCCAGGAAGCCGCGCCAGCCGCCGTGCGCCGTGATGTCCAGCGCGGCCGGATCCTGCACCGCGCGCGGTTCGCAGACGAAGCCGCGCTCGCTGCTGCCATCGGCCAGTTCGACCGTGCCGAGCGCCAGCGGCGGGCCGATCAGCGCCAGCAGGCTGCCGACGTGCGCGCTGTCGAGCTCCCACACCTCCACCTCGATCGAGGCGCCGCCGGCGCCGACATGCACCAGCCCGGGGCGTGTCGGCGTGCGGCCGGTCAGCGACCAGAGGCGGTAGGCCGGTGCGGTCTGCGTCAGCGCGACCCGCCGCGCCGCACGCTCCTGGAATTGCCAGTGCAGACCGAGATCCTGCAGGTGGGCGCCGACCGCGACGATCCGCATCGGGCGACCGGGCGCCGGCGCCACGAGGGCCGAATGCGACGGCGCGGCACCGATCGGGTGCCGGTCGACGCCGGCCGTGCTTTGCAGCGTGCGCACGAGCGTGCTGGCCAGCCGCGCCAGCGCGAGGTCGCTGAACGCCGGGCCGATCAGCGTGACGCCGGCCGGCAGGCCGTCGGCGCGGAACGGCCCGGGGATCGCGTGCGCAGCCATGTCGAGCAGGTTGACGAAGTTCGTGTAGTGGCCGAGCTGGCGGTTCGGCTCGAACGGATCGGCCCGGAGCGCGGCGATCGTCGGGTGGGTCGGTGCGGTCGGCACGACCATCAGGTCGATCCCGTCCCACATCGCCGTGGCGTGCCGGCGCAGGCCTTCCATCTCGTATTGCGCGGCGAACAGCTCGTGCGCCAGGGGCGTCGCGCCGCCGGCCACGATGCGCGAGACCGTCGGGTCGGCGCCTTCGGGCTGTCCGGCCAGGTACGCCCCGACCGCCGCGTAGCGTTCAGCGATCCACGGGCCGTGGTAGAGCAGGCTGGCGGCACGCTGCAGCGGTGCGAACGGAACGCGGCTGATGCGGACCCCGAGACCCTCGATCAGGGCCAGCGCGGCATCGAAGGCCTGGGCCGCGAGCGCGTCGCCGTAGAACTCCAGCGGTTCCGGCACGCCGACGCGCAACTCGGTCAGGCGGTCGACGCGCAACCGCGGCGGCAGGGCAGCGCGGCTGAACGGATCGTCGGCGTCCGGGCCGGCGGCGATCGCGGCAACGGTCCAGGCGTCCTCGGGGGTCAGCGCGAACACCGAGATGCAGTCGAGGCTGCGGCAGGCCGGCACCACGCCGCGCGACGACAGCCAGCCGCGCGTCGGCTTCAGGCCGCTGATGTTGCAGAAGCCGGCCGGGACGCGGCCGGAGCCGGCGGTGTCGGTGCCGAGCGCGAACGGCACCTGGCCCGTCGACACGACGTAGGCGGAGCCCGAACTCGAGCCGCCGCTGATCCGCGACGCGTCGAACGGGTTCGGCACCGCGCCGTACGGCGAGCGCGTGCCGACGAGGCCGGTGGCGAACTGGTCCAGGTTGGTCTTGCCGAGCGGGATCGCGCCGGCGTCGATCAGCCGCTGCACCGCCGGGGCGTGGGCGGTGGCCGGGCCGCTGGCAAAGCCGGGGCAGGCGGCAGTGGACGGTAACCCGGCGACGTCGATGTTGTCCTTGACGCCAAAGGGAATGCCCAGCAGCGGCTGGGCGTCGAAGGCGGCGGCGCCACGCACGCGCAGCAGCGCGTCGCAGGCGTCGGCGCTGCGCAGCAGATCGGCGTCGGGGAGCCGGCTGATCCAGGCGGCCGGCGCTTGCGCCGTGCCTGCTTGCAGGGCGTTCGCGACGAGCTCGCGCACCGTCAGGGTGCCGTCGACGAGGCGGGCCCGGATCTCGGCCAGGGTTCGGGGTCGTGGGTCCATCGGTCGGAGCTCTCAACGATGACCGGCATCTTGTATGCAAGAAGCCGACCAGCGTGGCGTCGACCGTCGCTGCGGTGCGCCCAGGCCCGGCACCTACCGGGCCGATGCCCACGTTCAGTGCCTGGACTCGATGCCTGAGCAGGCGCGCGTCGCGCTGCGGTGGATGCGACCGCCGGCGCGCCGGCCGTCCGGCGGACTCACCGGTCACGCCATCCGGCGTTCGCGCGCGGCACGCAGCGCGTGCTTGGGTAACCAGGACGACAGGTGCTTGGCGATGCGCCCGGCGGCGCCGCCGTCCCAGTAGTCGGGTTCGTCGGAGGCGGCCGCCACGCTGCCGAGCAGCTCGCGCACCAGCTTCTGCAGCGGTGCGCCGGCGATCGGCACCGGAATGCTCGACTCGTCGGTCAGCTTGACCGGCACGACCGTGCCCTTGTCGATCACCACGCTGGGCACGCCGGAGGCCACGGCTTCGTCGAGGAACGCGGCCTCGGGCCCGGCCAGCACCAACCGCGCCGCGCGGATCACGCTGACGCAGCCGAGGTAACCCGGCGTGGGCACGATGACGATGTGGCTCGACTGCAGGCGGGCCTCGTTGCCGCTGGCCTTGACCTGCACCAGCGTGGCTTCGTCCATCAGCCAGATGACCGGCAGCTCGCGGCGGACGATGTCGAGCGCATTGAGCGTCTCGGCGACCTTCTCGCGCGCCGTCTGCCGTGGCTCGAAGCGCCGCGTGACGACCGCGAAGCCGTGGCCGCGGTCGATCGCGTCGGTCGACACGCCGGCCTGGCGCAGCACCGCATCGGGTTGCAGCACGTGCGAATCGACGAAGTGCAGCACGTTGGACGTCAGGTCGCCGACACAGTGCACGCGGGCCGAGGCGATGCCGACCTTGTGCAGCGCGTAATGCGTGACCAGGCTCTGGGTGTAGAGCACTTCGGCCACGTGGTCCATCAGCAGCGCATTCGTCTCGGCGCTGCTGCTGCCCCAGGCACGGCGGCGACCGGCATCGCCGCGCAGCAGCGGTACGCCCTTCTTCGTCGCAAGCAGGCTGCAGGCGAGCACGGCATTGCTGCTGCCCATGGACAGCACCGCGCTCGGCTGGTAGCGGTCGACGACGAGGTCGAAGCGGGCGAGCGCGGTGCCGGTGTCGGCCGCGCCTGCGTGCGGCGGGGTGAGCAGGTGGATGTCGAGCGTGGCGCGCGGGAAGTTTTCGGCGGTATCGTCGATCGCTGCCAGCTCGGCGGCGCTGCCCATGTGCACCGTGACGACGGGCGGCAGGTTCGGGAATTCCGCGAACACCCTCGCCAGCGCGCCCGACTTGAGGTAGCCCGCGGCCGAATCGACCAGGCACACGATCGGCTTCT
This sequence comes from Piscinibacter sp., assembly GCA_044223035.1. GTDB lineage: Bacteria > Pseudomonadota > Gammaproteobacteria > Burkholderiales > Burkholderiaceae_C > JBGAMJ01. The sequence goes on from JBGAMJ010000060.1 coordinate 20,286, forward strand.
GGGGTTCCTCGGGGCCACGCTGGCGGATGTCGAGGCCGGTCTCGTCGGCGACGGCCGGCGCCGCGACCGCGACCGAAGCCGGCGCCGCACCGTCGGGGGCGTCGGCGGCCGGCGAGGGCGGCAGCGGCCTCACCGACGCGCTGCGCACGCCGCTGGCATCGCCGATCTCTGCCTGCAGATCCTGGGCGACGCGTTCGACGTTTTCCGACGTTATTGTGTGGCCATCGGCCAGGAACGTGGCCAGCAGCAGCCGGTTGCACAGCCGGTTGATCCGGCGCGGGACGCCGCCGCTCCAGCGGTAGATCTGGTCAAAGGTGCCGGGGTCGAAGCTCGGGTTGTCCGTCCATCCGACATGGTGCAGCCGGTGCTCGATGTAGGCGCGCGTTTCGGTGGCGTCGAGCGGACCCAGGTGGCAGGAGGCGATGACGCGCTGGCGCAACTGCTCCATCGATTTCGATTGCAGGAGTGCGCGCAACTCGGGCTGGCCGACCAGGAAGCTCTGGAGCAGCCCGTGCGTGCCGAGCTGGAAGTTAGACAGCATGCGCAGTTCCTCGACCGCGTTGCGGTCCAGGTTCTGCGCTTCGTCGACGATCAGCAGCGCGCGCCGGCCCTTGGCGGCCAGCGCGGTCCGGAATCCCTCGAGGGTCGAGATCAGGTGCGCCTTGCTGGCGCCAGACGGCGGAACGCCGAAGGCGGCCAGGATCGCTCGCAACAAGTCGCCCGACTCGAGCTGGGTGCTGACCACCTGGGCGGCGACCACCTCGGCCGGGTCCAGCCCTTCGAGCAGTGCGCGCACCAGCGTGGTCTTGCCCGCGCCGATCTCGCCGGTGACGACGATGAAGCCTTCGCCCTGGTGAGCGCCGAATTTCAGGTATGCGAGCGCGTTGCTGTGGCCGCGGCTGCCGAAGTAGAAGGACGGGTCGGGATTGAGCTGGAACGGCGGCCCGCTCAGTCCGAAGTGGGATTCATACATCGAAATCAGAACCGGTGAGTCATGCCGATGAAGCCAGCGGTTTCGTTGGACGAGGTCGAGACGGTCGAGTCGAGCAGGCGCCGGCGCAGGCCGACGACCGCGTTCGTCTTGGGCGACAAGGCCAGGTTCAGGTTGGCCTCCAGCACCTGTTCCTTGCTGATCTCGCCGGCCCGGTCGCCGAGCCCCTGGATGCGAGATGCGCGCCAGGAGGCGTTCGCCGACAGGTTGGCGCTCAGGCGGCGGTTGCCGCTGATGGTTACGCCGCGTTGCGTGTTGTCGGAAGGCGACAGTGCGGACGGGATCAGCGGGTCGTCCGGCAATTGCAGCCGGCTCAACTTGAGGGTGTAGGCACCGATCGTTACCGACGTGAGCCGACCGAGAAACGTGGCGCTGACCGATGCGCCTTGCTGGAGCTGCGCGTACTGGGACAAAACGTCGACCGGCCCCTGGAGCTGGCTCGGCAGGCCGAGCCCGCCGATCAGCTTGCCGACGACCGCACTTCGAGCCGCCGGATCGGGGTAGCGCGTGGTGAACAGGGCATCGAGCAGGCGCGCGGTGTCGCCGCCGCCGGCCAGCGAGAACGCCGTGCTCTGCTGGATCAGCGGTTCGCGGTTGAGGCGCAGCGCGAGCGCAAGGAACGGAGAACGGTGCTCCCATTCGAGTTTGCCGCCCCAGCCGAAGAAGCGGTGCTCGGCGGTCGCCTTCAAGGTGCTGCGCTCGTTAGGTGACCAGGCGAGATCGGCGCCATAGACTGCGTCGGAGAAGCTGCCGGTCGAGACGCGGGTCTGCTCGCGTCCCGCCAGCAGGCCCAGTTGCAGCGTCGGGTCGACCGCGTAGCGCGCGGCGGCGCGCAGCGCGTCGAGTTCGATCGCGGGTTCGGCGTCGCCGGAGTAGGTGGTGCTCTGGCGTGTCGCCTCGATCGAGCCGCCGAACGGCAGCGGCTTTTGTTCGAGCCGTACCACGTGATCCTGCGTGCGTGAGTCGCGGTCGGCGCTCGACGCGGTCTGCGTGCCGCTACGCTGGATCAGCGACAGGTCCGAACGGGCCAGCAGGTGCAAGGACGAGCCGAGGTCGCGCTCGAGGTAGGGTGCCAACCGGAATTCGGTCGTCGTCAGCTTGCTGGCGGTATCCGCGTTGTCGGCCTGGAGGCGAAACGGGTCGGTGTTGGTCTGCTTGACGGTGAGCGAGGTGTCGAGGAACAACCAGCGCTCGACCGCCTCGCCGTGCACGCGGACATCCGCGGTCGGCAAGATCCGGCTGCGTTGCGTGCCGTCGGCGTACGTGACGCCCTGCAGTCGGGCGTCAGCGTCGAGCGACCAGCGAGCACCCTTGGAGCGGATCGCGATGCCCGGTGTCAGCTCGAGGATGGTGTCGCTGCTCGGAGTTCGTGCTTCGCTGTACGCCGCATTGCTGGTGTGCGTCAGCGTGGTTTCGATCGACGGCTCGATGCGCAGGGCCTGCGCATGTCCGATACCCGCAAACCCGAAGCCGGCGAGGATGAGCAGCGACAGTCGCGTTCGCGTCGGCTCCCGACGATGGGACGTCATGCCAGGTGATCCGGGCGATGTGGTGTGGTGACGCACTACGCGGCGTAGTAGCCGTAACCGTAGCGAGACTTCTCGATCTGGTTGCGCGACTTGTTCAAAATCGACGCGACGACCGGGAAACCTTTCAGCATCGAGAACGCTTTGACCACGTCGTGGGTGAGCGTCTGGCCTTCGTCGACCACCATCAGGATCTGACCCATTCGCGCCGCCAGAACCCGGGATTCGGTCGTTACGAGCAGCGGCGGCGCGTCGAAGATGATGATTCGGTCGGGATACCGTCGGGAAAGCTCATCCACCAGCCGCGCCATCGCATTGCTGGCCAACAATTCCGTCGAATTGAGGCGGGGTGCTCCTGCCGGCAGCAGCGTCAGCTTGTGGACATTGGTACGCAGCAGCACATCACCGACGTCCGACGCCTTCCCCGACAAGAGTTCGAGCAATCCGTCGTAGTTGCCTTCGAGGCCGAGACGCGCCATCACGGCCGGTCGAACGACGTCGGCGTCCACCAGCAGCACCGAACTGTCTACCTCGGAGGCAATGCTGAGCGCGAGGTTCACCGAGCAGAAGGTCTTGCCCTCGCCGGGTAGCGCGCTCGTCACCATGATCAGGTTCGCGCGGTCGACTTGGGCATCGGATTCGCCGCGGATATTGCGAAGTATCGGGTGCTTGATGCCGCGGAATTCATCCGCCAAGGCCGACCGTGGAGCGTCGGGAATCAGGTATCCGTTGGCTCCGAGTTTGACGAGATCGATGTCGATGAGTTTCGACTTGCGGTCCGGTGGAGTTTCCACCAACGGTGCATCAATCCGCGCTTCCGGTGCGATCCTGTCGGCGCCGTCTGGTTCGGCCGCTGCCAAGGCCGTTGGATGGGTTACGTTCCCGGACGGCGCCAGCCGGTCCGCGTTGGCAGCCACCCGCGGAGCGACTGCACGCGACTTCGTTCCCGCGGATGCCGGCGCCTTCGCCTCGCCGGACTTGGCGGCGGCGATGATGTCGTCGGCTTCGGATTCCTGGATTCCGGCGGCGGCCCAGGGAACCTCCACCCCGGCGCGCTTGAGTTCTTCCAGTCGGCGCGCAGCCTGTTCGATGATGCTCATGCTGTGATCGTCCTCAGATGCGCGAATGGATGGCAATCCAGCCGACCCATGCCGCCTGTGTCACCACGAGCAGCCCGATGGCCCCGAACACCCCGGCGAGCTTGATGCGGCTCTGGCGCTGCGACACGTTGTTGAGAAGCAGCGACACGCTGCCCAGCACAGGGCGCCCGGAGATTTCCCGCAACATCGCGGTGCTGTCGACCACCGGACGCCAGAGGCTCCACGCGAAAGCTGCGAGCAGCCCGGCGGCGATCGACACCACGCCGCCGATCATGGCAAGCATCATGCGATTCGGGAACACGGCCGCCGGCGACGCGCGCGGCGGGTCGATGATCCGGAATTCCGCCAATGGCGAGGACTGGTCGATCTTTTCGCCCATCGCCGCCGATTCGCGGCGCGTGACCAGTTGCTCGTAGTTCTTGCGAATGACGTCGTAGTCGCGATTGAGCTGGCTGAGTTCCGCCTCGATCTGCGGCGCCCGCGTTGCTTGCGCCTTCACCTGGGCCAATCGATCTTGCTGCACGCTAAGTCGCGTCCGCAGCGAGGCGACGTTGGCCTCGGACTCGGCGAGCGCGAAGCGGATCTTCTGGAACACCGGGTTGGTGGCCGCGACGCCCCGGCTCTTGCCTCCGTCCTGTGCCCTGGCTTCCGCTTCCTGCCGCTTCTGGCGCTCCAGTTGCGCGATGGCGCGCCGTGTGCTCGCCACGTCCGGATGCTCTTCGGTGTAGCGACGTAGCAGATCGTCCAGCAGTTTGCGCTGTGCTTCGAGGCGCGCATCGATTTCCGGGACGATCGGTGCACCGGAATTTCCACCCATGGCTTCGGGAGGTAATTGTGGATCCTCGGACGACAGTTCGCGTTTCAGCGCGTCCCGGGATTTCTCTGCGGCACCGAGTTCCAGTTGGAGCTTGCTGACCTCGTCGGAAAGCGTGGACATGCGCGCGAAGTAGTCCTGATGCGATCCCACTCCGCCACCCGTCCCGGGCACGGTGACGGAGACGGCTCCGGCTACGTCGAGGTTCTTCAGCTTGAATTCCTTCAGCGCGTTCTCGGCTGCCACCAGCTTGGACTCATAAAGCTTGATTTCTTCATCGATGAACTTGCGAGCATCTTCGGAATCCTTGCGTTTGTCGCTGCCGCCGGAATTCACGAACAGCTTCACCAGGCGATCCACCAGCCGCTCCGCGCGTTTGGCGTCGGTGTCGCGATAGCTGATCAGGTAGATGTTGCCGCCGCCGCCGGGCGCCACCTTGATCGTGTTGTACAACTGCTCGATATCACGCTCGAAATTCTTCGGCTTGGAGTTGTCCCAGCCCATATCGTCGGCGGAGCGGATCTTCTCCATGTTGGGCCGCGAAATCAGCGTCTTCGCCAGCATGCGAATCTGCTGGTCGATGTCAGGCTGAAACGCCAAGCCCACCATCAGTGGTTTCAGGACGCTCTGGGTGTCGATGTAGATTCGCGCCGTGGCTTCGTAGCGGTCCTTCTTGACCATCACGCCAAAGATGAACACCAATGCGACCGCCCATGCCACCGCCACGGCAATCCAGCGCCCACGCCACAGGTCGCGAATGAATCGCTTGACTTTCAGAACCGGTATGTTCATCGCATCATTCGGCGAGCCACCGGATCGCCATCGAGGGTAGATTGCCTCAACGCGCCGGTTGCCTCATCAGGTCGTCGATACGGGCCGCGCCGGCATCCATGACACCGGCCGCGGCAATTCTCAGAAGAAGCTCTGCGGGACGATCACGATATCGCCCGGCTGAACTGCCACGTTGGCGGAGATGTCCCCGCGCTTGAGCAGATCCTTGAGACGCACGCTGTACTGTTTGCCGCCGTCGGAGCCGCGAACGAGCACCGCGCCATTGCCGTCCGCGAAATCGGTCAGACCACCGGCCTGAATCATCACGTCGAGCAGGGTCATGTTCTGCCGGTACGGAATCGCCTGGGGTCGCGTCGCCGCCGACGATTCGGATTTGTTCGAATAGACTTTTGAACCCGCTGACCATGATCGTGACGACCGGATCGCGTATGTACTTCGCCAACGCCTTCTCGACGTCGCGCGAAAGGTCGGCGTGGGCTTTCGCCCGCAGCCATCAGATCCTCGACCAACGGTGCCGAGATCCGGCCATCGGGCCGGACCGTGACCTGCATGGACAGCTCGGGATTGCGCCAGACGAGGATGTTCAGCGTGTCGAGCGGACCAATCTGATACAGGCTGTCGGGCGCGTTGGCGGTCGCCGGCGCGCTGCGATGGCCACCGCGCATGGAGCCGCAGGCTGACAACAGCGCCATCACGATGCAAAGTGGTATCCAAGTCCAGCGGCGAACCAGGCTCCGGGGATTGTTCATGTTCACAAGCACTCCAGTGCGTCGAAGGAAAGTGTCGGCCCAGAAACAGCAGGGCCGCTGACACGCCATGCGCGGCGAGACAGCGGCCATTGTGGGCGATCGTCAGGGCGTTCGGCCGGCCGCGCGTTCTGTTCCAGTCAAGCCAGGCGAACCGATCGGCGAAGTGCCTACTGGCCTTCGCGGAACATCACCACGCTCACAGTCTCAATCAGCACCAGCAGGTCGAGAAACAGGGAGTTGTTCTTGACGTAGTACAGATCGAACTGGTGCTTCCGTCGCGCGTCCTCGAGCGAGGCGCCGCAGCTGTACCGAACCCGGCCCATCCCGTCACGCCCGGCTTGATGCTGTCGAACATCATAGAAGGGAATCTGTCTCCCGAAGCTGATTCACGAAGCTCGACGCTCTGGCCGAGGACCCACCATGCTCATTTCTCCACGAAGTACGCTGATGAGCTGCGGTAGTTCGTCGATTCGGGTCTTGCGGATGAAGGCGCCGATGCGGGTGACGCGAGAGTCGTTCTTGACCGCCCAGCGGGCGACACCGTCACCCTCGGCGTCGGTGCGCATGCTGCGAAACTTCAGGCACATGAAGGTTCGGCCGCCTAGCCCGACTCGCTCTTGCTTGTAGATGATCGGACCTCGGCTATCCAGACGGATCGCGACCATCACCAGCAGCATGACTGGTGACGCGAGCAGCAATAGGACCGACGACGTGATCACGTCGAACAGACGCTTGGCGATCTGGCGCGCGCGGCCCTGCACGAAGCCGTGGCCATAGACAAGCCAGCTCGCCTTCAGGCTGTCGATGGGAACTTCCGACTTGGTGCGCTCGTAGAAGCCAGCCAGGTCCAGGATCGGAACGCCGCGGATGCGGCAGGCCAGAAGTTGGTCCATCGGAACACCACCGCCGCGCTGCTCGCGGACGGCGACGATGATCTCGTCGACATGGTGACGCGAAACCAGTTCGTCGATCGACGAGGTGCGCGGAAACACGCGCGAGCCGCGGCCGTCGTTGGCGCTGATCGCGTCGTCGGACGTGTCGTAGAAGCCCACCACGTAGCGGCCGATCCGCTTCGAGCTCTTCAGGTCTTCAGCGACGGCCACGGCCTCCGCGCCCGTACCGACGATCAACACGCGCGGCAGAGCTGAAACACGCCGCATGATCGACAGGCTGCCCCGCACCACCACCAGCCCGGATCAACAGACAATCGCCGACGCGATGAGCTGCTTGACGTAGCCGCGGTCCGCGACCGCCTGGAGCATCAGGTAGGTGACGGTCGCTGGCGCCCGCGCGAACAGCGTTCGACGCAGCATGGCCGGAAAACCGATCGGCGTTGGCCGATACAGCCCGACGAATGCGTACATCAGCGACATGACCAGCGAAATCCGCCGCGAACAGCAGGACAAGCGACAGGTCAGGAACCGCGCGCCTGCTGCGCCGCTCGTGCCGGACAGTGACGAAGCCGCCAGCAGGATGGCGATGAAGCACAGCAGCACGTCTGCGATCATTCCCGTGAGCGCGGAAACCGAGACGTGGTGCCGGAAGACCCTCAACATCGTTTCTCCCCTTGTCCAAAACATCGCGACTGCTGGAATCACCCTGAGGTGAACGTAAGCAAAAGCAGTCAGTTGTAAGGGATTCTAGGCAGCGGGCTTCCCCGGGCATCCCTCCAAGTGGGGGGGCGAAACCACTGGTGGACAAGGGGCCGTGTGCAATCTCACGGTTGGCCCCGGCAGCCGGGGGATTCCCGAGGGCGCCACGATAGGCAAACCGGTTCGGGTCGTGCATTTGTGCGCACGGCCACGGGCGGCGCGAAGTGAGACACCTTCGGACAGATCCGATAGTGGAAAGATATGTAACGGATTCGCGCGCCGTTCGCCCCACTCGCCGAAGCTGGGCCTTGACATTTCGCACGGACTGACGCGAAAGCCAGCGCGTCGGGCGGCAGTTCAGGGTATTGGCCGCCGGCAGGCCGAATTCCGACGCGCCCCCTGGAGCCCCTAAAACAGGAAGTAGCGCTGGGCCAGTGGCAGCACGTCTGCCGGTTCGCAGGTCAGCAGCACGCCATCTGCCCGCACTTCATAGGTCTGGGCGTCGACCTCCAGTGTGGGCGTCCCTTCGTTGAGGATCATGTCCGCCTTGCCGATCGTGCGCGTATGCCGCACCGCGGCGGTGCGCCGCTGCAGGCCCAGGCGCTGCGGGACGCCGGCGTCGATCGACGCCTGGGACATGAACGTGACGCAGGTGTCGTCCATCGCCTGACCGGCGGCGCCGAACATCGGCCGGTAGTGCACCGGCTGGGGCGTCGGGATCGAGGCGTTCGGATCACCCATCGCCGCGGCGGCGATCATGCCGCCCTTCAGGATCAGCGACGGCTTGACGCCGAAGAACGCTGGCTTCCACACCACCAGATCCGCCAGCTTGCCGACTTCCACCGAGCCGACGATGTGCGAGATGCCCTGCGTGATCGCCGGGTTGATCGTGTACTTGGCGATGTAGCGCCGCACCCGGAAGTTGTCGTTGCGCGCGCTGTCCTGCGGCAGCGTGCCGCGCTGCGCCTTCATCTTGTGCGCGGTCTGCCACGTGCGGATGACGACCTCGCCGACGCGGCCCATCGCCTGGCTGTCCGACGACATCATCGAGAACACGCCCATGTCGTGCAGGATGTCCTCGGCGGCGATGGTCTCGCGGCGGATGCGGCTTTCCGCGAACGCGAGATCCTCGGCGATGCCGGCGTCGAGGTGGTGGCACACCATCAGCATGTCCAGGTGCTCGTCGATCGTGTTCACCGTGTACGGCATCGTCGGGTTCGTCGACGAGGGCAGCACGTTCGGCAGGCCGGCCGCGGTAATGATGTCCGGCGCATGCCCGCCACCGGCGCCTTCGGTGTGGAAGGTCGCGATCGTGCGGCCCTTGAAGGCCGCGAAGGTGTCTTCGACGAAGCCCGACTCGTTCAGCGTGTCGGTGTGGATGGTGACCTGCACGTCGTGACGGTCGGCCACCGCCAGGCAGTTGTCGATCGCCGCCGGCGTCGTGCCCCAGTCCTCGTGCAGCTTGAGCCCGTAGGCGCCGGCCTCGATCTGCTCCTCGAGCGCGCCGGGCGTGCTGGCGTTGCCCTTGCCCTGGAAGCCCAGGTTCATCGGGTAGCCCTCGGCCGCCTTCAGCATCGAGTGGATGTGCCATGGCCCGGGCGTGCAGGTGGTGGCGAAGGTGCCGGTCGCCGGGCCGGTGCCGCCGCCGAGCATCGTCGTGACGCCGCTCATCAGCGCTTCGTCGATCTGCTGTGGGCAGATGAAATGGATGTGCGTGTCGATGCCGCCGGCGGTCACGATCGCGCCTTCGCCGGCGATGATTTCCGTGCCCGGCCCGATGATGATGTCGACGCCCGGCTGCACATCCGGGTTGCCGGCCTTGCCGATCGCGCTGATCAGGCCGTTCTTCAGGCCGATGTCGGCCTTCACGATGCCCCAGTGGTCGACGATGACGGCGTTGGTGATCACCGTGTCGGCCACGTCCTTGGAGAGCCGCTGGCTCTGGCCCATTCCGTCGCGGATGGTCTTGCCGCCGCCGAACT
>JBGAMJ010000243.1:0-3389 GCA_044223035.1 Piscinibacter sp.
CTCGACTGGCTGGCCGACGCGCTGGCCGGCCGGCCCCGCGCGGGGGGGTGGGAGGCGGCGCCGGGGCTGGTCGCGCCCCCCACGGACCGGCGCCACCCCCCCCAGGCGGAGGCGGCGGCGGCGATGGCGGCGCGGGGCTGGCCGGTGCGGCTGCGGCGCTCCGGCGGCGGCGTCGTGCCGCAGGGGCCCGGCATCGTGAACCTGAGCCTGGCCTATTCGCTTGCGGACGGTCCGGGCCGCCACGCCGATGCGGTGTACGGGCATCTTTGCGGTGTGCTGGCCGGGGCGCTGGCCGGTCTCGGCATCGATGCCCATCCGGCCGAGGTGCAGGGCTCGTTCTGCGACGGACGTTTCAACCTGGCGTTGAACGTGGACGGTCGCGCCCGCAAGATCGCCGGCACCGCGCAGTACTGGCGACGCGCCGGCGAACGCCACGCGGTGCTGGCGCACGCGCTGCTGCTGGTCGACGCCGACCTGGACGCGATGACCGGGCGGGCGAACGACTTCGAGGCGCGGCTGGACAGCGGGCGCTGCTACCGCGCCGATGCGCTGGTCAGCGTGCGGCAGGCGGCGTCGCCGTCGGGCGTCGGTCCGGTCGACGGCTCGCTCGGTGAGCGGCTTGGCGATCTGCTCGCCGAGCGCCTCGTCGGGCCGTGACCCCGCGAATGCGGCACCCCCCTCGCCGACTTCGGGTTATCCCTTGACTTGCCACCTTGTTGATCGCCGATGAGGGGTATAAGTTCGTGAAATCCGCCCGAATCCGCGAGCGTGATGTGGGGTTTTCGCGAACATCGATGAACAGACAGGGAGCGTCCATGAGTCGATCGATCTTGTCCAGGCTGGCACCGGTGGCGGTGCTGGCGAGCGCGGCCTTCGTCCAGAACGCGCTGGCGTTCACGCAGCCGGTGCAGTTCAACGTGCTGAACGCGTCGGCGACGCTCTCGCACGTCTTCGTCGGCGGCGACAACCTGCGCCTCGACACGCTCGTCACCACCGAGACCGGCGCGCTGCTGCAGACCATCAACTTCAAGGTCGGCCCGGGCGTCGGCAGCTTCGAGGGCGAGGCGGCGTGGGAGATCTCGACCGCCAACGGCACCGGGCCGCGGCTGATCGGCGTGAACATCGACCTGTTCGATGCGGCCAACAACCTGATCGCGAGCGACACCTTCGCCGGCGTATTGGCCGGCTTCGCGCATTCGACGCTCGGCGGCGCGCTCGGCCCGGGCAGCTACAAGCTGGTCGCCACCGGCACCGGCGTGCGCGATTCGTCGCTTGACGTGACGCTGAGCTTCATCAACGCCGTGCCGGAACCCGAGACCTACGGCCTGATGCTCGCCGGCCTCGGCGTGATCGGCTTCATCGCGCGGCGCCGCCGCGGCTGACCGCCGCTCGCCGTCGTGCAACGGCCGGCATCCGCCGGCCGTTTGTCTTCGGGCGCCCGGTTCAGGCGGCCGATGCCGCAGCCGCGAGAGCGCCTTCCAGCATCGCGCGCAGCACCGGCCGCAGGCGTTCCGCCCGGTCGGGCCGGAAGCCGAACGGCGGCGGCTCGTCCATGTAGGTCAGGTGGCAGATCTCCATCTGCAGCGCATGGATGCGCTCCGAGGGTTGGCCGTAGCGGCGCGTGATGTAGCCGCCCTTGAAGCGGCCGTTCGCGACCCAGGTGTAGGCCGACTGCGCGCCCAGCACCGCCTCGACCGCCGCCTGGATCGGCGCTGCGCAGGCGCGGCCGTCGGCCGTGCCGAGGTTCAGGTCGGGCAGGCGGCCGTCGAAGAAGCGCGGCAGCACGCTGGCGATCGAATGCGCATCCCACAGCAGCGCGTGGCCGTGGGTGTCGCGCAGGCGGCGCAGTTCGGCATCGAGCGCGGCGTGGTACGGGTGCCACCAGGCGGCGCGGCGCGCGTCGACCTCGGCCGCATCGGGCGCTTGGCCGGGGCGGTACAGCGGCTCCTTGCGGAAGGTGTCGAGCGGAATCAGGCCGGTGGTGTCCTGGCCGGGGTAGAGGTTCGTGTCCTCGGGCGGCCGGTTCAGGTCGATCACGTAGCGCGAGCAGCGCGGCACCAGCGTGCTGGCGCCCAGCGCCTCGAGGAAGTCGTAGAGCTGCGGCAGGTGCCAGTCGGTGTCGGCCCGCGGTGCGGCGGCCGGCGTCATGCGCGCCTCGATGTCAGCCGGGATGTGGGTGCCGACGTGCGGGAACGAGACCAGCAGCGGCACACGGCCGCGGCGCAATTCGCAGGGGGCGTCCAACATTGCGGGGGAGGGCGTCGCCGGTGTCATCGCAGGCAGTGGGCAGGACGAACGAAAGTGGTCTAGACAGCTTTCCGCCAAGTGTAGACTGCGCCGCAGCGGCACGCGACATTGTCCTCCCGCCGCGCCGGGTGACAAAGAGACCGCGGCGGCGTGGACGATGTTCTGGAACAGGCCGCATTCGACAACTGATTTGAACGATCACTTCAAGTCGAGTGAAACCTTTTGATCGGACGCGCTTCTACAGTGCTCCACCGACCGTTGTCACTTTGCCGCCGGTGGCTCCCGCGCCCCGTCACCACGCCACTTTGCCCAATCCACCCATGAACCCGGTGACCCCGACGCGCTACACCTCGCTCGCGATCTTTCTGCACTGGCTGCTGGCCCTGGCGATCGTCGGCAGCTTCTGCTTCGGCGTGTACATGTCGGACCTTCCGTTCTCGCCGCAGCGGCTCAAGCTCTACAACTGGCACAAGTGGGCCGGCGTGACGATCCTCGCGCTGTCGGCGCTGCGGTTGCTGTGGCGCCTCTCGCACCGCCCGCCGGCCAACCCGCCGATGCCGGCCTGGCAGACAGCCGCCGCGCATGCCACGCACCTGGCGCTGTACGTGCTGTTCTTCGCCGTGCCGCTGGTCGGCTGGGCCTACAGCTCGGCGGCCGGCTTCCCGATCGTGTGGTTCGGCGTGCTGCCGCTGCCCGATTTCGTTTCGCCCGACAAGGCGCTGGCCGACCTGCTCAAGCCCTGGCACGGCCGCCTTGCCTGGTTGATGGCGGTGCTGGTGCTCGCCCACGTGGCCGCCGCGCTGAAGCACCAGTTCGTCGACCGCGACGGGCTGCTCTGGCGCATGTGGATCCGCTCCGCCTGAGAGGGTGAGAGCCCCTCCGCCCAGGCCGCTCATCCCCTGACAAGGACTTCTTCCATGACCCCCAAGCTCCCCCTCACCCTGGCCGCGCTGTCGCTGGCCCTGGCCGCCGCGCTGCCGGCGCAGGCCCAGCAGAAGCTGGTGCCCGCGCAGAGCGACATCAGCTTCACCAGCAAGCAGATGGGCGTGCCGGTCGACGGCAAGTTCAAGAAGTTCGACGCGCAGCTCGCGTGCGACCCGAAGAAGCCCGAGGCCTCGAAGATCGGCTTCAGCGTCGACCTG
>JBGAMJ010000061.1:0-29016 GCA_044223035.1 Piscinibacter sp.
GTCGTCCGCGTCGGCGAGCCGCTGCAGCGCGATCGCCGGCGCCTGGTCGCGCACGGCGCCGACGCCGCCGGCGTGGAACTGCAGCTGGTCGGTCTCGCCGCCGTAGGCCATCGACCAGCGCGGGTCCTTCGGCGACTGGTCGCGGTAGAAGCTGATCAGCCCGTCGTGGCCGACCGGCGTCGACACCTCCACGCCGTTCTCGGCCGACTTGCGGAAGCCCTCGTCGCTCATGTTGAGCATCGAGTCGATCAGGTCGCCGAAATGGTCCGACGTCGGCAGGTTGCCCTCGCCGAAGAAGTTGCGCAGCGTGTCGCGGTTGCGGCTGGTCATGTCGACGGCCGTCCGACGATGAAGGTGCTGCCCACCGCCAGCCGCGCGATGCCGGTGGGCACCGGGTCGGCGTCGGTGAACTGCTCGGTGGTGGCGACGATGTGCGTGCGCGTGGGCAGCACCAGGCTCCACGGCGACAGCGGGCGCACCTCGGCGACGCCGGCGCGCACCGCGCGGGCCGAGGCGGCGCCGCGCGCGGTGTCGGCCAGCGTGTAGACGCCGTGGTCGGTGCGCGCGATGTGCAGCAGCGACAGCTTGGTCACGAAGTCGACGCCGTCGACGCGGCGCAGCCGCGCCTCGATGTCCTCGCTGCGCACCAGCCAGTCGAAGCGCGGGCCGTAGCCGTCGTCGACCCAGGGCGAGAGCTGGTCGATGATCGCGTCCTCGATGCGCCGCAGCACCACGCCGGCCTGCCTGCCGCCCAGCAGCCGCACGGTGCAGCGCACCTGCACGCGCTCGTAGGCGGCGTTGCGCACCTCCAGCCGCGCGCCCGGCGAGGCCAGCGCGGCGAGGAACTCGCGGATGCGGTGCAGCACCACCGAGTTCAGCCGGATGCCGCGCGTGCGGTCGGCGGCCTCGTTGCGCGGCGCCGCCGGCACCACCACCACCAGCACCTGGCCCGGCGCGTCGCTGCCGTCGGCCGCGGTGCCGGCGTCGCTGCGGCCGGTGCGGCTCGTCTGGTGCGGGAAGCACTTGACCTTGAACACCTCGGGAAACTGCTCCAGCACCAGGCGCTCGATGTCCCAGGGCGTCACCGCGCGCTGCTTGTGGCGCAGGCGCTCGCCGGCGCGGGTGCGCCACTGCTCGCGGTCCTCGGCGTCGCGCATGCCGAACGACGGGCCGACCTGGTGCACCGCGGCCAGCCCGGGCACCGACACCAGCGGCTGCTGCACGCTGCCCGGCGGCAGCCCGGCGGCGATGGGCGCGGCGTCGGCCTCCAGCACGCGGCGCGCGGTCAGCGCCTGCGCGTGAACGCCGTGCAGCGCGGCAAAGGTCCGGAAGCCGCTGTCCGCCGCCAGCCGCAGCCAGTGCAGGCCGGCCGGCAGCACGCTGTTGCGGGCGTCGATCGCCGGCGGGATGTCGAGCGTGACGATGCCCGAGGTCAGGAAGCCGTCGGTGGTGTCGGACAGCACGCACGCCGGCGGCAGCGGCTGCCAGCGGTTGGAGCGCAGGCAGGCCCAGTGCAGCGCCGGCCGCGCCATGCCGGGCGGCGGCTCGACGGCCGCCTCGTCGCGCAGGTGGAACAGCAGCGTCAGCAGGCCCTGCGGCGGCGAACCGGCGAGGCCGATGTACAGGTTGCCGTCGTGCTCGAAGCGCGGCAGCAGCGCGCGTTGCGCGTCGATCGACGCCGGGTGGATCTGCTCCAGGCCGAAGGGCAGCAGGTGGTAGACGCGGTCGATCTCGTCCCGGGCGGCGTCCCGCCCGCCGTCCGTGCGGTCGGCCGCCGCGCCGCTGCCGTACTGCAGCGTGGTGTGGGCGCGGTAGTCCAGCGTCAGCCGCTCGATCACCGGCGTGTACGGCGGGTTCGGCAGCGCCAGGTGGCGGCGCCGGCGCGCGTTGGCCGACACCACCTCGGTCAGCAGCATCGGGTAGGCGGCATGGCCGAAGGCATCCGGCGGGCCGGCGAGCTGCACGCGGAAGAAGCCGTTGCGCGCGCCGACGCCGTACTCCAGCGGTTCGCTGGTGGCGCGCTGGTGGTGGTGCAGCGCGCCGCGGTCGACCGCGATGACGCTGTGCGTGTCGACGCGGCGGGCGGGGTCGAGGTCGCGGAACAGCGGCAGGCCGGGCAGGGCGGCCACGGCGGGCACGGTGCCGGCGCGAACGGTGGCGGCGGACCCGGCGGTCTGCCACTGGCCGTCGCGCAGGATCGCCACGCTGGCGGTGAAATCGCCGTTGCGGTGGCTGCCCTCGTAGCCGTCGTACCAGGTCGCGAAGCCGCCGGCGTCGGTCGGCAGGCCGCTCCATTCGACGTGCAGGCGCAGCGCGTCCAGGTTCTTGCGTGCGATCTCGGGCGCGCCGAACACCAGGTACGAGCCGACGGCCGGCAGCGGGCCGAACGGATGGAAGGGCTTGGCCGGGTCGAGCGGCCCGAGCTGGTTGTGCAGGCCGATGCGCCGCAGCCCGCGCACCGACACCGCCAGCACCGCCTCGCGCAGCCGCAGCGGCTCGAGCAGCGAATACGGATACAGCCGTGCCTGCGCGCGCAGCAGCAGCCGCACCACCGGCTGCGCGGTGCCCCAGCCGGCACCGTGCAGGGCCGGATCGCAGCCGACGACGGCGCCGTCCTCCGGGCGCAGCCGCACGGTGACCTGGAATCCGCGGCCGCTGCCGTCGAGCGTGCGCGGGCGGGCTGGCTCACGGGCCGGGCGGGGGGCGCCCGACGCGCCCGGGGTGCGCGGCCCCGCGGCGGTGTCCGCCGTGCTGCGGCCGATGTAGGTGTCGGGCGCGGCCATCCAGCCAGCCTCGCCGCTCAGCGCCACGTCGAACAGGCCGTTGAAGACGCGGTCGAAGATCAGCTCGCGCTCGGGCGTGCGGGAGGCGTCGAGCAGCGCGAGCGGGTCGCCGCTGGTGGCGGCCAGCCCGGCCAGCGCAGCGCTGCCGAGGTGCCGCGCGGCCGCCTGGCCCAGCGCCTGCCGGTCGGGCGCCGCCAGGCCGTCGGTCTCGGCGACCAGCCAGTGCGCGAACAGCCGGCCGAGCCGGTCGACGAAGCTGGCGGCGTCCGGCGCCTGCACGGCGAGCTCGGTGGCGTAGAGGGTGTAGCCGTCGAGCACGACGGCGTCGGCCGGGGCGCGCCGCGCGAGCCGCGCCAGCGCGCCGCGGGCGAGGGCGTCCGGGTCGTCGGCGCGGTCGGCCGCGGCCGTCGCCGTGGGCTCGGTGCTCGCGCGCTTCGCCGCGTCGTGGGCGGCGTAGCGGCGGAACAGCGCCGGCAGCAGCGTTGCGCCGTCGGCCGGGTTGGCGGCCAGCCGGCGTGCCAGCGCGGCGGTGGCGGCGTCGGACTCGCCGGGCCCGTCCACCCGCAGCGTGATGCGCAGTTCGCGCTCGCCCTCGGCCAGCCACCACAGCGGGGACGCGATCGCCAGGCCGATCGTCGCGTCGTCGGCCGGCGAGGCGGCGGCGCCCGGCTGCGTGCCGCCGAACAGCGGCTGCGCCGGCGGCGCGCTGGCGGCCGACAGCGGAACCGCCGACAGCACCGGCAGCTGCCGCGCCTTGGCACGCGTCACGTAGCGCAACTCGCGCTCGGGTGAGATCAGCGGATCGCGCTCGAGGCGCAGCGTGCACAGCGCGGCAACGCGTGCATCGCCGAGCGCCAGCGCCTGCTCGGCGACGAAGCGGATCGGTCGGCCGCGCGCATCCTTGCCGGCAGAGAAGGGCGTGCCCTCGGGCACGACGACGTCGAGGCTGCTGCGCAGGTCGCGATCGCAGACCAAGTGCAGCCGGTCCGGCACCGCCGGGCGCGGGGCCAGGCCGAGGCAGTCGCGGTAGTAGAAGTCGACGTGCCGGTCGGTGAAGCGGTTGATGCGCCGCTGCACCGTGGCGTAGAGCTGCAGGCTGGCCAGCAGCAGGCCGGCGGCCGGCTCGTGCGCCTGCGTCCGCAGCGAGGCGGGCAGCAGCTCGCGCGCGGTGGCCTGCACGNNGCGTTCGCGCTCGCTGCGCCGGTCGTCGGCGCGGCGCAGCGCGCGCGGGCCGAACCAGGCCGGGTCGAGCGCGGCGCGGGCATCGGCCAGCGTGCGCCCGCGCCAGGCCAGCGCGCCGTGGCGGTCGAACAGCTCGGCCAGGTCTTCGCCCAGCGGGTGCAGCACGCGCTGGCGCAGGTGTTCGGCCAGCGCCTTGGCGGGCGCCAGCGGGCTCGGCGCGAGCGACTTCAGCCACTGGTCGAGCACGGTCGCCAGCGTGATCGCCTGCCAGGCCAGGCGCGCCAGCGGCGCGGCGTCGAGCTCGTGCAGGAAGGCGGCCTGCAGCGCCTCGCGGTCGACGCTCGCGATGCGCGCCATCACCATCGACGTGTCGCCGGCGAAGAGCTCGCCCCAGTGGCCGGACTCGTGGCCCTGCAGGTCGACGAAGCGCAGCCGCTCGGCGAACGCCGCGGTCATCGCGACACGCTGCTCGAAGCTGAGCTCGTCCGGCAGGAACCAGCCGTCGCGCAGCGCCGGCGGAAACCGTTGCCGCTGCTCGACCCCGTCGCCGCTCATCGGAGCACCCTTCGGCCTGCGGCCTGTCCCGCCAGGCGGGAAGCTTCGCCCTTGGGGCGGCCCGGCGCGCTCATGCCCCACCCGCCCCCCGCTGCGCCCCTTCGAACAGGTACAGCGGATAGACCATGTTGTGGCGCGTGTTGCTGCTGCGGATCGTGTAGTCCAGGCGCAGCTTCAGCAGGCCGTCGAACAGCTCGTCGGTTTCGATGTCGATGTGTTCGAGCGTGATCCGCAGCTCGAAGAACAGCACCGCCTTCTCGATCCGGCTGCGGATCTCGGTCAGCGTGCTCTCGTCGACGGTCTCGAACACCATGCGCTGCAGGCCGCAGCCGAAGGTCGGCTGCATCACGCGCTCGCCCGGCACCGTGGACAGCAGGATGCGCAGGCTCTGCGCCACGTCCTCCTCCTGCGACACGGTCAGCGCTTCCTTGGTGCGCCAGTCGAAGGCCGGCGGAAAGGACCAGCCCGTGCCGAGGAAGTGTTTATCCAAGCTCATGACTGCCCCTCGGCCGACGGGTACGTCGACCGATCCCCCAAGGGGATGCGGGCCGGCTTGGGAGCGGCCCGGCGCTCGGCCCGCGGAGGTGTTTTCACCGGATGTCTCATCGCGTGCGCCCGGGCCTCAGCCGCCGATCATCACGGTCGGGCAGCCCATCGCGACGTTGCCGCCGTGCGCGGTGGGGTCGCCGATGCGCGCCGCGGGCCGGTTGCCGATCAGCACCGTGGACGAGCCCTTGACGATCACGTCCGGCGGGCCGACGCAGACCGCGTTGTCGCCGACCACCGCCGCCGGCAGCTTGCAGATCAGCACCGTCGGCACGCCCGGCCCGATGATCGGCCCGCCGACGTGCGGGATCGGCGGCAGCCCCGGCGTCTGCATCGGGCAGACGTGCATGTCGGTCAGGCGGGCGGCGGGCGGCACGGCGGGCTCCTGCGGCGGCGGCTCAGTTGATCATCACCATCGCGCCCTTGACGGTCGTCTGGCCCGAGGCCGACAGCTCCGCGGTGGCGTTGCCCTTGCCGGTGAAGCCGACCTGCGCCTCGCAGGCGATGTTCAGCCCGGCGGCCTTGACGTCGGCCTTGGACGTGACGCTGATCTGGCCGACCGCGTCGATCGTGATCGTGCCCTTGGCGGTGATCTTGATGTCCTTCGGGCTGTCGAGCGTGATGCCGCCGGGCGCCAGCTCGACCTTGTTGTCGTTCTGGTCCTGCAGCAGGATCGACTTGTCCTTGTCGCTCAGCACGATCTTGTTGTTGGCCGGCGTGGTGATGGTGATCACCTTGTCCTTCTCGTCGAACTCGATCTTCGACTTGCAACGCGTGACGAAGGCCTTGGTGTCGTTCTCCGCCGCCAGCTCGTACGGCGGCGTGTGCTTGCTGCTGTACAGGCTGCCCAGCACCACCGGGTAGGACGGGTCGTGGTTGAAGTAGCCGAGCACCACCTCGTCGCCCACCTCGGGCAGGTAGAACGCGCCGAAGGTGTTGGACGCGTGGAACTGCATCAGCCGCGCCCAGACGCCGTCGGTCTCGGCCTGCAGCACCGGCACCGACACCTGGATGCGCTGCTCGCCGGCCGGGTCGCCGTCGAGCTTCAGCACCACGCCGGTGTGCAGGCCCTCGATGCCGGGCAGCAGCCCGGCGGCGGGCGGGGCGACCACGTCGGTGCGCTCGGTGAACCAGTCCGGCGCCATGCCGAACGTGACCTCGGTGATCCAGTTGCCGTCGGCGATCTCGTGGTCGACGCCGCTGACGAAGACGGTGCCGCTGAAGCGCTCGCCGACGCCTTCCAGCTCGATCGTGGTGCCGAGCTGCGCCTTCGCGCTGCCCTGGAAGCTCAAGCGCCCGCGGATGCGCGCCAGCCCGGCCTTGAGCTGCTGCGCCTTGGCCCAGGCGCCCAGGTCCTCGTTGGCGACCGGGGCGGAGGTCTGCAGCCGGAAGGTGCCGGCGCCGGCCACCTGCGACAGCGTGGCGGTGTCGAGGTTGCCCTGTGCGTTCAGGCTGGCGGGCTGGGCCTCGGTGCCGACCAGCGCCGCCTGCGTCTTCGGGTCCCAGGACACCGCCTGCGCGGCGCTGTACTGGGTGCGTGCGTCGATCTCGGCCTGGAACTCGATCAGGTCGACGCCGTAGCCGACCTTCAGCACGGCCGCGGCCCCGGTGTCCGGCGCCTTGGCGACGAACTTGCCGTCCAGCGGCATCACCAGCAGGCCGTTCGCCTCGGCGCGCGAGAGCGCGAAGTCCCAGTCGCTGCAGTAGTACTGCACCAGCTCGGGATGCTGGAAATCCGTGGCATCGATGTCGGTCGACAGGCCCTGCGCGCCGGCCAGCGTGGCGAGGATGTCGCTGTCCTTCTGGTCGACATAGTTGGCGTTGCGGCGGCCGATGGTCATCTTGACCGCCTTGTCGCGGCATTCGACGACCAGCCGCGCGTCGTTGTTGCCGGAGATGCGGATGCCGTGCTTGACGACCAGCCCCTCGAAGATCGTCTCCTCGCTGTCGGCGTAGCCGGCGGCGATCTTCACGGTGGTGCCCGGCACCAGCGACGCGGCGTCGCTGAGCGGGAAGGCCTGGTTCGGCATGTCGCCGTCGGCGAACACCAGGCGTGCGCTGGGCACCATGTTGATCGCGCGGTGCACGTTCAGCGAGATCAGTTGCGCGGTGTCGGCGAGCGCGGTGCCGTCGCAGCTCACCGTCACCCGCACCACGCCTTCGGAGTCCAGCAGCGGAGATTCGGCCATGGGTCACCCGAGCGGTGGAAAGTGCAGCTTGGTGCCCGGAACGAGGCGGCGGAAGTCGACCAGCCGGTTGAAGCGCGCGATCTCCACGTAGTAGCCAGGGTCGCCGTAGACGCGGTGGCACAGCAGCGGCAGCGTGTCGCCCTCGCGCACGACGATGCGGTGGCTCAGGTCGGGCGAGGAGCGGTTGGAGACCAGCTCCTCCTCCTTCTTGCTCATCGCGCCGACGAACGACAGCTCGATGCGCGCCCGCAGCGGCCAGCCGTTCGGCTTGAACAGCGTGTACTGCGCCGACATCGTCTCCATGCGGCCGAAGAAGATCAGGCTGCCCCACAGCACCCGCACATGTCCCGGCTCGTGCTTGTCGCCCACGTACTGGTAGACCACCTTGTTCAGGTCGAGCACCATCTGCTTGACCTCCTTCGGCGGCCGGTTCGGCGCATTGCCGGGCACGACGCCGGTGCCGTCCAGCAGCAGCGAGAAGTTGACCCGCTCGGTGTCGACCGCCGCGAACTTCGGGTTGGCCGCCGCCTGGCCCTGCTTCTTCTTCTTGTCGTAGGCGATGCCGAAGCTGTGCTTGAACTCGGCCGGATTCAGCATCGCGATGAACTCGACGTTCTCGTCGAACGTGGTCGTTCCATCCTTGTTGACGCTGTAGCGCGTCAACTTCAACTGCGTCTTCTGGCCGGGGGCGGTATCCGGCATGTCAGCGCCCCACGCGCCTTTGCGCAGACGTCGGTTCTTCGCGATCGAACAGAACAAACCGTGACAGCGCGGCAGGCGGCATCCGCTGGGGGCGATTTTTGGGGCGACGAGGAGCGCAGATCTGGGGTCGGCGCGCGCAGCGCGCTTCGTTGTCTGACTCGGCGCAGCTGTTTGAGCGGAGTGAGCGCAGCGAACATAGCGAGTTCTGCGACGCGACCCCAGGTCGAGCACCACAGTGCAGTCGGAGCGAAGCGGAGACCGCCCCAGCATGAGCCCCCGGCGGATGCTGCCTGCCGCGCCGCGCAGACGCTGCGGCGAGGAGGACGTTCGCCGGCGACCGCAACGGGCCGTCAGCCGTCATGGGCCGAATCGGCGCCCGATGGGCGGCGGCTGGACGAAGTGGGCGTGGGGGCTGCATGCCTAGCGCTCCCGCATGTCCTGCAGGCGTTCGTTGAGCCAGGCCTTGCATTCGGCCAGCACCTGCTCGCGCAATCGCTCCAGTTCGGCCGCGGGCAGCTCGCCGCGCGGCAGCTCGGCGTCGTCGCCGGACGCGCCGACCTGCGACCGGATCAGCAACTGATGCACCTCGATCGTCATGCCGTCACACCTCGCGCTTGGAGTACGCGTAGCTCAATTCGATCTTCTCCATCGCCACTTCGTTGCGGGTCGAATTGAAGGGCTCGATCTCCCACTTCACCGGCCAGGCGTTCTCGAACGACCAGGCGCGCAGCGCCTCGCCCGCGCCGTCGAGCAGGAACACATGCATCAGCTTCGGGTAGACCGGCTTGACCAGCCCGCCCTCGAACACCGACTGGCACCACAGCACCAGCCGCGAGTTGTTCGGCGCGATGCCGCGCTTGAGCACCAGCCGCGGGTGCTTGACGGCCTTCGGCAGCGCCAGCACGTAGCGGTTCTCGCCGCCCTCGACCACCGATTCCGTCTCGATCTCGGGGCCGATGCCGCTGACCTCGCGGAACGAGCCGTCGGCATCCGCCGGCTGCGTGCCGAAGCTGACGGCGAAGTGGAAGGCTGGCGGCGGGTAGGGGTCGGCGGCGGACGCGGGCATGGCGCTGTGCGGCCCGCGGCGTCAGGCGTTCGCGATCGTCAGACCCTCGTGCGACACCACGATGGTCTCGACCGCCACCTCGTTGCCCTGCGACTTCAGGTCGGTGCCGGTGATCTTGGTCGGCCAGGCGTTGGCGAGCGTCCACACCATCGTGGGACTGCCGGCCTCGTCGAGCAGGCTGATCGTGACCGGCACCCGCTTGATCGTGTTCATCTTGATCTCGTTGAACCAGTCCCAGAACTTGTTGTCCGACTTGAACACGCCCTTCTTCATCGTGATGTCGCTGTACTTCTTCAGCCCCGGCATCTTGATGACCGAGAAGGCCGGGCTGTCACCGTGCCGGTATTCGATCGGCTGGGCTTCCACGTCGAGGCCCGAGACCTCCTGGAAGGACATCACCTGCGAGTCCCATTTGACCTCGAACCGGAACTTGGGGATGGGCCACACCGAAGTCGATTGTGCTGATCCGTCGTCTGCCATCGCGTGCCTCCACGGGAATTGACTGAAAGGGTCCGCGCCGGGCCGCGCGGCGGCGCCGCCTCAGCGGCGTGCCGCGGGCGCCGCGCGCTCAGGACTTCTGCATCTGCTGCTGGAACGTGATCTCGATGAACTCGGCCGGGCGGCTGATCGCCACCAGCACGGTGACGCGCAGGATGCCTTCGAGGATGTCCTCGGGCGTCATCGTCTCGCCCAGCCCGACGTGCACGCTGAACGCGTCGTCGGGCACCGCGCCGGCCAGGCCGCCGCGCTTCCAGATGCCGGTCAGGAAGTTCTGGATCATGCTCTTGACCGTGACCCAGGTGTTCGCCACGTTCGGCTCGAACACCAGCGCCTTGGCGGCGAGCCGGCACGACTCCTCCAGCATGATCATCGTGCGGCGCACGTTGACGTAGCGCCAGTCCAGGCTGTTGCCGTCCAGCGTGCGCGCGCCCCACACCAGCACGCCCTCGCCGATGAACGAGCGGATCGCGTTGATCGACTTGCCCTGCGTGGTGACGTTCAGGTCCTCCTGGTCCTCGGCCGACAGGTTCACCGCCGGCGAGACCACGCCCGCCAGGCTGACGTTGGCCGGCGCCTTCCACACGCCGCGGGTGTTGTCGACCATCGTGTAGACGCCCGCCATGCCGGCCGACGGCGGCAGCAGGTTGAGCCGGTTGCGCACCTCGCCGATCAGCGTGTTGAACAGCGCGCTCATCGCGGCCAGCGTCTTGTTCAGCAGCACCTTCTCGCCGGGGTCGGTGGTGGTGGCGATCGCGTCGACGGCCTGCAACTGCTGGCGCGTCTTCGGCGGCGTCTTGTCGTCGGCGGCGTCGGGCAGGCCGGCATCCGCCTTGATCAGCGTGGCCAGCACGTCGGCGTTCGCGATGTTCTCGAAGCCGAGGTCCTTCTCCTGGATCAGCGTGGTGTTGACCCACGGGTAGTAGGCGGTCGCGAAATCGAGGTAGTTGATGCCGAGCGCGCCGCGGAAGGCCTCGATGCAGTCGCCGGCGGGGTCCTGCCGGCTGCGGAAGCCGCCCCACACGTCGAGGATCGCGACGCGGTTGCGCATGCGCCCGCCGCAGTGCGCCAGCACCGCCTGCTGCACGCTGATGCAGTCGGGCTGCTTGAGCAGCACCGCCTCGGGAACGACGACCATCGTCGGCTCCTGCTCCTTGACCAGCGGCTCGATGCCGGCCATCAGCACGTCGGGCGCCACGTCGTCCTTGTAGCCGCCCACCGAGACCACGTAGCAGGGCCCGCCGCCGTTCTGGAAGAAGAACAGCATGCTGGCGTACAGCAGGAACTGCCCGCCCGCGGCGCCGGCCACCTGCACCAGGTCGTAGTCCTTGCCAGCGGCCGAGAACGCGGCCGAGCCGCCGGCGGCGACCGGCTGGATCTCGAACTTCGCCACCGGGCCGAAGCCGTAGTACTGGTGGAACTCGGCCATCGAGGTGATGCGCCAGGGCTTGCCGGTGAGCGACTTGCCCTTGTTGTCGGCGCGTTCGGTGTAGCCGATGAACACCGGCACAGCCGTGGCGACCTCGACCACCGAGCTGGGGAAGGCGTTCTTCTCGACGATATAGACGCCAGGTGTCTTCATCACGGCCATGAGAGATTCCTTTCCAGGCTAACGATGCACGAAGATTTCCGAGACCCAGGTCGGCACCCCGCCGATCGTCTCGCGGGCGAGCTGGCCGGCTCCGGCCACCGGCAGGCGCCGGACGAGGACCCGATCGGACGAACCGTCGACCCCCCGCAACTGGAAGCGGCGCGTCGAGCGCTGCTGCAAACCGATGCCGGCGCGCGAGCGGATCGCCAGCGCCGGGCGGCCGCCGGCGAGCGTCTCGTTCTCGGCCGGCCCGAAATCGACCTCGCGGCCGAGATCGACGACGCGCAGGCCGTCGTGCTCCCAGTCGCCGAGCAGGCAGTACTTCCACACCGTCGCGCGCGTGGGCAGCCGCAGGCGGTAGCGGCGCGGCGCGGCGGGGTCGGGCGTGTCCGCCGCGGCCGGCGGCGGCGGCAGGCGCAGCGTCACCAGCAGCGCCGGCGGCAGCAGGCGGTCGCGCGCGGAGAGTTCGCCGGCGATCAGCGGATCGTCGATCGGGCGCTGGTCGGCGCTGCCGGCCTCGTCGGCCGCGTGCAGGCGCCAGGCGGTGCCGGCGGGTGCCGGTGCGAGCGCGGCGTTTGCTGCCGGGCTGGCCCCGGCCGCTGCCGGCGTGTCGGCCACCGCGCGCACACTGTCGAAGGCCAGCACCCGGTCGGGCGTGCGCGCCAGGCCGTCGGTGTAGTTCGCGAACAGCGGGTCGGCGGTGCTCACGCGCCAGGTCAGCGCGGGGCCGGCCGTTCCGTCGCCCGGCGGTTCGTCGCGGGCCCCGTCCAGCGGATCGCGCAGCGCGTCGTACGCGGTGTCGTCGGCCCACAGGTCGAAGCCGCCCGGCCGGGCGCGCAGCACGGCCCCGGAGCGCGCCAGCCGGCGGGCCGAGCGCTCGCCGGGTTCCAGCCGCAGCGCGTCGCAGGGCGCACCGCCGGCATAGGCGTGCTCGATGGTGAGGGCGAGGCGTGGCAGCAGCGGAGCCATGGCGTCGTCAGGCATGCACACCGGTACGGGCCTGCGTGACCGGCTCGACCTGGCCGGCGAGCTGGTCGGCATCGATGGTCAGCAGCCGCACGCGGTAGAGGATCGACGGCAGGTACTTGCCGCTGAGGATGCCCCACAGGTTGCTGAGGTCGGCCACGTTCAGGTTCTCGATCTCCAGCACGAGCCGGTCGATGCGCGGGTCGAGGTCGGGCGTGTTCTGGTGGTCCAGCACCGGGCGGGACTGGAAGAAGCCGATGGCCGCCGAGATCAGCTTCAGCGCCTCGGGGTAGGTGGCACCGGCGAAGTTGGCGGCGCACATCAGCATCAGGTTCAGGTGCACCGGCACGGCAGTCACCGCCAGCCGCCCGCCGGCGGGTGCCGAACGGGCCTGCGGCTGGAACGGCACGGTTTCGCGCTCGATGTTGACGAGGAACAGCGCCAGCTTGTTGACCGCCTGCGTGGCCACGCTGCCGTCCTGCTCCTGCAGGTGGGACACCACGACCAGATCCTCGGTGGCGCGGAACGAACGGCGCAGCGCGAGGTTGAGCTGGTTGGCGATCTGGCCGATGGCCGCGTCGATCATGCGTGGGGTCCGGGCGGGATGGAGTCGAACGGGTGGAGTGCGGGAGACGGCCGGGAGCGGGCTCGGGTCGGGGCCGTCGGATGCCTGGGTCGGGAACGCTCCGGGGCCACGGTATCGGCCCGCTCCGGCGGCGTGAATCAGCGTGGTGCTGAGATCGGCATCGGTGTGCTGCTGACACCGGCTTCCGGGCTGCCTAGCCGGGCGGCCGCCGGAAGGCGTCGCAGGCCGCCACCGCGGCACCGATCGCGCGCAGCAGGTGATCGAGCGGCTCGTCCTTGCGCACGTAGCCGCTGGCGCCGGCGGCGGCCATCGCGTCGACGAGCAGCGGATCGTCGTGCATCGACATCGCCAACACGCGCAGCCGCGGGTAGGTGGCCCGGGCGCGGCGCGTGGCCTCGATGCCGCCGATGCCGGGCATGTCGACGTCGATCAGCATCAACTGCGGGAAATCCGACGGCGGCCCGGCCGCCAGCGTGGCCAGCCGGGCGAGCGCGCCTTCGCCATCGGCCGCCTCGGTGACGAGCGGGTGCGTCGGCTGCCGTTCGAGCAGCCGCGCCAGGCTGCGGCGCAGCGCGGCGTGGTCGTCGACCAGAAGGATGCGCAGGGTCACCGGGGGAGTGCTCCGGAGGAGGCAGTCGCCGCGGCACGCGCGCCGGCCGGACTGCGACGGAAGGGATCGAGAAGGCGGCGGTGGCGGCGGACGGGCGTCGCGCGGCCCCTCCCTGCCCGAACGCCCGACCGGCCTCGGGCCGTTCGGAGCGGCGCAGAGGGTGCGTCCTGCGCCGTTCCGGCGCAATCGGACGAATGCCGAACACGGGGGGTGAAAAAAGCCGAGGCGGGTTGCGCGGCCGGGTGTTGCTTTCAGCCCGGCGTGGTCGACCACGAGGAGTCGCCCGGCCGTGGTGTCGATGCCGACGACCGCCGCGCCGACCTTGGCGACGGATGGACGACGGTGGAAGCCTGGCCAGCAGCCTGTCAGCCAGCCAGTCAGGTCGAAACGGTCTTCAGTGGCAGCGCTGCTGCGCGCCCGGCGGCCGCGCGCGAGGTGCGAGCCACCCGCGGCGCGGGTGTGCCGGCGTCCGACTCGGTGGGGCCCTGGCCGGTGCGGCAGCGCGCGTCCAGCGAGCTCAGGCCCTCGCGCAGCGCATAGCGCGTCAACTCGGCGATGCCCTGGATCTGCAGCTTGTGCAGCACGTGCTCGCGGTGCGTGGCCACGGTCTTCGCGCTGACGTGCAGGCGCTCGGCGATCTGCTGCGTCGAATGGCCTTCGGACAGCAACTGCACCAGTTCGCGCTCGCGCGGCGTCAGCGCCGGCTGGCGCGGCGTGGCCGCCCGGGTGCCGCTGCCGCGCTGGCGCGCCTCGTCGACGACCAGGTCGACCAGCGACTCGCTCAGGTGGATGCGGTGGCTCATCACCTTGCGGATCGCCTGCGCCAACTCCTGGAACGACGAATCCTTCAGCACGTAGCCGCTGGCGCCGGCGTCGAGCACGGCCATCACCATCCGGCTCTCGCCGTGCACCGACAGGCACAGCACCCGCACGTCGGGCGCGTCGGCGCGGATGCGCCGGATCGCGTCGACGCCGTTCAGGCCCGGCATCGACAGGTCGGTGACGACGACGTCGGGCTGCAGTTCGCGTGCGAGCCGGGCGGCGCCGAAGCCGTCCTCGGCCTGGCCGACGACCTCGATGTCCGGTTCGGCCGCCAGCAACGCGCGCAGCCCCTCGCGCACCATGCGGTGGTCGTCGGCGAGCACGACGCGGATCGTCATCTCGTGGGTGTCTCCGGGTTCAGGCGATGAGCGGCCACGGCGGCTTGCCTCCCACCCTCAGGCCGCGGCCGGCAGCGGCAGCAGCACGGTGGCGCGGGTGCCGAGGCCGGGGCGCGCGTCGAGCGCGAGGCGGCCGCCGATCGCCTGCATCTGCGCGTCGACGCTGGGCAGGCCGAAGCCGCCGTCGGGGCCCGGCCCGCGTGCGCGCGGCGCGGGGTCGAAGCCGGTGCCGTCGTCGGCGACGCAGATCGACAGCTCGCCGCCATCGGCCTTCAGGCGGATCTCGAGCCGCTGCGCATGCGCGTGCTTCTGCGCGTTCAGCGCCAGCTCGCGCACCACGCGGAACACGATCGCGAGCACCTCGTCGGGCAGCGCCAGCGGCGGCAGCGTGCCGTCCACGCGCACCTGCAGCCGGCTCGACCGCGCGACGCGCTGCGCCAGGCTCTCGATCGCCGGCTGCAGCCCGAGCGGGCGCAGCAGCGGGCAGCTCAGCTCGAAGGTGGCCGAGCGCGTGGCCTGCGCGGCCTGCTTCAGCAGGTCGGCGAGTTCGGCGACGGCGGTCGCGGCGGCGTCTTCGGGAATGGCTGCGTCGCCGCGGCGGCGGCGCAGGCCGTGGCTGTCGGCCGGCCGGTCACGCGGTGTCGGCCGCGCCAGGCTGCCCGCCCATTCGTCGAGCTTGAAATGCGCCATCGTCAGCAGCTGGCCGATCTCGTCGTGCAGGCCCTGGGCGATGCGGGCGCGCTCGCGCGCCTCGGCCAGCGTGAGCTCGCAGGCCAGCGCCTTCAGCCGCCGTTCGCCGTCGACCAGCGCCTGCTCCACGCGGCGGCGGCGCGACACGTCGCGCCACACCGTCAGCCCGCACAGCGCCGCGCCGCCGGCGCTACGCAGCGGCGACGAACTGGCGCTCATCGGCACGATGCGGCCGTGGCGGGTGAGCACGTCGATGTCGGCGTCGGCCAGCGTGCCGGCATGCGCCATCGCCTGCCAGGCGAAGCCGTCGGCCGCGGTGTCGCCCGCGCCGTCGCCGGCCGGCGCGCCCGCCGCGGCCGAAGCCGCCAGCGAGCGCAGCGGCCGGCCGATCAGCTCGGCGCTGCGCCAGCCGAGGGCCTGCGTCACCGCGGCATTGCAGTCGACGATGCAGCCGGCGACCGGATCCACCCACAGGCACAGGTCGACCATCTGGTCGAATGCGGACGGGCCGCGCGGCGAGGCGGCACCGACCCCCGCCGCGCCCGGCTCGTCGTCACGCTCGGGTGCCCACAGCGAGCGCACGGCGACCGGATCGCGCACCGCATCGGCCCCCGGCGGCCATGCCGCGGCCGCCGGCAGCAGCCAGGGCGAGGCACGCGTGGGCTCGTCGGGATCGTTCATCGGGGGCAGTCGGGCGCGCCACCCGGAACCGCGCGCAAGCGGGGCCCGAGGTTCGTGACCGGACGGTCTTCGGCGGGAACGCGACGTTACGTGCGGTCGCAGAATGCGTCAACCTGCACGAATTAACAGGGTTGCCCGGTGAGAGAAGGTAACAACGGGCGGGGTCGTGCGGGTAAACGCGAGGGCGTGGTCATCGCCGCCCGGGCGTCACCACCAGCCGGCCCGGTGGTCCGGAGGGGTCGCGGGGGGTCGCGGTGCCCGCTGCCGACTTCAGGCCCGCGCCGTGCGCGCTGCCGCGGAGGGCGGCACCGGCGCGTGCACCAGGCCGATGCTCAACCAGACGGCGACGCTGAAGTACAGCGACATCCAGACCACCTCGGATTTCCAGTCGTCCCAGCGGTGCGAAACGACCCAGCGCGCCGATGCGTCGGCCAGCCCCTGCGCGACGCTCAGGTAGGCGCGGCCGTGCGCTTCGTCGAGCACCCAGCGCGCCCAGTACATCGGCACGTCGACCAGGAACATGTAGCACACGTAGGCGATGCCGGCGATGCCGCAGAACGCCAGCAGCGGACGCAGTTCGCGCCGGCAGCGCGGCCAGACGACGACCAGGCTGGTCGCGAGCAGCGCGGCCGACAGGCCCCAGATCGATTCCTCGAACACGTGGCCGAGGTTCGAGGTGGTCAGCACCGCGTGCCACGAGCAGGTTTCGGCGATGACGATCAGCGGCACGACGACGCGCGACAGCGCCTCGCCGAAGCGGCTGCCGGTGGCGCGCGAGACGCCGCGCAGCAGCAGCGCCCACTGCATCGCGAAACACAGCTCGGCCACGGTGGCGACCGAGCGGCCGACGATCACGCTGGAGAACCACGAGTCGACCAGGCACAGGCGCTGCACGTCGTACACCGGCAGCACCGAGCGGTAGGCGCAGCCGAACACGTAGCCGGCCGACAGCAGCAACTGCCAGCGGCTGAACGACAGCGCCTCGGGCGGCAGCGCACCCGAGCGGCTGCGCACGCGCGCGGCCGACGCCGCCCAGGCCAGCACGTTGAGCGCGGCGACGGCGCACAGGAAGGTCCACCAGGTGGTGGTGTCGGAGGTCATGGCGGCGGACGGGGCGACGGTGGGAGGCGGGGCGTCGAGGCCATCATCCGGAACGTGCACCCTGGCGTGAAAAACGGTGCAAACAGTTTATACACTTTCGACGCACTCGAAGCGATCGCCGCACCGGTGACGCGGCCTCCGCGGGCAGATCCATCACGCGTCGCCGCGCGGGCGGGGAGGGGCCTGCAGCCTCAGCCCACCGCGTCGAGCCCGTCCACCAGCCGCTGCGCGAGCCGCGGCTGGCGCAGCTGCTCCAGCCACCATTGCAGCGCGCGGCCCTCGGGCTCGCCGCGCCAGGCGACGTACAGGATGTTCGGTTCGCGCGGCTGGGCGGTGCGGCGCTCGACCAGCTCGCCGCGCTGCAGCAGTGCGTGCACCCGCTGCGCCGGCAGCCAGCCGACGCCCAGGCCGTCGCGCTGCGCGAGGATCTTGGCGCGCATCGTCGGCACCGCCAGCGTCGGCTGCCCGCCGAGCAGCCCGTAGCTGCGGCTGGCGGCCTGGCGCGACGAATCGGCGACGACCACGGCCCGGTGCGTCAGCACCGCGTCGGCCGCCAGCGGCTCGGGCGCCTTGGCGAGCGGGTGGTGCGGCGACACCGCGAACACCCAGCGCATCACGCCCAGCTCGGCCCAGCGCAGCTTCGGGATCGCCGGCGGCTCGTTGGTGGCGCCGACGACCAGGTCGGCGCGGCCTTCGAGCAGCGCCTCCCAGGTGCCGCCCAGCACCTCGTGGGTCACGCGCAGCGAGACGCCGGAATTCAGCGCGTCGAAGTCGCGGATCACCGGCAGCAGCGTCTCGAACTCCATCAGCTCGTCGGTGACGATCCACAGCCGGTCTTCCCAGCCTGCGGCCACCTGCTTGACGCGCCGCGTCAGCCGGCTCACGTCCTGCCCGATGCGGGCGGCCTCCTGCGCGAGCAGCGCGCCGGCGGGGGTGAGCTGCAGGCGGTAGCGGCGGCGGTCGAACAGCAGCGCGTCATAGCGCGACTCGAGCTGCCGCGCCGCGTGCGACACCGTCGACGGCGCCTTGCCCAGCCGCGCCGCCGCGCGCGTCAGGCTGCCGGTGGCGCGGATCGCCTCCAACAGCGCCAGGTCGTCCTCCGACAACATGTTCGACTCCTTCGAACGAGTCTGCGGCGAGGCATCGTACGGCACGAAGCCCTTCGGCGCAGACCATGGCGGCACTCGATACCGAGTTCAACAGCCACCCACCCAGGAGTCCGTCATGCAACGCTTCCAACACCTCACCGTCCTCGTCACCGGCGGCAGCAGCGGCATCGGCCGCGCCGCGGCGGAGGCCTTTGCCGCCGAAGGCGCGCGCGTCGTCGTCACCGGCCGCGATGCCGCCGCGCTGGAGGAAACCCGCGCCCGGCTCGGCGCCGGCGCGATCGCGCTGCGCAACGACGCCGCCGACATCGACGCCGCCAAGGCGCTCGCGCGCCAGCTCGAGGCCGACGGCATCCGCCTCGACGCGGTCTTCATCAACGCCGGCATCGCGCAGTTCGCCGGCCTGTCCGACGTGACCGGGGAATTCTGGGACCGTACCTTCGACACCAACGTGAAGGGCGCGTACTTCCAGATCCAGGCGCTGCGGCCGCTGCTCAACGACGGCGCGTCGATCGTTCTGAACGGCTCGGTCAATGCCCACATCGGCATGCCGAACTCGTCGGTCTACGCGGCCAGCAAGGCGGCGCTGATCTCGCTGGCGAAGACGCTGTCGGCCGAACTGCTGCCCAACGGTGTGCGCGTCAACGTCGTCAGCCCCGGGCCGGTCACGACGCCGCTGTACGGCAAGCTCGGCATGGATGCCGCCACGCTCGATACCGTGGCGGCGAAGATCCGCGACGCGGTGCCGCTCGGCCGCTTTGCAACGTCGGCGGAGATCGCGTCCACCGTGCTGCACCTGGCGGCGCGCGAATCGGCGTTCATCGTCGGCACCGAGATCGTGGTCGACGGCGGCATGAGCCAGCTCTGACGCAGGACGCCCGCGGAGCCGGCCCGGCCGGCGATCCGCGGGCCGGCGATGCCCCGGATCAACGGTGCACGGCAACCCCGGCGATGTAGTTGCCGGGGTTGATCGGGTCCACGTCGACCAGGTTCATCACCTGCCGGTCCGGCGCCACCTGGATGCGCAGGTTCCAGCCGCAGCCGGTGCCGCAGGTCAGGTTGGCGGTGCCGGCGCCGGTGCCGCTGTCGAGCGTCAGGATGCGGAAGGTCTGGCCGGTGACGACGCTGTCGCCGCACTGGCCGTGCATCGTCAGCGTGGCGGCGCCGACGCCGCTGCTGTTCATGTCGATCACCACGTGCATCGCGGTCGGGCCGCAGCCGGTCATGCCGCTGAGGGTCGCGGTCCAGCCGCCGTACAGGTCCGGGTTGGTGATCTTGCCGACGAAGGCCAGGCTGGGTGTGGACAGCGACGCCGCGGCACAGGCCAGGGCGAGGGTGGCGGCGGCACGGCGGGCGAATGGGCGATGGAAGGTCATGGAGGGTCCCCTTGCGGTTGGAAGATGCCGGGCGGCGGGCTGCCGCGGCCGGTCTGCCACGCCCCGTGCGGGCCGATCCGCGCGCCGGAGCGGGTCCGGTGTCGCGGGGCGGGCCGCGGTGGCGGCGTGAATCTCCAGACTAGGCGCCGCGGTGCCGCGGCGAATCTGTCCGAGGGCCGGTGCCGGCCGGCATCGCGGGATAGGCGATGCGGGCGGCGACGCCCGAGGGTCTATGCCGTCTGGGGATGCGTCATCGGACCGCCCAGGTCGGCCGCGCCGGTGTTGCCGGCCTCGCCGAGCAGCCGCTCGAGCGTGGTGACGACCTTCGTCGCGTCGTGCTTGCCGCGCGTCCAGGGATCCTCGAAGTCGTCCGCGACGAGCTGCGGCGATGCCGCCGGCGACACCGGGGACGACGCCTGCGGCAGTGGCTCGGCCGCCCCCTCGTGGAGATAGCGGTGGCCGTTGACCACGTGCTCGAACGGCACCCAGCCGCGGTTCGCGAGCACGTGGGTCGGCAGCGCCGGGCCGGCGGCATCGTGGAAGGCCTGCACCAGTTCGGCCAGCGTGCGGCCGGTGGTCTCGGGGCACTCGAGGATGTTGCCGATCAGGACCTTGGGCACCGCGCTCGGCGTGGCCCCGATCGCCTCGGCGATGCCGGCCACCGCCAGGTGCGGCAGCGTGCTCGTGAAGAAGCTGCCAGGGCCGAACAGCAGCGCGTCGGCCGACGCGATCGCCTCCAGCACCGCCGGATTGGCGACGGGCGGCGGCGGTACCTTGGCCCTGTCGGTGTCGGTGTCGGTGTCGGTGTCGGTGTCGGTGTCGCTGGCGACGCCGGCATCGCCCGCGCAGGCCAGGTGCACGCGGCGGATGCCGGCCCGCGCGCCTTCGGCGCCCAGCCGCGTCACGCGGTCCTGGCCGCGCACGATGCTGCCGTCTCGCAGTTCGGCACTGAGCTGGACCCGGTCCGCCAGCGTCGACGGCCAGACGTTGCCGTCGATCGCGCACAGCTTGCGGAACACGAAGATGGCGGTGTTGATGTCCTTGCCGTGCGCGAAGTACGCGCCGGTCAGCACGAAGTTGCCGATGCTGCCGCGGCGGAAATCGAAATCGTCGCCGATGCGCGACTGGAACACGCGCAGGTAGTTCAGGATCGCGCCGCGGATGCCGGGCTCCATGCGGCCGAGCAGCGGGTGGGCGCCGCTGACGTAGAAGTCGAACTCGGCCAGCAGGTCGGCCCGGCTGGCGGATTCGGACAGACGGGCGTTGCAGAAGCGGACGACGCTGCCGGCGCGGTCTTCGCCATGCGCCATCGTCATCAGCGCCTGGCGGATGTCGCCGATCGCCAGGATGCCGAGCGCCTCGCGCAGCGCCTTGGAGCTGCCGCCGCTGTCCCAGGCGGGCACCACCCGCGTCACGTCGTGGCCGGCGCGGCACAGCGCCATGGTGATGTCGCGGCTGCCGCTGCCGCCGCCGAACAGGACGAAGCGTTTCATCGATTCATTGTCCCGCAACGCCCGCCAGCCGCCACCCGGGCGGGCGCCGGGCGAGGGCGCGCCGCGCACGCGGCGGCATAGCATCACGAAAACGGAGCCGCCGACCATGAAGCGATTGACGATGTCCCTCGACGACGACCTGGCCGACGCCTTCGAGGCGCTGGTTCGCGACCGCGGCTACGAGAACCGCTCCGAGGCGTTCCGCGACCTGCTGCGCCACGACCTGGGCGCGGCGCGGCAGATCGAGCAGCCGGACGGGCCCTGCGTCGCCACGCTGAGCTACCTCTACAACCACCACCAGCGCCAGCTCGCGAACCGGCTGACCGACATGCAGCACGAGCATCACGAGCTGACGATCTCGTCGACCCATGCGCACCTGGACCACGACCACTGCATCGAGACGGTGATCCTGCGCGGCCGAACGGACGAGGTGCGGGCCTTCGCGCAGTCGGTGATCGCGCAGCCCGGCGTCAGCCACGGCCAGTTGCACCTGGTGCCGGTGGCGCTGCGGCATGCGCACGGGCACGACCACTTCGAGCCGGCCACCCGGCCCGTGCGCCGGCGCTGAGCCGGCCCCGGGCCGCGCCGCTGCAAGCGTGGTGGCCGGTTCGGGCGCCGAACCGGAAGTCGGGCGAGTCGGTATCAACCCCGAGGGCATCCGCATCCACCGAGGCGAAGGCGCCGGCGCGGGCGGCATGCGCGAACGGGCACGGTTCATGTATGAAGGATTTGTCATCTGTCATACGATCGACCCGGAAACGGAACGTCGCCCACCACCATGCACGACCTGCCCACCGACTGGAGCGCGCTGTGCGCGCTCGTCTTCCTGCTCGGGATGCGCCACGGCTTCGACGCCGACCACCTGGCGGCGATCGATGGCCTGACGCGGCTGGCCTCGCAGCGGCAACGCCGCCACGCCCGCGCGTGCGGCGCCCTGTTCTCGCTCGGCCACGGCGCCGTCGTGTTGGCGATCGCCGCGCTGGTGGGCCTGTGGAGCGAGCGGTGGGTGCCGCCGGCCTGGCTGGACGCGTTCGGCGCCTGGGTGTCGATCGCCTTCCTGCTGCTGCTCGGCATCGTCAACCTGCGGGCCGTGTTGGCCACCGGGCCGGGCGGGCTGGTGCCGATGGTCGGCATCAAGGGGCCGTGGCTGGCCCGCTGGCTTCCGGCGCGCAGCCCGCTGGGCGTGGCGGCGGTCGGGGCGCTGTTCGCGCTGTCGTTCGACACCATCAGCCAGTCCGCGCTGTTCGCCGCGACGGCGACGCAGTACGGCGGGCTCACCCGCGCGCTGGCGCTCGGCGCGCTGTTCGTGCTGGGCATGCTCGTCTCGGACGGGCTGAACGGCTGGTGGATCTCGCGCCTGATCGCCCGCGCCGACGAGGTCGCCGCGCGCGCCTCCCGGATCATGGGCCTGGCGGTGTCGGGCGTGAGCCTGCTCGTCGCCGCGCTGGGCGTCGGCAAGATGCTGTCGCCCGCCATCGAGGGCTGGAGCGACCGCCACGACGCGGTGTTCGGCGGCATCGTCGTGGCGGTCATCGGGCTCGCCTACCTCGCGGCCTGCGCACTCGCCCACCGCCCGGCCGACCGGCGCCTGCCGGCCTGATCGCCGCCTGACTTCCTCTGCATCCGAAAGCCTGGCGGGCGCGTATGGCGCTGCGTAAGAAGTTTTTCAGGCATTTCACAACCAGCAGGCCGGGAGAGACCGAGATGAGGCTGCCCTTGAACGCGTGTCCGTGCCCCCGCCGCCCGCTGGCGGCCGCGGCTTCGATCGCCATGACGCTGGCGTTCACCACGGCGACGCTCCATGCGCAGGAACGCCAGATGGAGCGGGCGCCGTTGCAGACGCCGACGCAGGCACCGTCTCGCGCCGCCGAGCCGCGCCCCGCCGCCGGCGGCCCGCCGGAACCGGTGGTCGTCGCTGCCGTGCTGGATCGCGTGGAGATCGCCGGCCGCCACTACGACAACGCGGTGGGCAGTTCGGACGCCGCGTCGCAGGGCGTGATCCGCGCCGAGTTACTGAGAAGCCGCCCGGCGCTGCGCCCCGGCGAGGTGCTGGAATTCGTGCCCGGCGTCATCGTCACCCAGCACTCGGGGGACGGCAAGGCGAACCAGTATTTCCTGCGCGGCTTCAACCTCGACCACGGCACCGACTTCGCGACCTCGGTCAATGGCCTGCCGGTCAACATGCCCACGCACGGGCACGGCCAGGGCTACTCGGACCTGAACTTCCTGATCCCCGAACTGGTGGACCGGATCGAATACCGCAAGGGGCCGTACTTCGCGAAGAACGGCGATTTCGCCTCGGCCGGGTCGGCCGACATCGTCTACCGCACGCGGCTCGACGCACCCTTCGGCGCAGTGACGCTCGGCGAGCGCGGCTTCCGCCGCGGCGTGGTGGCGGGCTCGCGGGAGGTGGCGCCGGGCATCCAGTGGCTGGGCGCCGTCGAGCTCCAGCGCAACGACGGCCCGTGGACGGTGCCCGAAGGCCTGCACAAGTCCAACGGCGTGCTCACGCTGAGCGGCGGCACGGCCGCCGAAGGCTGGAGCACCAGCCTGATGGCCTATGACGCGCACTGGACGTCGACCGACCAGATCCCGCAGCGCCTGATCGACGCCGGCAGCGACAACGGCCGGCCCTTCGGCCGCTTCGACTCGCTCGACCCGACCGATGGCGGCGAGACCCGGCGTTCGAGTCTTTCCGGCGAGTGGCACCGCCAGACCGAAAGCGGCGCGACGAGAGTCGCGGCCTACGCGATCGACTACCGCCTGAAGCTGTTTTCGAACTTCACGTATGCGTTGGAGCGCCCGGCGGACGGCGACCAGTTCTCGCAACAGGACAAGCGCACCGTCTACGGCGTCACGGCCAGCCATGCCTTCGACCACCAGCTCGGCAACCTTCCGGCACGCACCGAATTCGGCGTGCAGGTTCGCCACGACCGCATCCGCGTCGGGCTGTTCGACACGGTGGCACGCCAGACCACCGGCGTGACGCGCGACGACCGGGTGCAGGAAACGCTGGTCGGCGTGTATGGGCAGACGTCGCTGGAAGTGACGCCGTGGCTGCGGACCATCCTCGGCCTGCGTGCCGACAACGCACGCTTCAAGGTGAACAGCTTGTCGCTGCCCGCGAACTCGGGCAGCGCGAAAGACCACCTCCTTTCGCCGAAGCTGTCGCTGATCCTCGGCCCCTGGGCCCGGACGGAGTTCTTCTTCAACGCCGGGCGCGGCTTCCACAGCAACGACGCGCGCGGCACCACCGCCACGATCGACCCGAAGAGCGGCGAAACGATCGACAAGGTGCCGGGCCTGGTGGCCTCGCGCGGGCTGGAAGTCGGCGCGCGCACGGAGTGGATCCCGGGCCTGCAGAGTTCGCTGGCACTGTGGAAGCTCGACTTCGATTCCGAGCTCGTCTATGTGGGCGACGCCGGCGCGACCGAGCCGAACCGGCCGAGCACGCGGCGCGGCATCGAATGGAACAACCGATGGATTCCGATGCCCTGGCTTCTGGTGGATGCCGACCTCGCCTGGACGCATGCCCGCTTCGCGGACTTCGACCCGGCCGGTGACCGCATCCCGAACGCAGTGGACAAGGTGGCGTCGATCGCCGTGACGGCACGCGACCTCGGCCCCTGGTCGGCCAGCGTGCAGTGGCGCTACCTCGGATCGGGGGCGCTGATCGAGGACAACAGCGTGCGCTCGCGCTCGTCGCTCACCACCAACCTGCGCGTGAGCCGCAAGCTCTGGCGCGATGCCGAGCTGACGCTGGACGTGTTCAACCTGTTCGACCGCCAGGTCAACGACATCGAGTACTTCTACGAATCGCAGCTCAAGTCGGAGGCAGCGCCGGTGGCCGACAAGCATGTTCACCCGGCCGAACCCCGCACGATGAGGTTGACGCTCAGGGTCGGGTTCTAGGGCGGAGAGCATTCCGCCCGACTCATGGACGATCCACCCGGACCTTCGCTCCGGCGAGGCGCCGCACTCAGGCGTAGACCGGGCCGATGTCGATGTAGATCCGGAGCGAGCGAACGAGCTCACCCTCGCGGGTGACCATGGTCACGCAGGGGAGGGTGACCACGTTGCCGTCGGCCCGAACATAGTCGATCTTCGCTTCCAGCGCGCTCTGGGCACCGCTCTCGACGACGTTGACGAAGTGGTGCGTCAGGCCGCGAATGGACTTCCAGAAGGCGCCGATGCCCTGTTGAACGGCCGGCTTGCCCTTCAATGAAGGATGGTTGCCGAAGGTGACTTCGACGTCCTCCGTCAGCCCGGCAAGGAACGGCTCCATCGCCATGTCGTCGATCGCGCGGTACAGACTGCCGAACCATGGCGCCATGGTTCAGCCCTCGCCCTGGGCGACCATTTGACGGATGGCCTGAACCGTGGCCTCGACCGCCTTCAGGTAGTCGCACTCCATGACCTCGCGAAAATCTCGTTCGGCGGGGCTGTCGGATGCGGCATCCAGCAGTTGCAGTGCGAAGCTGAACTTCAGCTTCAGATCGTCGCCGTCTCCGAGGATCTCGTTGACGATGAAACCATCGGCATTGCCCGAGAGCCGGACGAAGGTGACCTTCTCCTCGGGGCGGAAGGTGATCTTCTCGCGCGCACCTTCGCCGCGGAAGACGATATCGCGCACCAGCCCTCCGTCGAATCGCTCGACGACGGTGCAGACCGCCATCCCGGGAACGAACGGCAGCGCGTTCTCGGCCTTCATGACCAGGCCCTTCCAGACCTGGCTGCGCGTCAGGCGCGGCACGCCTGCGGGAAGGCTGCGGTTGACCTCGATTTCCCTGGCTACGTAGATCATGGCCCTTGTCTCCTGCGTGCTGTTGTCGACGGTGCCGTGATCCTATGAAGCGACGCCGGGGCAGTCCAATCAACCCCGGTGATACGGGCCATGAGAGCACTGAATGCGAGGGCCGGAGGCAGGATCATGACCGCCTCGAACAGGCCGCATCACCCCGATTTGTCGGCCCGCCACGCAGCCGGTCCCTACAGTGCGAGCTGAAGCCATCACCCAGACGAAAGGCGGCGATGAACGGCAAGATCGGACTCGAGGAACACTTCGCCATCGAAGACACGCTGCAGGATTCCGCCGGGTTCGTTCCCGGCGACTATTGGCGTGAACTGCAATCCCGGCTGCTCGACATCCACTCTCGCCGGCTGCCCGAAATGGATGCCAACGGCATGGAGGTGATGATCCTGTCGCTGAATGCGCCGGCCGTGCAGGCCATCGCCGATCGCGCGAAGGCGATCGACATCGCGCGGCGCGCCAACGACTTCCTGGCCGAACAGGTGTCACGACTGGACGAAACCGCAACTTCTGGCTGACCACGTCCGGCAACTTCCGGACGCAGACGCTGATCGACGCGATCCTCGAGATCGGAGCCGATCGAATCCTCTTCTCCACGGACTGGCCTTTCGAGAACGTCGACCACGCCGCCACCTGGTTCGACAGCGCCAGCATCAGCGAGCGTGACCGGCTGAAGATCGGCCGCACCAATGCGGTCGGGCTGTTCAAGCTCGACATCCATCGCGGCTGAATGCGGGTGACTGCGGCCGAGTGCGCAAGCACTCACGGCGCCGCGAGCTGCCACCCCCCGCCCAGCGCCCGGTACAACCCCACTTCGGCGCCCAGCAGATCCGAGCGCAGTTGCAGTGCCGTCTGCTGCGCGCTGAACAGGTTGCGCTGCGCATCCAGCAGGTCCAGGTAGGAGGCATAGCCTTCGCGGTATCGATGGCTCGCGATGCGCAGCGCATCGGCCAGCGCCAGGCGCTGCGCCTCGACCTGCGTGGCCTGCTGCTGAAGGAAGGCGATGCCGGCGAGCTGGTCTTCGACTTCGGCCAGCGAGCCGAGCACCGTCTTCTCGTAGCCGATCAGCGCCTGGTCGCGCCGCGACGCGTTCGCCGCCACCTGCGCGCGCAGCCGGCCGCCTTCGAAGATCGGCGCCAGCACGCTGCCACCCAGGCTCCACAGCGTGAACGGGTCGCCATGCAGGATGCTCGAACTGGCCTGGCCGATGCTGCCCGAGAGGCGAAGCGAAGGCAGCAACTGCGCCCGTGCCGCCGCCAGCTGGGCGTCGCTGGCGGCGACCTGCGCCTCCGCGAAGGCGATGTCCGGGCGCCGGCGCAGCAGCTCGGAAGGCAGGCCGGTGGCCGGTAGCGGTGGCAGGCGGATCTCGGTCAACGCCAGCCCGCGCTCGATCGGCGATGGCGGCGCCCCGAGCAGCACGCACAGCGCATGCTCCTGGCGGCTGAGCGCCAGCTCGAGCTGCGGCACCGCCTGCGCCGTCGCGCGGAGCTCGGCCTCGGCCTGCACGAGCTCCAGCTTCGAGGTGTAGCCCTGCCGCTCGCGCGAGCGCGCCAGGCCGGCCGCCGCCTCGCGCGAGGCGAGTGTCTCGCGCGCAACCGCCAGCCGCGCATCGAGCGCGCGCAGGCCCAGATAGGCCGTGGCGACGGTCGAGGACACGCCGAGTGCCGCCGCGTCGCGGGCGTGGCCGCTGGCGGCCAGGCTGGCGTCTGCCGCGCGGTCCATCGCATCGACACGGCCCCACAGGTCGATCTCGTAGGCCGCCTGGAACTGCCACTGGCGGGCCGTCGCGTCGTACGGCCGGCCCGTCACCGGGCTGATCGTGCGCGCGCGTTGCGGGCCGCCCGCGAGCTCGACGTTCGGCCAGTCGGTGCCGTGCTGCGCCTGGCTCAGCGCGCGCGCCTCGGCGACACGCGCGGCGGCCAGGCGCAGATCGCCGTTGCGTTGCAGTGCCTGCCGAACCAGCCGCTCCAGCACGTCGTCGCCAAAGGCCCGCCACCAGCCGGGCTCGACCGCCGCATCGCCGCCCGGCGAGGTCCAGGCCGCCGGCAGAGCCGGCAGCGCGGGCGGATCGGGCGGTGGCGCAGGCGGCGCAGCGCAGCCCGCGACCAGCAGCGCCGTCGCCAGGCTGCTCCATCTCAGCAGGAGGCGCATCGCTCAGCCTCCCGCGTGCGCGGTGCCGCCGCTCGCGGTATCGACGCTGGCCTCGACCGACATGCCCGGCCGCAGCCGGGCCGCCGCCGGCTGCGGCTCGTCGACGCTGATGCGCACCGTCAACCGCTGCGGGATCTTGGTGAAGTTGCCGACCGCGTTGTCGGTCTTGATCACGCTGAACTCCGAGCCGGTGGCCGGCGACAGGCGCTCGACATGGCCGGTCAACAGCGCGTCGCCCAGCGCATCGACGCGCATGCGTACCGTCTGGCCGGGCGCCATGCGCGCCGTCTGCGCCTCCTTGAAGTTGGCCATCACCCAGACCTGGTCGGGCACCACCGCCATCAGCTGCGTGCCCGGCGTCGCGTACTGCCCGAGCTTGACGCCCACTTCGCCGACCCGCCCGTCGCGCGGCGCGCGCACCAGGGTGTTGTCGAGGTCGATCTCGGCCAGGCGCAGCGCGGCGCGTGCCGATTCCACACCGGCCTCCAGCACGCCGCGATTCACCAGCACGGTGTGCAGGTCCTGCGTCGCCACCGCCCTGGCGGCCTCGCCCTGGCGCAGCGCAGCCTGCGCCTGGCGCACGGTGGCCTCGGCCTGGCGCAGCGCGGCCTCGGTCTGGTCGAGCTCGCGCTGCGACAGCGAACCGTCGGGCACCAGCAGCCGGGCCCGGCGCAGGTCGGCCTGCGACCGCGCCAGCTGGGCCTGCGCATTGGCCGCCTGCGCGCGGGCGCCGGCGATCTGCGCCTCGGCGCTCAGGATCGCCGCCTCGCGGGCGCGCCGCGCCTGCAGCACGTTGGCCAGCGCCGCCTCCTGCGCGGCGAGGCCGCTGCGCGCCTGCGCCAGCTTCTGGCGGTAGTTGCGGTCGTCCAGCCGCACCAGCACCTGGCCGGCCTTGACCGGCATGTAGTCGAGCACGGCGACCTCCGCGACGTAGCCGTCGACCTTGGGCGCGATCAGCGTCACGCTGCCGCGCACGTAGGCGTTCTCGGTCGTCTCGATCGCGCTGCGGAACGGCGGCAGGCGCCAGGCATAGAGCACCAGCAGCACGGCGGCCAGCGTGACGCCCAGCACCGCCCAGGTGCCGGGGCTGCGAACGGCATGCTTGAGCGACATCGCTCTCCTTCCTTGTCGTTGGGATCTCAGAGGGTGTAGACGTAATGAATCGCACCCGCGC
>JBGAMJ010000062.1:0-28921 GCA_044223035.1 Piscinibacter sp.
GCCGAACGCGTTCGCGCTGCCGGGCGGCAGCATCGTGCTGACCGACGAGCTGGTGCGCCTGGTCGACGGCGACGAGGCGGTGCTCACCGGCGTGCTGGCGCACGAGGTCGGCCACCTCGCGCAGCGCCACGGCATGCGCATGCTGGTGCAGACCGCCGCGCTCGGCGCCGCCGTGAGCCTGCTGATCGGCGACGTCACCGGGCTGCTGGCCACGGTGCCGATGCTGCTCGGCCAGGCCGGCTACTCGCGCGACGCCGAACGCGAGGCCGACGGCTACGCGCTGCGCGTGCTGCAGTCGGCGGGCATCCCGCCGCGGGTGATGGTCGCGTTCTTTGAAAAAATCGCGGCGACGCGGCCGGGCGCCTCCGGCAACGACGGCGATTCGTGGATCGGCATCGCGATCGGGTCGCACCCGGCGGACGCCGAACGCATCCGGCGCTTCGAACAGGCCGCGCCGGCGCCCTGACCCGGCAGTGGCCGGCATGCCGTGCCGCCGCGCGGTTCGACAGGCCGCGGCACGCGGCGAACGCTCAGCGCGGCAGCGTCCAGTCGATCGAGGTCGGCCGGCCCGGCAGCCGCAGCGAGGCCGTCGCCGGCGGCGTCCAGGCGAGCACCTGGCCGCGCCGCACCACCAGCAGCCGCGTCGCGCGCAGGCGGATCGCCTCGACGCTGTCGCGCGCCTGCAGCAGCACGAAATCGGCATGGCATCCGGGCTCGATCCCGTAGTGCTCCAGCCCGAGCACGCGTGCGGCGTTGACGGTCACCGCGTCGAAGCAGGCGCGCATCTGCGCCTGCGAGGTCATCTGCGCGACGTGCAGGCCCATCTGCGCGACTTCCAGCATGTCGCCCGAGCCGAGCGAGTACCACGGGTCCATCACGCAGTCGTGG
Organism: Piscinibacter sp.; assembly: GCA_044223035.1. Lineage (GTDB taxonomy): Bacteria > Pseudomonadota > Gammaproteobacteria > Burkholderiales > Burkholderiaceae_C > JBGAMJ01. The sequence goes on from JBGAMJ010000062.1 coordinate 889, forward strand.
CCGAAGGCGACGTTGACGCCGGCCGCCATCAGCTCGGGCACGCGCGTCATGCCGCGGCGCTTCGGGTAGCTGTCGTGCCGGCCCTGTAGCGTGATGTTGATCAGCGGGTTGGCCACTGCATGCACCTGCGCCTCGGCGATCAGCGGCAGCAGCTTGGACACGTAGTAGTTGTCCATCGAATGCATCGAGGTCAGGTGCGAGCCGGTGACGCGGCCATGCAGCTTCAGCCGGTGCGTCTGCTGCGCCAGCGTCTCGATGTGGCGCGACAGCGGGTCGTCGCTCTCGTCGCAGTGCATGTCGACCATCAGCCCGCGCTCGGCCGCCAGCTCGCACAGCAGGCGCACGCTCTCGGCGCCGTCGGCCATCGTGCGCTCGAAGTGCGGGATGCCGCCGACCACGTCGACGCCCATCGACAGCGCGCGCTTCAGGTTCGACAGCGCGCCCGGGCTGCGCAGCACGCCGTCCTGCGGGAAGGCGACGAGCTGCAGGTCGAGGTAGGGCGCGACGCGCTGGCGCACCTGCAGCAGCGCCTCGACCGCCAGCAACCGGTCGTCGCAGACGTCGACGTGCGTGCGGATCGCCAGCAGCCCGCGGCCGACCGCCCAGTCGCAGTACTGCAGCGCGCGCTGCACCAGCGCCTCCTGCGTGAGCTGCGGCTTCAGCTCGCCCCACAGCGCGATGCCTTCCAGCAGCGTCCCGCTCTCGTTGACGCGCGGCAGGCCGTAGCTCAGCGTCGCATCCATGTGGAAATGCGCGTCGACGAAGGGCGGGCTCAGCAGGAAACCCTTCGCATCGACCACCTCGGCATCGGCCGGCGCATCGAGCCGCCGGCCGACGGTGGCGATGCGCTCGTCCTGCACCAGCACGTCGATGCCGGTGCGGCCGTCGGGCAGCGTGGCGTTGCGGACGATCAGCGGCATTCGCGTGCTCCCGGCGCCGCGGCGCTCTCAAGGAAACGCCCGGCCGCCCCAAGTTTCCGTGTCCCCCGCTGGGGGCGGGCCGGGCGCAGCCCGGGCCTGGGGGCGCTCACAAGGAAGCGCCGGGCCGCCCCAAGCTTCCTTGTCCCCCGCGGGGGGCGGGCCGGGCGCAGCCCGGACCAGGGGGCGCTCACAAGGAAGCGCCGGGCCGCCCCAAGCTTCCTTGTCCCCCGCGGGGGGCGGGCCGGGCGCAGCCCGGACCAGGGGGCTCTCATTTGGTACCGAACAGGCGGTCGCCGGCGTCGCCCAGGCCCGGCACGATGTAGCCGTGCTCGTTCAGCGCGCGGTCGATCGCGGCGGTGTAGACCGGCACGTCGGGATGCGCCGAATGGAAGTTCGCGAGGCCTTCCGGCGCGGCCAGCAGGCAGACGAAGCGCACCGACTTCGGCCGCGTCTCCTTCACCCGGTCGACCGCGGCGATCGCCGAGTTGCCGGTGGCGAGCATCGGGTCGAGCAGGATCGCGTCGCGCTCGTGCATGTCCTGCGGCATCTTGAAGTAGTACTCGATCGCGTCGAGCGTCTTCGGGTCGCGGTACAGCCCGACGTGGCCGATGCGCGCGCCCGGCACCACGTTGAGCATGCCGTCGAGGAAGCCGGCGCCGGCCCGCATGATGCTGACGAACACCGTCTTCTTGCCGTCGATCACGGGCGCCTGCATCGGTTCCAGCGGCGTCTCGATGTCGATCAACTGCGTCGGCATGTCGCGCGTGACCTCGTAGGCCATCAGCATGCTGATCTCGCCGAGCAGGCGGCGGAAGCTGTTGGTGCTGCGGTCCTTCTGCCGCATCAGCGTGAGCTTGTGCTGGATCAGCGGGTGGGTGATGTGGTGGACGAGGGCTTCGGTCATCGGGCAGGCGTCGGAGGTGGGAAAGACGAGGCGCCGCGGTCGCCGCCGCATACCGGCGGCGCAGGCGGCTGGCGGGGCGGGCGACGCATGGGGACGGCGCGGACGGGCTGCGGCAGCGGCGGGCTACAACCCGAGCTCGCTCAGCCCCGGGTGGTCGTCGGGCCGGCGGCCGAGCGGCCAGCGGCACAGGCGTTGCGCCTCGGCGATCGGCAGGTCGTTGATGCTGGCGAAGCGCCGCATCATCAGGCCGTGCTCGTTGAACTCCCAGTTCTCGTTGCCGTAGCTGCGGTACCAGTGGCCCGAGTCGTCGTGCCACTCGTAGGCGAAGCGCACCGCGATGCGCGCGCCGTCGAAGGCCCACAGCTCCTTGATCAGCCGGTAGTCGAGTTCGCGCGCCCACTTGCGCTGCAGGAACTCGCGCACCTGGGCGCGGCCGACCGGGAACTCGGCGCGGTTGCGCCACACCGTGTCCTCGGTGTAGACGCCGACCACGCGGTCGGGGTCGCGGGTGTTCCAGGGGTCGCGGGTGTTCCAGGCATCTTCGGCCAGGCGCACCTTCTGGCGCGCGCTGTCGGCGGTGAACGGCGGGACGGGCGGGCGGGTATCCATGCCCCGGATTGTGTCCATCGCGCCGCGAGATGTCGCGGGTTTTCGCAGCCCGCGGCGGCTGTCCGGACGGTGGTTCGGCTGCCTGCTCCGGTGCAAGGTCGGACAGCGGCCCGGAGGACCCGTCCGGTGCTCGCCCCGGGCCCCGGATCGGGCGACCGCCCGGGTGTCAGCCGGGACGCTCCGGCCGCGAGGCTCCGGCCGCGCGGGCCGCACCCTTCCACCGCCCGACAAGCGCCTTTCAGCCGGCTTCCACCGCGTCGCAGATTGCCCCGGGCGTCGTGAACCAGACCACGCCGCGGTGCGCGGCCAGGTGCCGCAGCGCCTCGCGCAGCGGGCGCAGGCGGTGCGGCTGGCCGACCAGGTACGGGTGCAGCGCCAGGCCCATCACCAGCGGCTGCGGGTGGCGCCGCGTCTGCGCCAACATCTCCTCGAACTGGTCGACCACCATGCGGGCGAAGGCCGCGCCGTCCATCTGCCGCGCGACGATCGCCGGGATGTCGTTCAGCTCCTGCGGATAGGGCACCGACCATAGCGTGGCGCCGCCGCGCGTTCGAAGCCGCGTCGGCTGGTCGTCGTGGCACCAGTTCAGCGTGTAGCGGTAGCCGGTCTCGGCCAGCAGGTCGGGCGTGACCGCGCTCTCGGAGATCCACGGAGACAGCCAGCCGGCCGGCGCGCGCCCGCTTTCGGCGGCGATGCGCTCGCGGCAGCCGACCAGCAGCGCGCGCTCGTCGGCCTCGGCCAGCGCGCCCTGTGCCTCGGCGTTGCTGTGGCCGTGGCCGACAATCTCGTCGCCGCGGGCGACGCAGGCGGCAACGAGTTCCGGCGCATGGTCGTAGAGCGCGGTGTTGACCAGCGCGGCAGCCGGCAGCGACAGGTCGTCGAACAGCTCCAGCAGCCGCCAGGCGCCGACGCGGTTGCCGTATTCGCGCCAGGCGTGGTTCAGCACGTCGGGCGCCGCGGGTGAATCGGGCGTCGTGGCCGCCGGCGGCGCCAGGCGCGCGCCGAGCCCGCCACCGAATCCGAAATGCTCGATGTTCAGCGCGAGGTACACCGCCAGCCGCTCGCCGCCGGGCCAGGGCGGCAGGTCGCGCCGAGTGATCGGCGCGTAGTCGAAGCGGCCGTGCCGCGGCAGCGGGCGGGTCACGGCCGGTCGCTCACGGCCAGGCGCTGGCCAGCGATCCCCTGCGCCCGCCGCAGGTCACACAGCCCAGCCGCTTCAGAACACCGTGCCGTCACTGTCGATCTGCAGCGGCGGGCCGCCGCCCGCGCGGCGCTCGGCGGCGATCTCGCGGCCGGCCTGCCAGGTGCCGCCTTCGAGGATGCAGGCGAGCGGCAGGTTCTCGGCGTCCACGCCCAGCCGGTCGCGCACGAGCGGCGCCAGTTCGTCGAGCAGCGCCACCGTCAACGCGCGCCATTCGACGATCGCTGGGTCGCCCGGCACGTGGCGGCGCGCGCTCCAGCCGTCGTCGAGCGGCACGATCACGCCGGCATCGAGCAGCAGCCCGCCGTTGCGGTACTCCGGCAGGCCGGTCAGCGCGTCGATGCCGGTCACCTGCACGCCGGCCCATTCGAACGGCTCCAGCAGCGAATAGCTCAGCCACTGGCTCAGCTTGTGGAACGGCACCCAGCCCGCGCTCGCGCCCTCGCCGCCGGCATGCGGATGCGGCCACGCGTCGCCGACCGGCACGCCCTGCAGCAACTGGCCGCTCGGCCAGATGCCGCTGAACGCGTCGAGCAGCGCCTGCAGGATGCGCCCGGCGGCCACCTGGTGGTGCTGCGTCGCCAGCCGCGGGTGGTGGCCGTGCAGGTCGGGCGCGTGGCGGTGGTGCGTCAGCGTGTCGAACAGGTGGCCGGGCTGGCCGTCGGACGTGAAGGCCTGCGGCTGCGCCCGCAGCGCCTCGCCGAGCCGGCGCAGCAGCGCCGCGCGTCCTTCGAGCCCGACCAGCGGATTGCCCGCGTCGGCCTGGAAGGCGCGCGCCAGCGTGGCGGCGTCGATGCGCATCAGCGCACGCGCGTCGACGCGCAGCGGATCGCCGGGGTCGGACGAGAAGGTGCCGTCGAGGAAGGCGCGGAAGCTGGCGACGGCCAGGCCTTCGCTGCGCGTGTAGGCGCGGCCGGCCTCGAGGTAGCGCCAGTCGGGGCCGGCGCCGGCATCGAGCAGCACGCTGACCAGCGTCAGATCGATGCGCGCGCGCGCCACCGAGGTGGCGGTGCGCCCGCCCAGCCGGGCGTCGAATTCGGCCTTGCGATCGACCCCGCCGGCCTCGAAGTGGCGCCAGCGGCTGTGGTACGGGATGCGCAGTTCGGGGAAGCGGCTGCGCGTCAGCGCGGCGACGCGCTCGGCAACGGCGTCCAGCCCGCCCCGCTCGATGCGGAAATGCGGCGAAGCGCCGTTGGAGACGGCGGCGGCGATTGCCGCGCAGCGCGTGCGCACGGTCTCGGGGCGCCGCAGCGTGGCGACGGCCGCATCGACCGCCGCGGAGGAGGAACCGGTGGTGTCGTCATTCAAGTCCACGCCCCTTGACCGCGGCGAGCATCTGCGCGTCCGGCACATGGCCGTCGGTGAAATAACCGGCGGCGATCTTGGCCTCGATCTCGACGCGGGCGTCGGCCGGCACCAGCTCGTCGGGGATCTTGACGCGCTCACCGACCTCGATGCCGCTGCCGGTGATCGCGTCGTACTTGTCGTTGCTCATGCTGACCAGGCGGTGGATGCGGCGGATGCCGAGCCAGTGCAGCACGTCGGGCATCAACTCCTGGAAGCGCATGTCCTGCACGCCGGCCACGCATTCGGTGCGCAGGAAGTACTTGTCGGCACTGTCGCCGCCGACCTGGCGCTTGCGCGCGTTGTAGACCAGGAACTTCGTGACCTCGCCGAGCGCGCGGCCCTCCTTGCGGCTGTAGGCGATCAGCCCCACGCCGCCGTCCTGCGCGCCGCGGATGCATTCCTCGATCGCGTGGGTCAGGTAGGGGCGGCAGGTGCAGATGTCGGAGCCGAACACGTCGGAGCCGTTGCACTCGTCGTGGACGCGCGCGGTCAGCGTCACCGACGGGTCGGCCAGCGCGCGCGGGTCGCCGAAGATGTAGAGCGTCTGCCCGCCGATCGGCGGCAGGAACACCTCGATGTCGCTGCGGGTGACGAGCTCGGGGTACATGCCGCCGGTCTCCTCGAACAGCGCGCGCCGCAGCTCGGCCTCCGACACCTTGAAGCGCCGCGCCACGCCCGGCAGCCACCACACCGGCTCGATCGCGATCTTGGTGACCGTGGCGGAACCATCGTCGAGCAGCACGCGCCCGTCGATCGCCAGCCGCTGGAAGGCGATCGCCTGCCGCACCTCCGGCAGGTGGATGTGCGCCTTGGTGACGGCGATGGTCGGGCGGATGTCGTAGCCCTGCGCGATGAAGTCGCCGAACACGTCGGCCACCGCGGCGCCCCAGGGGTCGATCGAGACGATCTTCTCGGCATCGGCCCAGGCCGGGTAGGGGCCGATCAGGTCGGTGGGCGAGGTGTCGGTCAGGTCGGCGCGGTGGCCCTTGACCAGGTTGCCGGCCGCCACCGCCAGCGCGCGATAGACGCCGTAGCTGCCCGAATGCGTGCCGATCACGTTGCGCTGGCTGCGGTGCGTGGTGGTGCCGACCACCGGGCCGCGCAGCAGCGGCTCGGCCGCGCCCCAGTGCAGCGCCGGCGCTCCGGTCGCGCCCTGGCCGGGGTGCGAGGTCAGCCGGATGTGCTTGCGCGACGCGTGGGGGGAGGCGCTTTCGATCGTCATGCGGGATCCTCGGTGGACCGGCTGCCCGGTGAACGGGTCATCGTACTGCCGCGACCCGCCGCGAGGAAGGCGGAGATCACCGCTCGCCCTTGCGCCACGGCTTCATCAGCGCCTGCGGGTAGGCGGCGCGGCGCGCCACCGCCACCAGCGCGACGATCGACAGCAGGTAGGGCAGCATCAGGTAGAGCTGGTACGGCACCGCCAGGCCGAACAGCCCGCTGGCGGACTGCTGCAAGCGCAGTTGCAGTGCGTCGAACAGCCCGAACAGCAGCGCGCCCAGCAGCGCCTTGCCGGGCCGCCAGGAGCCGAACACGACCAGCGCCACGCAGACCCAGCCGCGGCCGTTGACCATGTTGAAGTAGAAGGCGTTGAACGCCGCCAGCGTCAGGAACGCACCGGCCACGCCCATCAGTGCGCTGCCGGCCATGATCGCCGCGTAGCGGGTGCGCGCGACCGAGATCCCCTGCCCCTCGGCCGCCGCCGGGCTCTCGCCGACCATGCGCAGCGCCAGCCCCGCGGGCGTGCGGTACAGCAGCCAGCCGACGGCCGGCACCAGCAGCAGCGCCAGCAGCGTCAACGGCGTCTGCGCGTTCAGCACCGGCAGCGGCAGCCAGGCCATCTCGGCGAAGGGCTGGATCGTCGGCGGGCTGTCGACCTTGGGGAAGCTGACGCGGTAGGCGTAGCTCGACAGGCTGGTCGCGAACAGCGTGAGCCCGAGGCCGGAGACGTGCTGCGACAGCGCCAGCGTGACGGTCAGCAGCGCATGCAGCGCGCCCAGCGCCGCGCCGACGGCCGCCGCCACCGCGACGCCGGCCCACAGCCCGCCGCCCTGGTAGACCGTCAGCCAGCCGGTGAAGGCGCCTGCCACCATGATCCCCTCGATGCCCAGGTTCAGCACCCCGGCCCGCTCGCACAGCAGCACGCCCAGCGTGCCGAGGATCAGCGGCGTGGCGATGCGCAGCACCGCGACCCAGAACGGCAGGCTGGCGAACAGCTCCAGCGTTTCAGAGACCACCGGCGGCCCCCGGCGCAGCGCGGCGCCAGCTCACGCGGTAGTGCGCCAGCAGCGACGCCACCAGCATCGACAGCAGCGACACCGAGACGATCACGTCGGCGATGTAGGTCGGCACGTTGACGGCGCGGCTCATGCTGTCGGCGCCGACCAGCACGCCGGCGACGAACAGCGCCGCCGCCACCACGCCCGGCGGGTTCAGCGCGGCCAGCATCGCGATCACGATGCCGCTGTAGCCATAGCCGGGCGACATGTCGAGCGTCACGTAGCCGGTGCGGCCGGCCACCTCGATCGCGCCGGCCAGCCCGGCGAGCGCACCCGACAGAAGCGCGACGGCGACCGTCACCCGGTCCACATCGATCCCCGCGAACGCCGACGCGCGCGGGTTGGCGCCGACGGCGCGCATGCGAAAGCCCGCGGTCGTGAAGCGCAGCAGCGCCCACAGCGCCGCCGCCAGCACCAGCGCCCAGACGAGCCCGCTGTGCACGCGCGTGCGCTCGACCAGCCGCCCGAGCTGCAGCGCATCCTGCAGCGCCACGCTCTGCGGCCAGCCCATCGCAGCCGGGTCCTTCATCGGCCCGTCGAGCATCATCGAGACGAACAGCAGCACGATGAAGTTCAGCAGCAGCGTCGTCACCACCTCGTCGACGCCGAGCCGGCGCTTGAGCAGCGCCGGGCCGAGCAGCAGCAGCGCACCGGCCAGCGCCGCGGCGCCCATCATCAGCGGGAACAGCAACCACGGCGCCAGCGCGTAGCCGGCGCCGTCGTGCAGCCCGCCGATCGCCACCGCCGCCAGCGCGCCGGCGTAGAGCTGGCCCTCGGCACCGATGTTGTAGAGCCGCGCGCGGAACGCGACCGCCGCCGACAGCCCGGTGAGGATCAGCGGCGTGGCGCGGGTCAGCGTCTCGCTCCAGGCGAAGCGCGAACCGAAGGCGCCGTCGAGCAGCAGCGCATAGGCGCGGCCGACCGGCGCGCCGGCCCAGGCGACCAGCAGCGAGCTTGCCAGCAGCGTGAACGCCACCGCGACCAGCGGCGCCGCCCATTGCAGCGGGCGGGACACATCGGCGCGGCGTTCGATGCGCATGCGGGGTGGGGGATGGGCGGGCGGGGGACGCGACGGAGCGATACCGCCGCCGTTCGCACGAAGCATGCCGGCCGCGGCGCCCGCCGGCGGCAAGGATATCGCTCGCGGCGCGCCGGGGCCCGATGGGACAATCCGCCGGATGAACGCTCCGCAACGCGAACTTCCCGCCCCGGTGGCGCCGGCGCACGCCGGCCGGCGCGCACGCCTGGCGCAAGGCATGGCCGAACTCGGCGGCGGCGTGGCGATCGTGCCGACCGCGCCCGAACGCCAGCGCAACGCCGACAACGATTTCCCGTTCCGCTTCGACAGCCACTTCCACTACCTGACCGGCTTCGGCGAGCCGCAGTCCTGGCTGGTGCTCGCGAGCGACGGCCGCAGCACGCTGTTCTGCCGGCCCAAGGACGTCGAGCGCGAGATCTGGGACGGCCTGCGCCTCGGCCCGGACGCCGCGCCCGACGCGTTGCAGGTCGACGCCGCCTTCCCGCTCGACGAGCTCGACGCCCAGTTGCCGCTCTTGCTGGCCGACCAGCCGGCGGTGTGGTTCCCGGCCGCCGCCACGCAATCGAACCCCGGCTTCGCAACCCGGCTCGCCGGCTGGCTCGACGTGGTGCGCGCGCGCGAGCGCAGCGGCGTGCGCTGCCCCGGCATGCAGCGCGACCTGTCGCCGCTGCTCGACGACCTTCGGCTCGTCAAGGACGAGGCCGAGAAGGCCACGATGCGCCGCGCCGCGCAGATCAGCGCCGGTGCGCACCTGCGCGCAATGCGCCACAGTGCCGCGCGGTTTCGCGCCGGCGCCGCCTTCGTGCCGGAGTACGAGCTGGAGGCCGAGCTGCTGCACGAATTCCGCCGCCACGGCGCGCAGAGCCCGGCCTACGGCAGCATCGTCGCCGCCGGCGCCAACGCCTGCGTGCTGCACTACGCCGCCGGCGACGCGCCGCTGCGCCCCGGCGAGCTGTGCCTGATCGACGCCGGTTGCGAGCTCGACGGCTATGCCAGCGACATCACCCGCACCTTCCCGGCGAGCGGGCGCTTCAGCCCGGCGCAGCGCGAGCTGTACGACATCGTCGTCGCGGCGCAGCACGCCGCCATCGAGGCCACCCGCCCCGGCGCACGCCAGCGCGACGCCCACCATGCCGCGGTGCGCGTGCTGGCGCAGGGCATGCTCGACACCGGCCTGCTCGACCGCGGCCGCCTGGGCGACGTCGACGCGGTGATCGACTCCTGCGCCTACCGCCAGTTCTACATGCACGGCACCGGCCACTGGCTGGGGATGGACGTGCACGACGTGGGCGACTACCTGTCGCGCGGCGAACCCGCCTTCGACCAGCCCGACGGCCTGGGCGGGCGCATCGTGCGCGCGCCGTCGCGCCGGCTGCAGCCGGGCATGGCGGTCACGCTGGAGCCGGGCCTGTACGTGCGCCCGGCCGAGGGCGTGCCCGAACGCTACTGGCACATCGGCATCCGCGTGGAGGACGACGCGATCGTCACCGCCACCGGCTGCGAGCTGATCAGCCGCGGCGTGCCGGTGGACGCCGGCGCGATCGAAGCGCTGATGGCCGCCGCATGACGGACGCCGCCGATCGCCGCGGGGCGGACACCACCGACAAGTCCGGCGAAGCGCGCGAGGCACAGAAGGCGCGCGAGGCGCTCGAGCGCAGCGAGCGCTACGCGCGCGGGCTGTTCGAGCACTCGCCGGTGTCGCTGTGGGTCGAGGACTTCGGCACCATCCGGCGCCTGATCGACGAGGTGCGCGAGATCGGCGTCACCGACTTCCGCACCTTCGTCGACGTGCACCCCGAGTTCGTCGAGCGCTGCATGCAGGAGATCGTCGTGCTGGACGTGAACCGGCAGACGCTCGAGATGTTCGGTGCGCCCGACCGCGAGACGCTGCTGCGCCGCCTGCCGGACGTGTTCCGCGACGACATGCGCCCGCATTTCGCCGAGCAGCTGATCGACCTGTGGAACGGCAAGCTGTTCCAGCGCCGCGAGGTCGTGAACTACGCGCTCGACGGCAGCCCGCTCAACGTCTACCTGCAGTTCTCGGTGCTGCCCGGCCACGAGCACGACTGGCGGCTGGTGCTGGTGTCGCTGACCGACATCACCGCTCGCAAGAAGGCCGAGGCCTACCTCGAATTCCTCGGCAAGCACGACTCGCTGACCAAGCTGCGCAACCGCTCGTTCTTCAACGACGAGCTGCAGCGCCTGGAGCGCCGTGGCCCGTGGCCGGTGACGGTGCTGGTGCTCGACCTGAACGGGCTGAAGGCAGTCAACGACAGCGACGGCCACGCCGCCGGCGACGAACTGCTGCGCCGCGCCGGCGAGGTGCTGGCGAAGGCGGTCGACCGGCCGATGTGCGCCGCGCGCATCGGCGGCGACGAATTCGCCATCCTGATGCCCGCCGCCGACGAACGCGCCGGCCAGCAGATGCTGCAGCGCATCGGCGAGCTGGCGGAACTGAACAGCCAGTACCACGGCAGCCACCCGCTGAGCTTCTCGATCGGCGTGGCGAGCTGCGCCAGCGGCGAACGCCTGGAGGCCGCGCTGCACCAGGCCGACCAGCGCATGTACGCCAGCAAGAAGCGCTACTACGAGAAGTCGAACATCGACCGCCGGCGGCGCTGAGCGCGCCGGCGGTGCCGCCCCTCAGCGCCGCTTTCGCTTCGACGCGCCCAGCACCTCGTGCAACGCGACGAACTCCTGGGTCAGCTTGTGGTTCGCGTCGAGGTGGATCATCGGGCGCGACTGCTCGTGCGATTCCTTGATGCGCACGCTGGCGCTCAGGTAGGGCTGCAGCACCGGCAGCCCTTCGTCGATCAGTTCCTGCACCGTGCGCTGCGGCAGGCTGGCGCGGGCCTGGAACTGGTTGACGACGATGCCCTCGACCTTCAGCTCGCGGTTGTGGTCGGACTGGATCTCCTGCACGTTCTCGAGCAGCGTGTAGAGCGCGCGGCGCGAGAAGTCGTCGCAGTCGAACGGGATCAGGCAGCCCTGCGCGGCGATCAGCGCCGAGCGGGTGTAGAAGTTCATCGCCGGCGGCGTGTCGATGTAGATGTCGTCGTAGTCGTCGGCGATCTCGGCCAGCGCGTCGCGCAGCTTGTAGATCTTGTAGCGCGACTCGAGCTTGCCGTGCAGTTCGTCCAGCGCCGGGCTGGACGGCATCACCGACAGGTTCTCCCACGGCGTCGCGACGATGAAATCGCCGGTGTCGCGCGAGCGCACGGTGAACTTCAGCGTCTGCTCGAAGAAGTCGGCCACGCCGGGGCGCTCCTCGTCGGCCGACTCGCCCATCAGGTAGTGGGTGGAGTTGCCCTGCGCATCCAGGTCGATCACCAGCGTGCGCCGGCCCTGCTGGGCCCCGATCGCGGCGAGGTTGCAGGCGATCGTGGACTTGCCCACGCCGCCCTTCTGGTTGAAGACGACTCGCCGCATGCACTTGTCTCCCTGGAATGGCCGGCCTCGCATCCCGCGCCGGCGGCCGCCATTGTGCCTGCCGGCCCCACCCGGCGGGACGGGAACGACGCGCTTCAGCGCCGATCGCGCAGCGCCGACGCCGCCTCGGTGCCGGCGTGGAACGCTTCCTCGAACACTGAGTACGCCGCCAGGTCGGCGTGCGCGTAACGCACACGCCCGGCGGCCGCCGGGCCGCCCGGCGCCAGCGCGTGCAGGGCGGCGCTGCTGCGCACGCCGGGGCGCGGGATGCTCATCGCGTGGCCGTAGCGCATCAGGTCGATGCGGCGCACCTTGGGCGGCAGGTCCGGGTGCAGCGCCGCCAGTTCGCGCAGCACGTCGGCGGCGCCGTCGGCCCAGGGCAGCGCGAGCAGGCGGCGGCGGTTGGCGAGGGTGACAGCGGGATCGTCGCCGCCGAGCGCGCGGTAGGCCGTCAGCACCGTCGGGCCGGCGACCGGGCGCAGGTCCTGGTGCATCGCGTCGACGTAGCCGAGCGACGCGCTGCCGTAGGCCACGTTGTCCCAGGACGGCGGGGCACCGGGCCGGTCGTCGGGCGGCGCGTCGAGCTGCACGTTGGCGACCAGCCACGGCGCCCAAGCCATGCGGGCGACCGCGTCGTCCAGCGCCGCCGGCGGCGCGGCCAGCAGCCGCCGCGCGACGAACAGCGGCACCGCCAGCACCACGTGCCCGGCGATCCAGCGCTCGGCGCGCTGCTCGCGCACGTTCCACGCGTCGGCGGTGACCGCGTGCCGGACCTCGTCGACGCGCTCGACGACGCAGCCGGTGGACAGCCGGTCGGCGAACGGCGCGGCCAGCCGCGCCGCCAGCCAGGCGTTGCCCTGGGCCCAGGTGAGCACCGGGTCGCGGTCGGCGTCGTCGGCGCCGGGGGCGTGGAAGCCGTGCCGGCTGGCGAAGTAGTGCAGCCCGGCCCAGGCCGACACCTGCGCGGCGCCGGCGCCGTAGTCGTCGCGGCAGCAGTGGTCGAGGTACCAGCGCAGCGCGGGCGCCGTGAGGCCCTCGGCATCGAGCCAGTCGGCGAAGCTGCGGCGGTCGAGCGCGTCCAGCCCGGGGTGCCAGCGCGAGCGCGCGGTCGGGATGGCGAACGCGCCGCCCGCGCCCAGCGCCGCCATGCGCTCGGCGCAGCGGCGGTACTGCGCGAGCGTGGCCTCCTGCTCGGCGGCGGGCAGCGCATCGACCGGCGGCAGCAGCCCCTCGTGCCAGGCACCGTCGATGTGCAGGCGCTCCTGCGGCGTGTGGCAGAGGTGGCGCTCGTCGTAGACGGCGCGGCCGGCTTCCACGCGCCGCAACCCGATCTCCTCCAGCCACTCCGCCACCTCGACCGCCGCCGGCCCCGGCAGCGGCAGGTAGTGGGCGCCGAGCGGGCAGCCGATGCCGCCCATGCGGTGGCCGCGGCTGTTGCCGCCGGCGGCATCCTCCAGGTCGAGCAGGCGGAAGTCGTCGATGCCGGCACGCACCAGTGCGCGCGCGCAGGCCAGGCCGGCGATGCCGGCGCCGACGATCAGCACTGCGGTGCGGCGGACGATCGCCGGGGCGGCTGCGGCGGCCGGGGCGCTCGCGCGGGTCGGCTCGGACGCCGCGGCGCCGCGAGCCGCCCGCAGCCGGTGCCCGCGCGCGTGCTCGGCACCGACCCAGCCGCCGTCGTAGTGCGCCCCGGGCGCGGGCGCGCAGCCGGCCAGCGGCAGCGCCGCCGAGACGTACGCCGCGGGCACGCAGGCCGCCGACACGCAGCCGGCCGCCGCGGCCAGCCAGCCACGGCGCGCGCGGTCGGCCGGTTCGCCCGGCGCCGGCGACGCCTGCTGCGCCCAGGGCCCGCCCGTCACGGATGCACCCTGCCCCATTCTTCCTCGTAGGTCTGCACCAGCACCTGGTTCGACAGCCGGTTCGGCTCGGCCGGCACGCGCGCCATGTCGGGCGGGAACTGGAACAGCGCGGGCAGCCCGTCGAGCGTCAGGAAGCGCAGCCCCGGCGGCAGCGCGCCCGGCGTGCGCCACGGGCGGCGGCCAGCGAGCACGAAGCCCCATTCGCCGAAGCTCGGCACATGCGCGTGGTAGGGCGTGGCGCTCAGGCCCACCGCCTCGATCGTCGCCACCACGGTCCAGAAGCTGCGGCGCGCGATCAGCGGCGAGGTGGTCTGCACCGTCGCGTAGCCGCCGGCGGCGAGGTGCTCGTCGATCAGCCGGTAGAAGCTCGTGGTGTACAGCTTGCCGATCGCGTAGTTGGTCGGGTCCGGGAAGTCGATCACGATCACGTCGAAGCGATCCGGGTTCGCGTCCAGCCAGGTGTAGGCGTCGGCGTTGACGATGCGCAGCTTCGGCGAATGCAGCGAATCCTCGTTCAGCCGGCGCAGCACCGGCTCGCGCGCGAACAGCTCGGTCATGTGCGGGTCCAGCTCGACCAGCGTGACCGACTCGACGCCCGGGTGGCGCAGCACCTCGCGCACCGCCATGCCGTCGCCGCCGCCGAGCACCAGCACGCGGCGCGGCGCGCCGTGCGCGGCCATCGCCGGATGCACCAGCGCCTCGTGGTAGCGGTATTCGTCGCGCGAGTGGAACTGCAGGTTGCCGTTCAGGAACAGCCGCACGCCGTGCCGGCTGGCGGTGACGACGACGCGCTGGTAGGGGCTGGTCGCGCTGTACAGCACGCTGTCGCCGTAGAAGCGGTCCTCGGCCCAGGTGGTGACGCGGTCGGCGCCGGCCCAGGCCGCGGCCAGCGCCAGCGCGGTCAGCACGCCGGCCGCGGCATGCGCCGGCACGCGCCGCAGCTCGGCGCGGAACAGCCACAGCGTCCAGCCGGCGACCGCCGCGTTCAGCGCGCCGAAGAACACGCCGGTGCGGATCAGCCCGAGCTGCGGCACCAGCAGCAGCGGGAACGCGATCGACACCGCGAGCGCGCCCAGGTAGTCGAAGGTCAGCACCTGCGCGACCAGCTCGCGCAGCCCGTAGCGGCCGCGCGCCTGGCGCTGCAGGATGCGCATCACCAGCGGGATCTCCAGCCCGACCAGCAGGCCGACCGCGAGCACCAGCGCGTACAGCGCGAAGCGGAACGACGGCGCGGCCAGCGTGTTCAGCGCGAACAGCGCCGCCGGCATCAGCCCGCCGACCAGCGCGATCAGCAGCTCGATGCGCAGGAAGTGCGCGACGAGCTGGCGCTCGAAGCAGCGCGACAGGTAGGAACCGAGCCCCATCGCGAACAGGTAGGTGCCGATCACGGTGGAGAACTGCAGCACCGAATCGCCGAGCAGCCAGCTCGCCAGCGCGCCGGCCGCCAGCTCGTAGACCAGCCCGCAGGCGGCGACGACGAACACCGACGCGAGCAGCGCGAACTCGGCCGCGCGCACCCGCGAGGCGGGCTCGGGGGACGGATCGGGCGGCGCCGGATTCGGCGCGGCGGCCGTCATGGGCGCGGCGATCGGCTCACCGGCACACCGCCGTCGCGCGGCGCGCGCTCAACCGTGCACCGCCGCCGCCACGATCATCCCGATCGCGATGCACATCGCGCCGACGACGACGGCCAGCGCCAGGTTCTTCTTCTCGATGATCTCGGCCCACAGGTCGTAGGGCGTGAGCTTGTCGACGATCACGAAGCACAGCCAGAACACGCCGACGCCGATCAGCGCGAACAGGATGGAGCCGACAAAGATGCCGGGCTTCATCCACTCGATTCCCATCATGTGACTCTCCTGTTGCCGCGCCGGCCGGGGCCGCGCGTCATTTGTGGCCGCCGCCGCTGCTGAACCCGCCGAACGAGCCGCCGCTCGTCCGGGACCCGCCGCCGCTGCCGTTCAGGCAGCTCCGGTATTCCTGCGAGGACTCGCCGTAGCGGCTGCGCAGCGCATCGCAGTCGTCGCGGCTGCTGCACATCACGATCATCAGCACCACCGCGATGATGAACAACCAGACGAACACCTTGGCCAGCTTGCCGGCGGCGTTGAAGGCAGTCGGCAGCGCGTCGCGCTGCAGCGCCGCGCGCTTGTCCGGCGCCAGGCCGAAGGCCTTGACCACGGTGTCGGCATCCAGCGTCTCGCCGGCCGACCAGACGATCTCCGCGCCGCCTGGCCCGCCCGTCTCCTCCCGGTTGAGCCGCTTGGCGCCGGCCGCGCCGGTGCCGCGGTAGTCGGTGTTGCGGGTGCGCTGGTCGCGCGTGAGCTGCCAGTAGAACTCGCCCAGCACGTAGGTGATCTGGCCGGTGTAGGTGTACAGCGGCCGGTACAGCACGCCCTGGTACTTCACCGCATCGCCGAAGCGCTCCGGCACGCCGGTGATCGGCACCGACCAGCTCCAGCCGTCCTCCGCGTCGACGAGGAAGGCGAAGCCCTCGGCGCGGTGGTACAGCAGGTACTCGCGCCAGGTGCTCTGTTCGTCCTCCCCGGTGTCGACCTCGATGCGCTCGACGTAGCCCACCACCTGCCACGGCAGCGGCCCGCGCGGCCCGAGCGCCAGCGTGCCGGTGCTGCCGAGCGGAATCTGCGGCTCGCTGCCGTTGCGCTGCCGGTAGTGCGCCAGGTCGCCGCCGACCTCGCCCTGCGCCTTCGAGCGCAGGTCGATCACCGTGCGGCACTGGTGGCAGACGATCGACTGCGTCGTCTCGAGGCGCCGCAGTTCGGGCAGGCGATCGAGCGGCCGCGCAGCGTCTTCTCCGATCCGTCGGCCAACCCGGTCAGCGCGAGTTCGGCCAGCGCGACCGAGCGGCCGACCGACCAGACGACGGAGCCGGCGCCGCCCGCCGCATCGCCGCCGCCATAGACCAGCGTGCCGACCTCGTCGCGCGTGCTGCGCAGGTCGACGACGGCGAACTCCCGGCTCGTGTCGGGCGCCGACGGCAGCTCGCCCTGCGCCGCGATCAGCCGCGCCGGCTGGCGCGAGGCGACGCTGAACGGCTGCCCGTCGATCGACACCGTCGCGCCGGGCCGCAGCGATGCCAGCGGCGGCGCGGGCGGGGCCAGCGGCAGGTCGAAGGCGAGCACGTAGCGGCCGTTGTCCTCCGACAGCCAGCCCGACTTCGGATGCTCCGGATCGCTGTCGAACAGCGCATGCCATTCGTTCCACGTGCCCTCGCGGTAGCCGTACTGCAGCCGGCCGACCAGCGTGAACGGCGCGCCCTGGTAGCGGCCGGCGACGCCGAGCTGCAGCGGCGTGTGGTCGTCGAACAGCTCGGCGCTCTCGCCGATGCGGCGCAGCGCATCGCCCTCGCGCACCACCGTACTGCGGCAGTAGCTGCACACCGCGAACGCCGACGCGGCCGAGCGGAACTCGACCGGCGCGCCGCACTGGGGGCACGCGGCGCGGTAGGCGCGCTGCGGGCTGGGCTCGGTGGCCACGCGCGATTGAAGGTCAGACGAGCTTCTTCAGCAGCTCCGCCTTCTTCGCGTCGAACTCTTCCTGCGTCAGGATGCCCTTGGCCTTCAGCTCGCCGAGCTTCTCCAGCGTGGCCATCACCTCGTCGGGCCGCACGCCGACCGGCGCGGCCGCGGCGGGCACGGCCCCGCCCGCAGGCGCCGCCGCACCGGCCGGCTGCAAGCCCTGGCCGAGCTGCTGCGCCAGCACCTGGCCGAGCGCCACGCCGGCGCCCAGGCCCATCGCATCGCCGACCACGCCGCCGCCGGCCGCGCCCTCCGCGAACTTGGGCAGCGCCTGCGCCGTCTGGTACTGCATGAAGCGGCCCATGTCGTTGCCGACCATGCCCATGCCGATCTTCTGGTCGAGGATCTTCTGCAGTTCCTCGGGCAGGCTGATGTTCTGCAGCGTCACGCCCTCGAGCTTCAGCCCGATCTTCTCGAACGACGGCGCGGTGGCCGCGGCCAGCGCCTGCGCGAACTCCACCTGGTTGGCGGCCAGGTCGAGGAAGGCGACGCCGCTGCCGGCCACCGCGTCGGAGATGTGCTGCAGCATCAGGCCGCGGAGCTGGCCGTCGAGCTCGGCCACCGTGTAGGTGTCGCGCGTGCCGGAGATCTCGGTGTGGAAGGTCTTCGGGTCGGCGATGCGGTAGGCGTAGTTGCCGAACGCGCGCAGCCGAACGGCGCCGAAATCCTTGTCGCGGATCGTCACCGGCTGGGCGGTGCCCCAGCGCTGGTCGATCTGCTGGCGGGTGCTGAAGAAGTAGACGTCGCTCTTGAACGGGCTCTGGAACAGCTTGTCCCAGTTCTTCAGGTAGGTCAGCACCGGCAGCGTCTGCGTCGTCAGCTTGTACATGCCGGGGCCGAAGACGTCGGCCACCTTGCCTTCGTTGACGAAGACGGCCATCTGGCTCTCGCGCACCGTCAGCGAGCCGCCGTACTGGATCTCGCGGTCGGCGATCGGGTAGCGCCAGGCGAGGATCCCGTCGCCCGGCTCGACCCACTCGATGATGTCGATGAACTGCTTTTTGATGAAATCCATCAGCGCCATGGCGGCCTCCTCGGGCAAATCCGGGGCGGATCATAGCCACGTGGTAGCTTCCGGCGGATGCATGACGACTCCCGCCCCGTCCCCGCGCCGCGCGCGACGCTCTCGGTGGCCGTCGTCGGCGCCGGCCCGGTCGGCCTGAGCCTGGCGCTGCACGCGGCGCGCGCGCTGCCGCGCTCCCGGATCACGCTGTTCGACAGCCGCAGCGAGCAGCACGACATCGGCGCCGACCCGCGCACGCTGGCGCTGTCGTTCGGCAGCGTGCAATGGCTGCAGCGCCTGGGCGCCTGGGACCCGGCACCGGCGCAGCCGATCACCGAGGTGCACGTCTCGCAGCAGCCGCCGACCTGGGCCTGGCCCGGGCGCGAGCCGGAGGTGGTGATCCGCGCCGCCGACGAAGGCGTGCCGATGCTGGGTGCGGTGCTGCGCCACGGCCAGGTCGTCGCGCCCTTGCAGCGCGCCTGGCTCGCCGCCGCGGCACGCGAGCCGCAGCGGCTGCACACCCGCTTCGGCACGCCGGTGGCGGCATTGAAGGCGCTGCCCGGCGGCGCCGAGATCGATGCCGGCATCGCCGAACGCTTCGACCTGGTCGTCGTCGCCGAGGGGGGCGTCTATTCGCCGCAGGCATCGACGCGGCTGAACCACAACGGCCCGCCGCCGCTGGAGCACGACTACCGGCAGACCGCCTGGGTCGGCCAGGTCACGCTCGACGGCGGGCGGCCGGGCGTCGCGTTCGAGCGCTTCACCCGCCGCGGCCCGGCCGCGCTGCTGCCGCTGCGGCCCGATCCGGCGGCGCCGGCCGTGCTGCGCGCCGCGCTGGTGTGGTGCGTGCCGAGCGGCGACGACCCGGTGCGCGCGCTCGACGCCGCCCAGCGCCTGGCGGTGCTGAACACCGTGTTCCACCCCGCCGTCGGCCGGCTGACCTCGATCACGCCGCTGAAGGGCTTTCCGCTCGGGCTGCGCGCGGAACGCACGCTGGTCGAGGGGCGCATCGTGCGCATCGGCAACGCCGCGCAGACGCTGCACCCGGTCGCCGGCCAGGGATTGAATCTCGGCCTGCGCGACAGCGTGGACCTGGTGCGCGGCCTGGCCGAGTCGGGCGACGTGGACGCGGTGCTGCGCCGCCTGGAGTGGCAGCGCGGCCCGGACCGCTGGGCGATGATCGCCGCCACCGATTTCCTCGCGCGCAGCTTCACCTGGGCGCTGCCCGGCGCCGGCGCGGCGCGCGGCCTCGGGCTGGCCGCGCTGCAGGCCTTGAAGCCGGTGCGCTCGCTGCTGGCGCGGCAGATGATGTACGGGCGGCGCTGAGCCGCCCGCGGGCGGGCCGCGGATTGCACCGCCTACCCGGGTAGACCGCAGCACGCCGCGACGGCGCCGGCTGGCATGCTCGGCGCCGCCGGAACGACGCGGCGCACGGAGACTGCGATGACCCACCACCCCCAGCTCGCCACCCTGATGCAGACGCAGCACGGCAAGATCGTGTCGGCGCGCGACGCGGTGCGCCTGATCCGCGACGGCGACACCGTGGCCACCGGCGGCTTCGTCGGCATCGGCTTCGCCGAGGAGATCGCGATCGCGCTGGAGGAGCTGTACCTCGCCGACGACGGCGGCGAGGAAGGCGTCGCGCCGCCGCGCAAGCCGCGCAACCTGACGCTGGTCTATGCCGCCGGCCAGGGCGACGGCCGCGACAAGGGCCTGAACCACCTCGCGCACGACGGCCTGGTGCGGCGCGTGATCGGCGGCCATTGGGGCCTGGTGCCCAAGCTGCAGCAGCTCGCGGTGTCCGACCGGATCGAGGCCTACAACCTGCCGCAGGGCGTGATCTCGCACCTGTTCCGCGACATCGCGGCCGGCAAGCCGGGGCACCTGTCGCGCGTCGGGCTCGGCACCTTCGTCGACCCGCGCCACGGCGGCGGCAAGCTGAACCCGCGCACGACCGAGGAGATCGTGCGGCTGATGCCGATCGACGGCCAGGACTACCTGTTCTACAAGGCCTTCCCGATCGACGTGGGCATCATCCGCGGCACCACCGCCGACCCCGACGGCAACATCACGATGGAGCGCGAGGCGCTGACGCTCGAGGCGCTGGCGATCGCGATGGCGGTGCGCAACTCCGGCGGCATCGTGATCGTGCAGGTCGAGCGGCTGGCCGAACGCCATGCGCTGCCGGCGCGCCAGGTCAAGGTACCGGGCGTGCTGGTCGACTGCGTGGTCGTCGCGCGGCCCGAGAACCACTGGCAGACCTTCGCCGAGCCCTACAGCGCGGCCTTCAGCGGCGAGCTGCGCGTGCCGCTCGCGTCGACCGCGCCGATGCCGATGAGCGAACGCAAGATCATCGCCCGCCGCGCCGCGCTGGAGCTGGATGCGAACAGCGTCGTCAACCTCGGCATCGGCATGCCCGAGGGCATCGCCGCGGTGGCCAACGAGGAGATGGTGATCGACCTGATGACGCTGACCGCCGAGCCCGGCGTGATCGGCGGGGTGCCGGCCGGCGGGCTGAACTTCGGTGCGGCGAGCAACACGCAGGCGATCATCGACCAGCCGTATCAGTTCGACTTCTACGACGGCGGCGGCCTCGACATCGCCTTCCTAGGGCTGGCGCAGGCCGATGCCGAGGGCAACCTGAACGTCAGCAAGTTCGGCCCCAAGCTGGCCGGCGCCGGCGGCTTCATCAACATCAGCCAGAACGCGAAGAAGGTGGTGTTCGTCGGCACCTTCAACGCCGGGCGGCTGCGCGTGGCGGTCGAGGGCGGACTGCTGCAGATCCAGGAGGACGGTTCGGTCGTCAAGTTCGTACGCGAGGTGGAGCACCGCACCTTCAGCGGCCGGGTGGCGGTGGAGCGCGGCCAGCGCGTGCTGTACGTGACCGAGCGCTGCGTGTTCCGGCTGTGCGCGCAGGGGCTGGAGCTGATCGAGATCGCGCCCGGCGTGGACCTGCAGCGCGACATCCTCGACCGGATGGACTTCACGCCGTATCAGCCGAAGCCGCCGGCGACGATGGACCCGCGCATCTTCGGCGACGCGCCGATGGGCCTGCGCGACGACCTGCTGCGCCTGCCGCTCCCGCGCCGCTTCGCCTACGACGCCGCGCTGGGCACGCTGTTCATCAACTTCGAGGGCCACCGCGTGCGCACGCTGGCCGACGTGAACGCGATCCGCGACCAGGTGCAGGCGATCGTCACGCCGCTCGGCAAGCGCGTCGACGCGGTCGTCAACTACGACAACTTCCAGATCCTGCCGGAGGTGATGGACGCCTATGCCGACATGGTGACGCAGCTCGTCAAGCACCACTACGCCGGCGTGTCGCGCTACACCGGCAGCAACTTCCTGCGCATGAAGCTCGGCGATGCGCTGAAGCGCCGCGGCCTCGCGCCGCACATCTTCGAGAACGCCGAAGAGGCACAGGCCGAGCGGCAGCGCTGACAGGGCCCCCGGCCGAAGCCTGGCGCCGCCCGCCCGCCGCTACTTCGGCAGCGCGCCAAGGCCGGCCAGCACCGGCTCCAGTTCGTGGACCACCGCGTCGATGCGGACCTCGATCTCGTGGTCGTCCAGGTGGGCATCGCAGGCACGCTCCAGCGCATCGGCCGCGCGCTGCACGCCGCGCACGCCCAGGCTGCCGGACACGCTGCGCAGCGTGTGGGCGAGCCGGCCGGCGGCGACGTTGTCGCCCGAGCGGCGCGCGCTGCGGAACTTGCCGGCGAAATCGGACTGGCCCTCGCGGTACATGTCAAGCAGGCGGCGCAGCAGCTTGTCGTTGCCCATCGTGCTGGCACGGCCAACCTCGATGTCGACGCCCGGCAGGCCGGACAGCGGATCGGACGCCGCACGGGCCGACGCGGTGGCCGGCGACGGCGACCGCATCGACAGCCCCTCCGCGACCGCGGCGCGCGGAGAGCCCGGTCTCGGGAACGGGCCGGCGCTCGCAGCCGGTGCCGCGCGGCCCGTGTCCGCGGCTGACATGGCCGCGGCGGCCGCTCCGGGCGGCGCCGCGTCGGACAGCGCGGCCAGGCAGGCGGCAGCCAGCGTCGACGGCAGCAGCGGCTTGGCGACGACCACGCGCACCGCCAGGCGGGCCGCGGCGAGTTCGAGCAGCGCGGACTCGCGGCCCTGCGCGCCGGCCAGCATCAGGCGGGGCGGATGCAGGTGCCGCGCGCGCGCCATCTGGCGCACGCATTCGATGCCGGTCATGCCCGGCATGCGGCCGTCGATCAGCACCAGGTCGTACGGGCGCCTGGCGGTCTCGGCCACCGCCACCGCACGCAACGCGTCCCAGCCGTCGGCGACGGCATCGGCCTCCAGGCCGAGCCCGGCGGCGAAGCGCTGCCACAGGTCGCGCGTCGCCGGATGGTCGTCGACCAGCAACAAGCGGCGGCCCCGCAGCGGCAAGGTGTCGGCGGCGGCGCCGGCATCGGGCGATGCCTGCTCCCCCGCCGCGTCGAACGGCAGCCCGACAGGCAGTTCGACGACGAGCCCGCCGTCGGCACCGGGCCGTTCGACCGTGCCACCCGATTCGGCGACGAGCGCTGCGATGCGACGCTCCAGCCCGTCGTCGGCGGGCGACGGCTCCGCTGCCGCGGCGGTGGAACGGCCGCGGATCGCGACGCGAAGCCGCTCGGTCGCCGGCGCGGCATCGGTGGACGCATCCGGCACGACCCGCCCGATGTCGATCACGACCTCGCCGCGCCCGGTCCGGCGGATCGCCTGGCGGCCCAGCGAGCACAGCAGCCGCAGCAGCCGGCGCCGGTCGCCTTGCAGCAGCGGCGGCAGATCGGCAGCGGGCGCGATCAGCAGTTCGACCGGCGCATCGGCGGTGGCTTCGCCCAGGCGCTCGGCGACTTCCGCAAGCCAGGGTTCCAGCGGGAAGGTGGCGGTGGCCGGCGATGCGGCCGCGGGACCGACCGGGCCGCGGTCCTGCACCTCGTCGACCAGCCCGAGCAACGCACGGCCGGCGCGTTCGAGTTGCCGCATCGCATCGGCCTGCCGCGGCGCAAGCGGGCCCTTCAAGGCCGTGCCGACGGTGCCCAGCAGCACCGTCAGCGGGCCGCGCACCGCCGCGGCGGCCGGATCGCCGCCGGGGGCCGGGCCGGCGTGCGATTCGACCGGAACCCGGTCGAGGACGTCGGCGAACTGGCGCAGCAACGGTGCGATGGCGTCCGCCAGATCGCCCAGCAGCGCATCGGCAGGCGCCGCGACCGCCGGGCCGGCACCGGACACCTGCACCGGCGCAGCGACAGACCCGCTACCGGACGCGCCGGCGGGCGGTGAAGGATCGTCGGGCCGGCGGGGGTTGCCGGACATGGGGTCATTGCGCATCGCAAGCAGTGGGAGACGACGGGTCGCGGCGAGCGTGGCGGCTGGCCCTCGCGTGACCGGTCCGGGAGTATCGATTGTGAGGAGCGCCGGGCGCTGCTGACAAGTCGGGGAAGTGTCGAGCGGCTCAGCGCTCGCACGCGCCCGGCGCATCGCCTGCGGGCACGGGGGGCAACCAGCGCACGAGGCAGTCCAGGAGCTGCTGCGGCTGCAACGGCTTGACCAGCACCTCGTTCATGCCGGAGGCGATTCCCTCGTCGCGCTCGCTGCCGTGTGCATTGCCGGTCAGTGCGATCACCGGCAGGTCGGGCCAGCGTTCGCGCAGGCGGCGCGTCGCGGTGTAGCCGTCCATCAACGGCATGCGGCAGTCCATCAGCACCAGGTCGAAGGTCTCGACGGCAAGCCGTTCCAGCGCCTGCGCGCCGTCCAGGGCCAGCGTGACCGACATGCCGACCTCGCCGAGCCATTCCTCGACCAGCATCTGGTTGATCTGGCTGTCTTCCGCCACCAGCACCCGGCGACCTGACAGCCGGGCGTACGGCGCCTCGGCGGATGCAACGGGAAACCGGGGGCTGGTCATGGCGCGCTCCTGGGGTACAGACGGGTCGGAGGACCGAAGTCCCGATTCTGAGCGGCGTCTCGGCGAACGCAAGCGCGCATCTGTACGCGCAAGAGATGCCATTTTTGCCGTTTACATCACATTGATCGGGTTGATAAATGCCAGGTCGCCGTCCCGATCGAAACGCAGCACCGCACCCGAGGAGTCCCGCCCGGCGGGACGTTCACCGTGACCTCAAGCTCCACCCCCTTCCCGCACTTCCGCCCCTTCCGTTTCCTGTCGCGCCCAGGCACGCGTTGGGGCGCCCGGCCCGACGGCACGCACGTCGGCCTCGACGCCGACACCGTTCGCGCCGAGCGGCGTGCGCCGGCGCTCCCGCGGCGCTGGCTGGAGCGCGAGTACGCGCGGCGCGCGGCGGCGGTGCTCAGGCGCGCCCGCGACTGGCACGGGTTGCCGGCCGCGTCGTGCCTGCGGCTGCGCGTCGGCGTGCAATCGCGCCTCGCCTGCGACGGTCTGGCGCCCGGGGCCGTCGACCTGGCGTGCTCGCTCGTCGTCGACGCCGCGCGGCGCACGCTCCGGCTCCAGCCGCGCAACCCGCAGGTGCGCGCTGCGCTGGCGATGCTCGACGACCGGCTGGTCGAGATGGCGAGCGGCGAGGGCAAGTCGCTGGCGGCCGCGATGGCCGCCGCGATCGGCGCGCTCGCCGGCCTGCCGGTGCACGTGCTGACAGCCAACGACCACCTGGCCGAGCGCGAGGCGCACCGGTTCGCGCCGCTGTTCGCGATGCTCGGGCTGCCGGTGGCGGTGGTGACCGCCGACCTGCCGCCCGAAGCGCGGCGCCCGGCCTACGCGGCGTCGATCGTCTACGCAACGGCGCAGGCGCTCGCGTCGGATCACCTGCGCGACCGGCTGGTCGACCCGTTCGGGCACCCGCTCGGCCCTCGGATCGACCACCGAATCGGCGAGGAACCGGATCAGCGGGCCGGCCCCGTGCGAGGCCCGCGACCCGGGGACGGCGCCCTCCTGCCGGCTGCCGACGAATCCGCCACGCCGCTGCTGCGCGGGCTGCACCTGGCGATCGTCGACGACGCCGACGGCCTGGTGATCGACGAGGCGCAGCAGCCGCTGCGGCTGTCGCGCTTCACCGGCAGCGCCGAGACCGCCGCCGAGCGCGCCTACCTGTGGCAGGCCTGGGCACTGTCGGCCCAGCTCGCCGCGCCGGACGACTTTCGCCCCGGAGACGCAGCCGACCCCGCCGGACGGCCGGAGCTGACCGGGGCCGGGCGCGCCCACCTCGCCGGCCTGAGCGCGCACCTGGTGCCGGCGTGGCCCAGCCGCCGCCAGCGCGACGACACCGTGGCGCTGGCGCTGACCGCCCGCCACCGGTTGCAACGCGACCGCGACTACCGGGTCGTCGACGGGCCGGAAGGCCCGCGAATCGACATCTCCGGCAGCCCCGGCGGCGGCCTGGCCGAGGGCCGGTGCGGATCGCGCCAGCGGCACGCGCTGATCGCTCTCGTCGCGATCAAGGAGGGCTGCCGGCCCGAGCCGGTGATCGAGGCCGAGGCGCGGATCACGCTGCAGCACTTCTTCCGCCGCTACCGGCATCTGGGCGGCACGGGCGCGACGCTGCACGAGGCGCGTGCCGAACTGGCCGAGGTCTACGGCGCCGACGTGGTCGGCGTGCCGCGCCACCGGCCCGATCGCCGGCACGACGGCCCGCTGCGCGTGTTCGAGGATCACGAGGCGCGCTGGCAGGCGCTGCTGCCGCGAGTGCGCGGGCTGGTCGACGCCGGCCGGCCGGTGCTGATCGGCTGCGACAGCATCGGCGCGGCGCGTGCGCTGTCGGCACGGCTGGCGGCGCACGGGGCGGCGCATGCGCTGCTCGACGTGGGCTGGATCGCCGGGCGGCATGCCGGACAAGATGCCAAGCCGGACGCAGAAAGGGACGGCGGGCCGGATGGGTGCCGGCCGGCGTCATCCGCCGCGCACCGGGAACGCGCCCAGGCCGACCTCCTCGCCGCCGCCGGCCACGCCGGCCGCATCACCGTGTCGGCGGGCCAGGCCGGGCGTGGTGCCGACATCGTGCTCGATGCCGCCGCGCGGGCCGCCGGCGGGCTTCACGTGCTGAGCCTGCAGCACAACACCTCGTCCCGGCTGGACCGTCAGCTCGCCGGCCGCGCCGGCCGCCACGGCGATCCGGGCAGCGGCGAGACCTGGCTGGCGCTGGACGCGGACCTGTTCGCCGCCGATCCGCTCGGTCGCTCGCTGGCCGGCCTGTGGCGGCTGCGGCTGCGTGACGGCGAGGTGCGTGGGCCGGCGGTGCTGCGCACGCTGGCCTGGGCGGCCTGGCAGGCGGCCCAGGAACGGCGCGCGCGTGCGCGGCGGCGCGCCGCGATCGAGGCCGAGATCGAGGCCGACGCGGAACTGCGGGTACAGCGCGTCCTGTTCCGCCGCGAGCTGCTCCGACTGCCGGAACGAAGCGATTGAAACGGCGGCACATTTCGCCGTATTTGGCATTTTTGTCATTTAGCAAGTGGCAGAGAATTCAATGACGCTCGCCGGCGGCCGACATCGGGAACACCCCGGGCCCCCGGCCCCAGCGGCAGTTGCCCGTCGCCAACGTCGTTCCCTCCGCTTCCCGCCTTCTCCCGTTCGATCCAGACGCTGCGACACGCATCGGCCGTCCTCTCGATGGAAAGCCTGCCTTGTCGAACCCCGATCCGCAACATGCTGCCGCCAGCGGCCGCTGCACGCCGCCGCGGCACCACATGCGCGCCGCCGTCCGCGGCTGCATGCGTGCCGGGATCGCCGCCGCGCTGCTGGCGCTCGGCGCTGACGCCGGCACGCAGACGCTCGTGCCGCCGCCGCCCACCCCACCCGGGCCGCTCGCCTGCCTGATCCTTCCCGACCGGAGCGCCGACCTCGGCACGGCGACTGCCGGCGTGGTCGAATCGATCGCGGTCGAGCGCGGTGAGCTGGTGCGCCGCGGCCAGGTGCTGGCGCGGCTGCGCGTGGACGTCGAGCCAGCCCGGCCGGGCATCGTGAAGCGCGGCGCGGGCACGGCGTCCGCGCCGCGGGCCCGGTCCGCTGCGCGGGTACTGCGCAGCCCGTTCGACGGCGTCGTCGTCGACCGCTATGCCAACCCCGGCGAACGAATCGAGGACACGCCGCTGCTGCGCGTGGCGGCGATCCACCCGCTGCGCGTCGAAGTGGTCGCACCGATGAGCTGGTTCGGCCGGTTTGCGATCGGCCAGGATCTGTCGGTCCTGCCCGAACTGGGCGGGGCGAGGTCGCGGTCGGCGCGCATCACGCAGATCGATCGCGTGCTCGACCCGAACAGCAACAGCTTCCGGCTGCGCCTGGCGTTGCCGAACCCCGATTTCGGATTGCCGGCCGGGCTGCGCTGCGTCGTCGACATGGGTCGGCCGAGATCGCCTGCGGCGGCACCGGGCACTGCATCCGTGGCCAGGCCTTCCGCGGCCCACGGCATGAATGCCCCGGCGTCCGGGGACAACTTCCAGGGCAGCTCCCGGGCGACGGCCCCGCCCGCTTTCCAGGCCGACTCGCCGGCCGCGTTTGCAGCCCTCTCGCCAACCCCGCTGCCGACCCCTTCCCCGGTCGTCAATACCCACGCGGCATCGCCGCGCCCATCCGAACACCCGGCCGCCGCGCCGTCCGGCTGGGCACGCGCCGCACCGTTGAGCCTGCGACGCGCATCCTGAGCGCGGGCGCGAGGCGCCCGGCACCCATGGTCCGCCACGGCGGACGGCCGCTCACCCTCTCACCCTCTCACTCGCTCAGCGGCGCGGCACGCCCTTGCAGGCCGCCGACTTGCGATAGGCCGGCTTGGCGCACTGCTGCTGCAGACAGGCCGCGCGTGCCGCCACCGGCCGCGCGGCACAGATGCCGCGCGGGTTGGCGACGCGGGCGGCCCGCGCCCGGTCGGCGCCCGAGCGGCGCGTCGACGCCGTGCCGCCGGCGCGCCGCGTCGCGGGCGGCTTCGAGGCGCTCGTC
>JBGAMJ010000063.1:0-28474 GCA_044223035.1 Piscinibacter sp.
GCCACCACGCGAGCGGCGGCGCGGCAACCGTCCAGCCGGCCGCGAGCGCCGCTGCGCAGGCGGCGGCAAGCAGCACGCC
Source organism: Piscinibacter sp. (assembly GCA_044223035.1). Classification (GTDB taxonomy): domain Bacteria; phylum Pseudomonadota; class Gammaproteobacteria; order Burkholderiales; family Burkholderiaceae_C; genus JBGAMJ01. The sequence continues at coordinate 80 of JBGAMJ010000063.1, forward strand.
GAAGGCCACCGATCCGGCAGCGCCGGCGTCGTTCAGCCGGCCCCATTCCCAGCCGGCGGCGCCGATCATCACCAGCGTCAGCACGTGAAACGGCCAGGTGACGGGCGCGAACAGCGCCGGCAGCAGCAGGGCGAGCAGGACGACGGCCGTGACGACACGCTGGCGGAGCATGGCGGAGCGGGCGCGGTGCGGCGCTCAGGCGCCCTGGCCGACACCGGACGCCGGCATCGGCGCGGTGTCCTTCACGCCGCCGAAACGGCGGTCGCGGCGGGCGTAGGCGGCCAGTGCGGCGTCGAGTTCGGATTCGTCGAACTCCGGCCACAGGCACTCGGTGAAGACGAGTTCGGAGTACGCCGCCTGCCACAGCAGGAAGTTGCTGATGCGAATCTCGCCGCCGGTGCGGATGAACAGGTCGGGATCGGGCGCGTGGCTGAGTGCCATGTAGCGGCCGAGCGTGGCTTCGTCGAGCTGGTCGGCGGTCACGCCGTCGCGCATGGCGTGGCGGCAGGCCTGCACCACGTCCCAGCGGCCGCCGTAGTTGAACGCGACCGACAAGGTGATGCGCGTGTTGTTGCGCGTGATCTCCTCGGCATGCTCCCAGGCCGAGCGCAGCTTGTCGGACACGCGGCTGCGGTCGCCGATGATGCGGATGCGCACGCCCTGGTCCGCCATGCGGCCGAGGTACTTGGCCACGGCCACCAGCACCAGGTCCATCAGGAACGAGACTTCTTCGGTCGGCCGCTTCCAGTTCTCGGACGAGAACGCGAACACCGTCAGGTACTCGATGCCGCGGTCGGCACAGGCGAACACCGTGCGCACCAGCGTGTCGACGCCCTGCTTGTGGCCGAAGAATCGCGGCATGAAGCGCTTGCGCGCCCAGCGCCCGTTGCCATCCATCACGATGGCGACATGCCGCGGAATGACGAGGTCGGATGCCACGCGGCGCTCAGCGGGAAACGACGAACGCGACGGCCGGGCGGGCGGCGTGCGTCATCAGACCGCCAGGATCTCGGCTTCCTTGCCGGACACGAGGCGATCGACCTCGGCCACCACGCGATCCGTCAGGCGCTGGATCTCGTCCTGCGTGCGACGTTCCTCGTCTTCGGTGACTTCCTTGTCCTTGAGCAGGCGCTTGACGTGCTCGTTGGCCTCGCGCCGCAGGTTGCGCACCGCGACCTTGGCGTCCTCGCCGGCGTGGCGGACGACCTTGGTCAGGTCGCGGCGGCGCTCCTCGGTCAGCGCGGGCATCGGCACGCGCAGCAGGTCGCCCTGCGAGGCCGGGTTCAGGCCGAGATCGCTCTCGCGGATCGCCTTCTCGATCTTGGCGCCCATGTTCTTTTCCCACGGCTGCACGCTGATCGTGCGGGCGTCGAGCAGGGTCACGTTGGCGACCTGGCTGATCGGCACCAGCGAGCCGTAGTACTCGACCTGCACCTGGTCGAGGATGCCCGGATGCGCTCGCCCGGTGCGGATCTTCTGCAGGTCGTTCTTCAACGAATCGATGGTGCGGGCCATCTTCGTCTCGGCGGTCTTCTTGATGTCGGCTGTGCTCATGTTCGGCTCCCGGAAACCCGTTGCAGGGTCGCTGCGTTCAGACGTGCACCAGCGTTCCCTCGTCCTCGCCCATCACCACGCGCTTCAGGGCACCGGACTTGAAGATGCTGAAAACCTTGATCGGCAGCTTCTGGTCGCGGCACAGCGCGAAGGCGGTGGCGTCCATCACCTGCAGGTTGTTGATGATCGCCTCGTCGAAGGTGACCTGGCTGTAGCGCGTGGCGGCCGGGTCCTTCTTCGGGTCGGCGGTGTAGACGCCGTCGACCTTGGTCGCCTTCAGCACGATCTCCGCGCCGATCTCGGCGCCGCGCAGGGCGGCCGCCGTGTCGGTCGTGAAGAACGGGTTGCCGGTGCCGGCGGCGAACACGACGACCTTGCCTTCCTCGAGGTACTGCAGCGCCTTCGGCCGCACGTAGGGCTCGACCACCTGCTCGATCGCGATGGCGGACATCACGCGCGCCGTCATGCCTTCCTGGCGCATGGTGTCGGCCAGCGCCAGCGCGTTCATCACGGTGGCCAGCATGCCCATGTAGTCGGCGGTGGCTCGGTCCATGCCGACCGAGCCGCCAGCCACGCCGCGGAAGATGTTGCCGCCGCCGATCACCACCGCCACCTCGCAGCCGAGCTGCGTGACTTCCTGGACCTCGCGCACCATGCGGACGATGGTGGCGCGATTGATGCCGTAGGCATCGTCGCCCATCAGGGCCTCGCCGGAGAGCTTGAGCAGGATGCGTTTGTAGGCAGGCATTCAGTGGTTCCCTGGGTGTGCGTCGCGAAGTCGGAGTCTACTGCCCGGGCCGTCGGCGACCGCCCGGGGCGGGTCGCCGCTCAGGCGCCCTTGGCGGCTGCGACCTGCGCCGCCACCTCGGCCGCGAAGTCGTCGACCTTCTTCTCGATGCCCTCGCCCACGACGTACAGCGTGAAGCCCTTGACCGCGGTACCGGCGCCCTTGAGCATCGCCGCGACCGTCTGCTTGTCGTTCTTGACGAAGGCCTGGTCGAGCAACGAGACCTCCTTCAGGAACTTCTGCACGGAACCGTCGACCATCTTGGCGACGATTTCCGGCGGCTTGCCCGATTCGGCGGCCTTCTCGGCAGCGATCTTGCGTTCCTTCTCGATCAGTTCGGCCGGCACGTCGGACGACTGCAGCGACACCGGCTTCATCGCCGCGACGTGCATCGCGACATCCTTGGCGGCGACTTCGTCGCCGTCGAACTCGACGATCACGCCGATGCGCGTGCCGTGCAGGTAGCTGGCGAGCTTGCCGCCGCCGGCGTAGCGCTTGAAGCGGCGGATCGACATGTTCTCGCCGATCTTGCCGATCAGGCCGCGGCGCACGTCCTCGACCGTCGGCCCGAAGCCGTCCTGCTCGTAGGCCAGCGCCGACAGCGCGGCGACATCGGCCGGGTTCTGCTCGGCGACCAGCTTCGCCGCGGCGCGCGTGAAGGCAAGGAACGAGTCGTTCTTCGACACGAAGTCGGTTTCGCAGTTGACCTCGATCAGCGCGCCGGTGGCACCGTCGACGCTGGCGGCGATCACGCCCTCGGCAGTGACGCGCGATGCCGCCTTGCCGGCCTTGTTGCCGAGCTTGACGCGCAGGATCTCCTCGGCACGGCCGGGATCGCCGTCGGCCTCGGTCAGCGCCTTCTTGCACTCCATCATCGGCGCATCGGTCTTGGCACGCAGTTCGGCGACCATGCTTGCGGTGATTGCGGGCATCGTGATTTCTCCGGTGTCGGGCGGAGCCGCCGGGTGGGCGGCTCCGCGAATGGGTTGGGCATTGAAAAAAGGGGCTGTAGCAGCCCCTTTGTCGCCTCGCTCAGCGGAGCGAGAGGGCCGTGAGATCAGGCGTTCTCGTTGACTTCCACGAATTCGTCGCCTTCGGCGGCCACCGCCTGCGTCAGCTCGTTGGACGCGTTCGCGCGGCCTTCGAGCACCGCGTCGGCCACGGCGCGCGCGTACAGCGCGACAGCCTTGGACGAGTCGTCATTGCCGGGGACGACGTAGCTGATGCCGTTCGGCGAGTGGTTCGTGTCGACGATGCCGACCACCGGGATGCCCAGCTTGTTGGCCTCGGCCACGGCGATCTTGTGATAGCCGACGTCGATCACGAACAGCGCATCGGGCAGCGCGTTCATGTCCTGGATGCCACCGATGTCCTTCTCGAGCTTCTCGAGCTCGCGCTGGAACATCAGCGCTTCCTTCTTGATGCGGATCTCGGTGCCGGCCTCGACCTGGGCCTGCATGTCCTTCAGGCGCTTCAGCGAGCCCTTGACCGTCTTGAAGTTGGTCAGCATGCCGCCGAGCCAGCGCTGGTCGACGAAGGGCATGCCGGCGCGCCGGGCTTCCAGCGCGATCACGTCGCGCGCCTGGCGCTTGGTGCCGACCATCAGGATGGTGCCGCGGCGAGCGGCGAGCTGGCGCACGAACTTCATCGCGTCGATGAAGAGCGGTTGCGTCTTCTCGAGGTTGATGATGTGGATCTTGTTGCGATGGCCGTAGATGTACGGGGCCATCTTGGGATTCCAGAAGCGCGTTTGGTGACCGAAATGGACACCGGCTTCCAGCATTTCACGCATGCTGACGGTCATGGAGACTCCAAAGGTTGGTTCTAGAATCCGGCTCCAATCACGCGAGAGCGTCCTGTTCGTTCATGGAGGACTCCCCGCGCGACACCTTCGGCAGCCGGCTTCGCGATTTGTCTTTCCGGCGGCGACGAGTGCCGGTTCGTGTGGTGCGGGGATCGGGTCGCGCGTGACCGCGCCACCTCACCCTGCACATGCAAACCGGCGACAGCGTGTTCGCTGCCCGTCCGAAGCCCTTCGTCGTGCTGGCGGCCACCGCCACGGTGATGGCGTCGGCCCCATTCGATCCGGGCCCAATCCGGACCTGATCCGGACTCAACCCAGATTCAACCCGGACTTCGGGCGGACGCGTGCCCGCATCCGGAAAAACCCGTCGAGTATAGCATTCCATGACTCCTGACCTGTCGGACGCCCGTGCCCGCATCGCCACCGGCACGATCACCGCGCGAGCAACGCTCGAAACCAACCTCGCCGCCGGCGACGCGCCGGCCGCCCGAGGCGCCTACCTGCGGCGCTTCGATGCGCTGGCGCGCGCCACCGCCGATGCGGTCGACCTCCAGCATGCCGCCGGCGCCCCGCTGCCGCCGCTGGCCGGTCTGGCGGTCAGCATCAAGGCGCTGTTCGACGTTGCCGGCGCGGTGACGACCGCCGGCTCTCGGGTGCTGGAAGACGCCTCGCCGGCCGCCGACGATTGCCCCGCCGTCGCCCGCCTGCGCGCCGCCGGCGCGGCGCTCACGGGGCACACGCACATGACGGAGTTCGCGTTCTCCGGCATCGGCCTGAACCCGCATCACCCGACGCCGGCCAATGTCGCAACCGCCGCGCTCGACGCCGTGCCGCGGATCCCGGGCGGGTCGAGTTCCGGTGCGGCGGTCAGCGTGGCGAGCGGCGCGGCGTGGGCGGCGCTGGGGTCGGACACCGGCGGGTCGATACGCATTCCGGCCGCGCTGCAGGGCCTGGTCGGCTTCAAGAACACCGCGCGGCTGACGCCGACCGAGGGCGCGATCCCGCTGTCGACCACGCTCGACACCGCCTGCGCCATCACCCGTTCGGTGCGCGATGCGATCCTGGTGCACGAGCTGCTCGCGGCGCGCAGGGTGGCACTGCCCGGGCGGCCGCTGACGGCCTGCCGCTTCGGCGTGCCGTCGACACTGATGCTCGACGCACTCGAGCCCGCGGTGGCTGCGGCTTTCGATCGGGCGCTCACCGAACTGCGTGATGCCGGCGCCCGCGTCGTGCCGATCGTGTTGCCCGAACTGGCCGAACTGGCGTCGATCCAGGCCAGCGGCGGCTTCTCGGCGGCCGAAGCCTGGGCCTGGCACCGGCGACGGCTGGCCACCGACGAGGCGCGCTACGACCGCCGTGTCGCCACCCGCATCCGGCGCGGCGAGAGCATGAGCGCGGCCGACTACGTCGAGCTGGTCGCCGCGCGGGCCGGCTGGATCGCCCGCATGCAGGCCGCACTGCGCGGCTTCGACGCGATGCTCAGCCCGACCGTGCCGCTGCTGGCGCCGCCGATCGCCGCGCTGGAGGCGAGCGACGATGCGTTCTTCGCCGCCAACGGGCTGATGCTGCGCAACCCGGCGGTGGTCAACATGCTCGACGGCTGCGCGCTGTCGCTGCCCTGCCAGCGTGATGGCGAATGGCCGGTCGGCCTGATGGTGTGGAGCGGCCCGCTGCAGGACGACGCGGTGCTCGACGCGTCGCTCGCGATCGAATCCGCACTGGCCGCCTCGGCGCGCCGCGGCTGATCGCGGCCGCATGCGCGTCGCCGTCATCGGCGCCGGAATCGCCGGCCTCGTCACTGCGCATGAACTCGCCGATGCCGGACACGAGGTCACGGTGTTCGACCGGCGCGGCAGCGTGGCCGCGGAAGGCAGCTTCGCGCACGGCGGGCTGGTCGCTCCGGGGCTGTCGGATCCGTGGGGCGGCCTCGGCGGTCACTCGGGTGGGCGGCTGGCATGGTTGCCGCGGCCGTCGCCCGGTGGACTGTCCGGCTCGATGTCCGGCGCGATGTCGGTACTCCGCGGCCCGCTCGGCTGGCGCTGGCAGGCCTGGCGCGCGCAGCGCGGCCCGGCGGCGGCCGCCCTGGAGCTGGCCTGGCGGCGCCTGGAGCGCCACGGCCAGGATGGCCTGCATGCGCTGATCGACGGGCGCCAACTCGATTTCGAACGCAGCCGCGGCGCGCTGCTGCTCTGGCGGCGGGCCGGCGACGAGCCGCGCTGGGCCCGCCGTCTGACCGAGCTCACCGAACTCGGCATCGCGGCGCAGGTGCTCGATCCCGCCGGCTGCCGGGCGATCGAACCCGGCCTGAACCCCGACGCGCTGCGCGGCGGGCTTCACCTGCCGGACGCGATGGGCGGCAACGGCCGGCAGTTCGCCTACCAGGTGCGAGACGCTGCGGCCGCGCTCGGCGTGCGCTTCCGGCTGCACACCGCGGTGCTGCAACTCGCGCCCGGCCCGGCGCCCCGGCTGCGCCACCTGCACCACCCGCCGGACGCGGTGCCGCTGCGGCCGGGCCACGGCCGCTCGCGCGAGCGCGACGCCCAGCCGACGCAGCCGCTGGCCGACACCCCGGTCGATTCGGCGTTCGACGCGGTGGTCGTCTGCAGCGCGATGGCCGCGCTCGAGCTGCTGGTGCCGCTCGGGCTGCGGCTGCCGCTGGCAATGGTGCACGGCGCGTCGATCACCGCGCCGCTGCGGCACGACGAGCACCACCCGGAAGCCGACCTGCGCGCCTGCGTGGTCGACGACCGCACGCAGGTGGCAATCGCGCGGCTGGGGCCACGCATCCGCGTGTCCGGCGGTGCGCTGTTGCGTGCGCCCGGGCAGGCGCCGCGCGAAGCGGCCTTCGCACCGATCCACGAGACGCTGTACCGCGTGCTTCAGGACTGGTACCCCGGCCTCGCCCAGCTCGACCGTGCGCAGCGCTGGCACGGCGCGCGGCCGACGCTGGCCGACGGCCGCCCGCGCATCGGCCCGAGCGGCCTCGACGGCGTCTGGCTGCACTTCGGACACGCCGCGAGCGGCTGGGCGCTCGCCTGCGGCGGCGCGCGGCTGATCGCCGACCGGCTGTCCGGCCGCGGCGGTGAGCTGTCGGCGGAGGGCCTGATGCCGCCCGAATGAGTACCTACGCCAGACCCGCCGAAGGCGCAAGCCGGCGCCTCGCGCGGTGGGCGCCGGGCGGCGGCAGATGCGCGTGGCCTGTGCAGAGCGGTTCCCCGGGCAGGACTATCCTCGGCACACCACCCTCCCCGCGCGTCGCGCGACTCCGATGAGCCGCATCCAACCGATCCAGGCACCATGGCCCGCGCAGGCACTGCACGGCGCGGCGGGCAGCCGTCGCGTCGAGCACGCCGCGCTGGCCACCGTGCCGGCGCACACGCTGATGCGGCGCGCCGGTCTGGCCACAGCCCAGCTCGCACTTGCAGTGGCGCCGCACGCGCGCCACATCTGGGTGGCCGCCGGCCCGGGCAACAACGGCGGCGACGGGCTCGAAGCGGCACTGCACCTGCACGCTGCGGGACGCACGCTCTGGGTGTCGCTGCACGCGGATGCCGCACGGCTACCGAGCGACGCCGCCGATGCCCTGCAGCGCGCGCAGGCTGCCGGCGTGCCGATCGCCCCGGCCGAGGCCGCGCCGCCGTGGTCGCCGGATGCCGCCGACCTGGCGATCGACGCGCTGCTGGGCATCGGCGCGACGCGCGCGCCCGACGGCGCGATGGCGCAGACGGTGCGCCGCCTGAATGCGCTGGCCAGCCCGGTGCTGGCCATCGACATCCCGTCGGGCCTGCACCCGGCCACCGGCCAGCCGCCGGGCGCCGATGCCGTGGTGGCGCAACACACGCTGTCGCTGCTGACCTTGAAGCCCGGCCTGTTCACCGGCCGCGGGCGCGACCACGCCGGCCACGTGTGGTTCGACGACCTGGGCTGCGCCGCGACCGACGACGCGCCGCCGGACGCCTGGCTTGCCGGCTACGACCCGCCCGCACCGCGCCGGCACGACCAGCACAAGGGCAGCTTCGGCGACGTGGGCATCGTGGCCGGCGCCGGCGGGATGGTCGGTGCGGCGCTGCTGGCGGCACGCGCCGCGCATGCGGCCGGCGCCGGGCGGGTGCACGTGCACCTGCTGGCGGACAGCGCGGACCGGCTGTCGCTCGACCCGGTGCATCCGGAGCTGATGTTCCGCCGCTTCGACGCGCCCACGTGGCCGGCGGGCGCGACCATCGCCTGCGGTTGCGGCGGCGGCGAGGCCGTCGTGCCGCTGTTGCCCGCGCTGCTCGCGGGTGCGGCGCGCCTGGTGCTGGACGCCGACGCGCTGAACGCGATCGCCGGTGACGCCGCACTGCAGGCGGCGTTGCGCGAGCGCGCCGCGCGTTCCGTGCCGACGATCCTGACGCCGCACCCGCTCGAGGCGGCCCGCCTGCTCGGCGCGACGACCGCACAGGTCCAGTCGGACCGGCTGGCGGCCGCCGCGGAACTGGCGGACCGGCTGCGGTGCGTGGTGCTGCTCAAGGGCTCGGGCAGCATCGTGGCGACGCCGGGCGCCGTGCCGCGAATCAACCCGACCGGCAACGCCCGGCTGGCGACCGCTGGCACCGGCGACGTGCTGGCCGGCTGGCTGGCCGGGCGCTGGGCGCAGGCGGCGGGCAGCGAGCCGGCGCTGCCGCCATGGCGCGTGGCCTGCCGCGCGGCCTACGAGCACGGTGCGGCGGCGGACGAGGCCTCGGGCGAGGTATTGCGCGCCGGCGATCTGATCGAGGCGTTGTACCGGGCAGCGCAGACGAGGCGCTGAGCGCCCCCGCCGCGCTACCGCCGGCGCGACTTCTCCGACGCCTTGCGCGCCGAGGGCTTCGCCGACCGCGACGCATTGCTCTTGCTGCCCTTGCCGCCGCCCTTGCCCGGCTTGCCGGATGAACCAGCGGCACGGCGCCCGGCCGCCTTGGCGACGCGGTCGGCATCCTTCACCGCCTCCAGCTCGGCGACCGCACCGCCGGCGCGCCCGGCCTGGCGCTCGCGGCGGGCGCGCATCAACGCGGCGTCCTCGTTGCCGTCGCGCACCATGCGGAAATCGATCTTGCGGCCGTCCAGGTCGACACGGCTGACCTGCACGCGCACCCGCGCGCCGACGACGTAGCGCACCCCGGTGCGCTCGCCGCGCAGCTCCTGCTTGACCTCGTCGAAGCGGTAGTACTCGCCGCCCAGTTCGGTGATGTGCACCAGCCCCTCGACATACAGCCCGTCGAGCTGCACGAACAGGCCGAAGCTCGTCACCGCACTGACCGTGCCGGCGAACTCCTCTCCGAGGTGCTCGCGCATGTAGCGGCACTTGAGCCAGGCCTCGACATCGCGCGAAGCCTCGTCGGCACGCCGTTCGTTGGCGCTGCAATGCGCGCCGGCGGCCTCCCAGGCCTCGCCTTCCTGGGCCGCGGGCTTGGCCGCCTTCGCGCCGCCGCGGCGCGCGGGCGCATCCATCAGCGCGCCGCTGTGCAGGTGGTAGCGCTTGCCGTGCAGCAGCGCCTTGATCACGCGGTGCACCAGCAGGTCCGGGTAGCGGCGGATCGGGCTGGTGAAATGGGTGTAGGCCGGGTAGGCCAGGCCGAAGTGGCCGCTGTTGATCGCGGTGTAGATCGCCTGCTGCATCGAGCGCAGCAGCATCGTGTGGATCTGCATCGCGTCCGGCCGGTCCTTCGTGGCCGCGGCGATCGCCTGGTATTCGCCGGGGCGCGGATCGTCGCCGATCGCCAGGCCCAGGCCGAGCTGGCGCAGGTAGTTCTGCAGCAGCGTCTTCTTCTCCGGCGTCGGCCCCTCGTGCACGCGGTACAGCGACGGGTGCTTCTCCTGCGCGATGAAGTCGGCGGCGCAGACGTTGGCGGCGAGCATCGCCTCCTCGATCAGCTTGTGTGCCTCCGTGCGGGTGCGCGGCACGATCTTCTCGATTCGGCCGTTCTCGTCGCAGACGATCTGCGTCTCGGTGGTCTCGAAATCGACCGCGCCGCGCTTGGCACGCTCTTTCAGCAGCGCGCGGTAGACCTCGTTCAGGTTCAGCAGGTGCGGCACCAGGTCGGCACGCCGCGCGGCCTCCGGGCCGCGGGTGTTGGCGAGGATCGTGGCGACCTCGGTGTAGGTGAAGCGCGCGTGCGAGCAGATCACTGCCGGGAAGAACTGGTAGGCGTGGATCTCGCCGGCGGCGTTGACGAGCATGTCGCACACCATCGCCAGCCGATCCTCGTTCGGGTTCAGCGAGCACAGCCCGTTGGACAGCTTCTCGGGCAGCATCGGGATCACGCGGCGCGGGAAGTAGACCGACGTGGCGCGTTCGTAGGCGTCCTTGTCGAGCGATTCGCCGGGCTTCACGTAATGGCTGACGTCGGCGATGGCCACCACCAGCCGCCACGCGTTCGGCGTCTTGCCGCGGCCGATGCGCGCCGGCTCGCAATACACCGCGTCGTCGAAGTCGCGGGCGTCCTCGCCGTCGATCGTCACCAGCGGCACGTCGGTGAGGTCGATGCGGTGCTTGCGATCGACCGGGCGGATCTTGTCCGGCAGGCGGGCCGATTGCGCCAGCGTCTCCGGCGAGAAGCGGTGCGGCACCTCGTACTTGCGCACCGCGATCTCGATCTCCATTCCGGGGTCGTCGATCTCGCCGAGCACCTCGGTGACGCGGCCGACCGGCTGCGAGTACATCGACGGCGTCTCGGTCAATTCGATCGCGACCACCTGCCCGGCCGCCGCATTCGCGGTGGCGTTCTTCGGGATCAGGATGTCCTGGCCGTAGCGCTTGTCTTCCGGCGCGACGAGCCAGACGCCACCCTCGTGCAATAGCCGGCCGATGATCGGCGACTTGCGGCGCTCGATGATCTCCAGCACCCGCGCCTCGGGGCGACCCTTGCGGTCGTATCGGATCACCCGCGCCTTGACGCGGTCGCGGTGCAGCACCGCGCGCATCTCCTGTTGCGACAGGTACAGGTCGGGCTGGCGGTCGTCGCGCACGACGAAGCCGTGACCGTCGCGATGGCCCTGCACGGTGCCCACCACTTCGCTCATCAATTCGGCGCCGACGGCGGGGGGTCTTGTGTTCGTGGTTTTTTCGATGATAGAATCTCTGTCTTTCCTGAAATGCCCAGGTGGCGGAATTGGTAGACGCACTAGTTTCAGGTACTAGCGGGTAACTCCGTGGAGGTTCGAGTCCTCTCCTGGGCACCAAGACAACAAGGCTTGCTGACGCAGGCCTTTTTTGTTGTCTGTCTCGTTGTGGTGTGAATGTCTCGCAGCGAGCCGCCCGATGCCTCGAACATGGCGGCCAGCGCTTGCGGCATGCGATCCGTCAGATCGCGAATTTCTTGGCCAGGCCCTGCGGACGCAGGTCGTCGTATTCCTCGAACGGCTGGTGGATCCACGGGCTCGTCGGCAGCAGCTCGACGTAGTAGTCGGGCGTGTAGCTCGACACCGCCTTGGTCCAGATCACCGCCGAACGCAGTTCGCTGATCGACGGCATGCCGCGCAGGCGCTCCACCACCGCGCGCAGCGTGATGCCGGAGTCCGCCAGGTCGTCGACCAGCAGCACGCGCCCGGCCAGCTCACCCTTGGGCATCGTGATGTATTTCGCCATGTCGAGCCGGCCCTGGATCGTGCCGGCCTCGGCGCGGTACGAGCTGGTCGACATGATCGCCAGCGGCTTGTCGAACACGCGCGACAGCACATCGCCCGGCCGCATGCCCCCGCGCGCCAGGCACAGGATCTGGTCGAACTGCCAGCCCGACGCATCCACCTTCAGCGCCAGCCGTTCGATCAACAGGTGGTATTCGTCCCAGGACACATACAGGTGCTTGCCGTCGTCGGTCAGCATGGGGTCTCCGTTCGTTCTTTATTGGTGGCCTGGGGGCGGGTCTGCGGCGCTCAGGCCTGGTACGGGTGGCGCAGCAGGATGGTGTGGTCGCGGTCCGGGCCGGTCGACACCATGTCGATCGGCGCGCCGATCGCCTCCTGGATCCGCTCGAGGTAGCGGCGCGCGTTCAGCGGCAGCCGGTCCCATTCGGTGATGCCGGCGGTACTCTCGCTCCAGCCCGCGAAGGTCTCGTAGACCGGCCGGCAAGCGACGATGTCGTCCGCATCGAGCGGCAGGATGTCGATCCGCCGCCCACCCAGTTCGTAGCCGACGCAGACCTGGATCTCCCGCAGCCCGTCGAGCACGTCGAGCTTGGTGATGCACAGCCCGGACACGCCGTTGATGATCATCGCGCGCTTCAGCGCCGCGGCGTCGAGCCAGCCGCAGCGGCGCGGTCGGCCGGTGACGGTGCCGCGCTCCTGGCCGACGGTGGACAGGTGGTGCCCGACCGTTCCCGGTACGTCCATCGGCAGTTCGGTGGGGAATGGGCCGCTGCCGACACGCGTGGTGTAGGCCTTGGTGATGCCCAGGATGTAGTGCAGCAGGTCCGGCCCGACACCGGCGCCGGCGGCCGCGTTGCCGGCCACGCAGTTGCTGGAGGTGACGTACGGGTAGGTGCCGTGGTCGATGTCCAGCAGCGTGCCCTGCGCGCCCTCGAACAGCAGGTTGGCGCCGCCGCGGTTCGCGTTGTGGATCATGTGACCGACGTCGGCCAGCATCGGCTGGAGCTGCGCGGCCACCGTCATTGCGTGGTCGAAGATCGGCTCGAACGCCAGCGCCTTCGAATGCAGGAAGCCAGTCAGCATGAAGTTGTGCAGTTCCAGCAGGTCGCGCAGCTTGGCCGCGAATCGCTCGGGATGCTTCAGGTCCTGCGCGCGCAGCGCGCGGCGCGCCACCTTGTCTTCGTAGGCGGGGCCGATGCCCTTGCCGGTGGTGCCGATCTTGCCGGCGCCGCGGTTCTCGCGCAGCGCCTCGCGCGCGCGATCCACCTCGACGTGGAACGGCAGGATCAGCGGGCACGACTCGCTGACGAAAAGGCGCGAGCGCACGTCGAGCCCCATCTTCTCGAGCCGCTCGATCTCCGACAGCAGGTGCGTCGGATCGACGACGACGCCGTTGCCGATGTAGCAGGCGACACCGTCGCGCATGATCCCCGACGGGATCAACTGCAGCGCCGTCTTGACGCCCTTGATCACCAGCGTGTGGCCAGCGTTGTGGCCGCCCTGGAAGCGCACCACGCCCTGCGCGTGGTCGGTCAGCCAGTCCACGACCTTGCCCTTGCCTTCGTCACCCCACTGGGTGCCGACGACCACCACGTTGCGGCCGGCGGACTTCGCCTTCGTCTGTTGCATGTCTCGAATCCCGATGCTCGATCGATGGGCCGCGCTCAACGCGCGCGCACCCGCCACTGGTCGCCGTCCGCGAAGAGTTCGCGGTCGCAGTCGAATTCCTGGCCTTCCTGCTCGTGGCCCGGCAGGATGCAGACCACGGTTTCACCCGACTCGCGCAGGCGCCGCACGGCGGTACGCAGCGAGACGTCCTCGCCCCACGGCGCGCGGATCGCCGCCGCCGGCCGGCGCGACGGCACCAGCGCGGCGAGTTCCTTCAGGTCAAGGCTGAAGCCGACCGCCGGCCGCTTGCGGCCGAACACCGCACCGACCTCGTCGTAGCGCCCGCCGCGCGCGATCGCGTCGCTGGAGCCGGTGCTGTAGATCGCGAAGCGCGGCCCGCTGTAGTAGGCGTAGCCGACCAGGTCGGCGAGGTCGAAGCCCACGCGCACTTCCGGATGCGCGCTGCGCACGTGGCTCGCGAGCCAGCGCAGGTCGGCCAGCGCGGCACGCACCAGCGGGTGCGGCGGCAGTTCGCGCTCCGCGGCGTCGAGCACCTCGGCGTCCCCATACAGGCGCAGCAGCGCAAGCAAGGGCTGGCGCGCCGTGGCCGGCAGCGGCGCGGTGAGCGCCTCCAGCGTCGCGCGGTCCTTCGCAGCCAGTGCGGCGGCGATCGACTCGCTGGCGTCCGGCGGCAACGCACAGTCCGCAAGCAGGCCGCGGACGATGCGCGAATCGCCGAGGTCGATCATCACGCCCGGCATGCCGGCCACGCGCAGGCAGTCGAGCACCAGGTCCTGGATCTCGAGATCGGCCTCGAGCCCGGCATGGCCATAGGTCTCGGCGCCGAACTGCAGCGGCTCGCGCGTGGCATGCAGGCCGGACGGACGCGTCAGCAGCACCGGGCCGCAATAGCACAGGCGCGTCACGCCCGCACGGTTGAGCAGGTGCGCGTCGATGCGCGCGACCTGCGGCGTGGTGTCCGCGCGCACGCCCAGCGTGCGGCCGCTGAGCTGGTCGGCGAGCTTGAAGGTCTTGAGGTCGAGCGCGTGGCCGGTGCCGGACAGCAGCGACTCCAGATGTTCGACCAGCGGCGGCATCACGAGCTCGAAACCGTAGCCGCGGGCCACGTCGAGCAGACCTCTGCGCAGTTCTTCGATGTGCCGCGCCTGGGCGGGCAAGACATCGGCAATGTGCTCGGGCAGCAGCCAAGCAGACGACATGGAAAGCACCCGGGGGATAAAACCGAGATTGTACCGGTGGCCCCGGGCGCGATCACCGTTCGGAAGGGCTTGAACGCGCCCTCCGGTCGGTGCTGCGGGCGCCGTAGGGACGGCTCAGTTCCAGAAGATCGCGAACAGCACCAGCCCGAACAACATGCTGGACAGCCCGAGGAAGCGGATCTGCCCGTCGCTCATGCGCGTCGCCCGCTCGAACAGCCGGCGCCACGACGTCGGGCTGAAGAACGGCAGCAATCCCTCGACGACGAACATCAGCGCCAGTGCGCCGAGCAGCAGATCCCAGAAGTCCAGGGGACCGCTCACTTGCGCGGCGCGGCCGCCGCCGGCGCCAGCGCCGGGTTGCCGCGCATCGCCTTGAAGAAGTCGCTCGCCGGGTCGGTGACGATCACGTCCGTCCGGTTGCGAAAGCTCGCCCGATACGCCTCCAGGCTGCGATAGAACTGTGCGAACTGCGGGTCGCGACCGAAGGAGTCGGCGAAGATCGCCGACGCCTTCGCATCGCCTTCGCCCTTGACCTTCTGCGCGTCGCGGTAGGCCTCGGCGACGATCACCTCGCGCTGCTTGTCGGCGTCGGCGCGGATCTTCTCGCCCTCGGCCGCGCCGGTGGACCGCAACTCGTTGGCGACGCGCGCGCGCTCGGACGCCATCCGGCGGTACACCGAGTCGGTCACGTTGGCGGAGAAGTCCACGCGCTTGATCCGCACGTCGACGATCTCGATGCCGAAGGACTTGGCCTCGTCGGACAGGCGGGCGCGAACGTCCTGCATCACCTTGTCGCGCTCGGTGGAGAGCATCGCGCGCACGGTGCGCTTGGTGACTTCCTCGTTGAACGCGGCCTGCACGATCGGGCTCAGGCGGTTCTCGACGTTGCGGATGTCGACGCCGTTGTTGCGGATGAACTGGCGCGCATCGACCACATGCCACTTCACCAGCCAGTCAATCACGAGGCTCTTCTTCTCGGCGGTGAAGATCGGCCGCGTCTCCGGGCTGTCCATGGTCTGGATGCGGCGGTCGAGGAAGACGACGTTCTGGAACGGCGGCGGCAGCTTGAACTTGAGGCCCGGCGCGGTGACCACCTCCTTGATCTCGCCGAGCGCGTAGACCACGGCGAACTGCCGTTGGTCGACGACGAACAGGGTCGAGAACAGCACCATCAGGACGACCAGTGCGCCAGCGACGTACATGCCTATGCGATTCATGGTGACTCTTCGTGCTGCAGCTCAGCGGCCGTCGCGGTCGCGGGTGCGCTGGTTGTCGCGCGATCGGGCGTCCGCGGCACTGCCGGCGGCGCCTGCGTCGGTGGGGGTGCTCGCCGGGGCGGGCGCGGGCGGCGCCACCACCGCGGCGGATTGCTGGATCAGCCGGTCGAGCGGCAGGTACAGCAGGTTGGAGTTGTTGCGCGTGTCCACCATCACCTTGGTGACGTTGGAATAGACCTGCTGCATGGTGTCGATGTACATGCGGTCGCGCGTCACGCCCGGTGCCTTCTGGTACTCCGCCAGCACCTGGTTGAAGCGCTGCGCGTCGCCCTCGGCCTGCGCCACCACGCGGCCCTTGTAACCCTCGGCCTCCTCGCGCAGGCGCGCGGCCGTGCCCTGGGCCTTCGGGATCACGTCGTTGGCGTAGGCCTGGCCTTCGTTCTTCAGGCGCTCGCGGTCCGCGCCGGCCTTGAAGGCGTCGTCGAACGCGGCCTGCACCTGCTCGGGCGCCTGCACGTTCTGCACGTTGACGTTGGCGATGATGATGCCGGCGTTCAGCTTGTCGATCTGCGTCTGCACCGACTTCACCAGCTCGGTGGCGATCGCGTCGCGCTGCTCGTACAGCACGGAGTCCATCGTGCTCTTGCCGACGATCTCGCGCACCGCGGACTCGGCCGCCATCACGACTGCCTCCTCGGGGTCGCGGTTCTCGAACAGGAACGCGCGGGCGTCCTTCAGCCGGTACTGCACGGTGAAGCGGATGTCGACGATGTTCTCGTCCTGCGTCAGCATCGAGGAGTCGCGCAGCCCGGTGGTGGGCACCACGGTGTTGCGGCCGACTTCCTTCGAGCGAAGCTGCGTCACCGCGACCGTTTCATGGGCCTGGAACGGATACGGCATGCGCCACTGGAAGCCGGCGTCGACCGTGTGGCTGTAGCGGCCGAAGGTCATCACTACCGCCTGCTGGCCTTCCTGCACGATGAAGAAGCCGCTGCCGAGCCAGATCAGAGCCACCACGCCGGCGATCAGCCCGACGCCGATGCCGGCACTCTTCATGTCGGGCTGGAAGTTGCCGCCGCCACCGCCGTCGCTGGGCGCGGGCCCGCGCGGGCCGCCGCCCTTGCTGCCGAACAGCCCACTGAGCTTGCGGTTGAAGTCGCGCCAGAGTTCGTCGAGATCCGGCGGCCCGTCGCCGCGGTTGCCGCCGGTCGCCAGCAGGCGCCCGGCACCGCGGCGTACCGCGTCGACCAGGGTCCGCGCCGCGCCCGCCACGGGCGAGGGTTTCGCTCGCGCGTCGTGTCCGGGGTGGCCGGGAATGCCGTCGCCGGCTCCGTGGGTGCTGCTCATGGGGTCAGATGGATGGTTGTTTGCCCGCACGAGGTGCGAGGTCCCGATCGTCGAGGTCGTTGGCGCCGCGCTCGTCATGGCCGCGATGATCGTGGTCGCCGTCGTCGTGTCCGCCTTCGGGCTGCGCGGAGGGAGCAGGTGGGGACATGCCGATGTCGTTCAAGCCGGCGCCCTGCGTGCCCAGGGCGAACCCGGCGATCAGCGTGCGCAGCTCGGGCAGGCCGTCGCCGGTCAATGCGCTGACGAAGACGCGCCAGGCGCGCGGCACGCCATCGGCCTCCCATTGGTCCACCGCGGTGCGCGGGCGCTGCGAGGCATCGAGCCGGTCGGCCTTGTTGTAGACCAGGACCTGCGGCACGCCGTCGGCACCGATCTCGGCCAGCACGCGCTGCACCTCGGCACGCTGCTCGTCGAGCACCGGGCTGGAAGCGTCGACCACGTGCAGCAGCAGGTCGGCGTCGGCCGCTTCCTGCAGCGTGGCCTCGAAGGCCTCGACGAGGCGGTGCGGCAGGTCGCGGATGAAGCCGACCGTGTCGGACAGCGAGACCGAGCGTGGCCCGGCCCCCTGCAACTCGGCCAGGTGGAACTGGCGGGTCGTGGTGTCCAGCGTCGCGAAGAGCTGATCGGCCGCGTAGGTCTGCGCATTGACCAGCGCGTTGAACAGCGTCGACTTGCCGGCGTTGGTGTAGCCCACCAGCGAGATGCGGAAGGTCTCATTGCGCTCGCGCGAGCGGCGCTGGGTGTTGCGCTGGCGCTTGACCTTGTCGAGCCGCAGCTTCAACGCCTTGATGCGCGCGCCGATCATCCGGCGGTCGAGCTCGATCTGCGCCTCGCCCGGGCCGCCGCGAGTGCCGATGCCGCCGCGCTGGCGCTCCAGGTGGCTCCAGCGCCGCACCAGCCGCGTCGACAGGTACTGGAGCTGGGCCAGTTCCACCTGCAGCTTGCCTTCATGGCTCTGCGCGCGGGCGGCGAAGATCTCGAGGATCAGCATCGTGCGGTCGGCCACCGGCACGCCCAGATGGCGCTCGAGGTTGCGCTGCTGTGCCGGCGACAGCGCCTGGTCGAACAGCACCGCGTCGGCCTGGTGGCCGAGCACCAGCGCCTTGATCTCGTCGGCCTTGCCCGAGCCGACGAAGAGCGCCGGGTCAGGCGACTTGCGGCGCGCGATGACTCGCGCCACCGCGGTGTCGCCGGCCGATTCGGCGAGCAGCGCCAGTTCGTCGAGCGTGGCATCGAAGTGCGGCGAACCGCCCACGTCCACGCCGACCAGGATGGCGCGAGCCATGCCGGTCGAATCCGCGATCGGATTCGCGATCGGTTCCGTGAAACTCAAGGTGGGCGCGCGCGGCGTGATCGACTCAGTTCTGTTCCGGCGCCTCGGCGGCGTGGAAATTCACGGCCCGGCCCGGGACGACCGTCGAGATGGCGTGCTTGTAGACCATCTGGGTGACGGTGTTTCGCAGGAGCACCACATACTGATCAAAAGACTCGATGTGGCCCTGCAGCTTGATGCCGTTGACGAGATAGATCGACACCGGCACGTGCTCCTTGCGCAGCAGGTTCAGGAAGGGATCTTGTAGAAGTTGCCCTTTGTTGCTCACGATATCCTCCGTGTTGAAAGACGAGTCGATAGGAGCCGGGACGTTAACACAGGGTTCCCCCTGCCCCGGCAAAAGTGCGGAATCCCCTCAGGAATCCCGGTCGTCGAAGGGATTCCGGCCCGAGCGCATCTCGATGCGCAGCGGCGTGCCGGTCAATTTGAAGTGCGCGCGAAAGCGCCCTTCGAGGAAGCGCTTGTACGCATCGGTCACGTGCTCGAGCGAATTGCCGTGCACCACGATCACCGGCGGGCTCATGCCGCCCTGGTGCGCGTAGCGCAGCTTGGGCCGGAACATGCCCGCACGCGGCGGTGCCTGGTGCTCCACGGCCTCGTGCAGCAGGCGCGTCAGCACCGGCGTGGGCATCTTGCGCGTGGCCGAGGCATGCGCGTCGGCGATCGCCTTCCACACCGGGCCGAGGCCCTGGCGCTTCTTGGCCGAGATGTTCAGCACCGGCGCGAACTTGAGGAACGCGAGCCGCTGCTCGATCGAGCGCTGCAGCAGTTCCTTCTGGTAGGCGTCGACCGCGTCCCACTTGTTGACCGCCAGCACCACCGCGCGGCCGCTGTCGAGGATGTAGCCGGCGATGTGGGCGTCCTGGTCGCTGACGCCCTGGGTCGCGTCGAGCAGCAGCAGCACCACGTCCGCCTCGGCGATCGCCTGCAGCGTCTTGACCACCGAGAACTTCTCGATCGCCTCGAACACCTTGCCTTTGCGGCGCAGCCCGGCGGTGTCGATCAACTCGAACTTCGTACCGTTGCGCTCGAAAGGCACGGTGATCGCGTCGCGCGTGGTGCCCGGCTGGTCGAACGCCACCAGGCGTTCCTCGCCGAGCCAGGTGTTGATCAGCGTGCTCTTGCCGACGTTCGGCCGCCCCGCGACCGCGAGCTTGATCGGCGCGCCGTCCGGCGTCTCCAGCACCTCGTCGGGCTCGGGAGGAATGTCGGCCAGCGCTTCGTCGATCAGCGATCGCACGCCCTGCCCGTGCGCCGACGACACCGCGTGCGGCTCGCCGATGCCCAGTTCGTGGAACTCGGCCAGATGCGCCGTGTGGGCCATGCCCTCGGCCTTGTTGGCGGCCAGCACCACCTTCTTGCCGGCCATGCGCAGGTAGCGGGCGATGTCGTGGTCCTGCGCCGACAGGCCGGCCCGCACGTCGACGACGAACACCACCGCGTCCGCCTCGGCCACCGCCTGCCGCGTCTGCTTGGCCATCTCCTGCACGATGCCGGTCGAGCTGTCGGGCTCGAAGCCGCCGGTGTCGACGACGATGAACTCGCGGTCGCCGATGCGGCCGTCACCGTAGTGGCGGTCGCGCGTCAGCCCGGCGAAGTCGGCGACGATCGCGTCGCGGCTGCCGGTCAGCCGGTTGAACAGCGTCGACTTGCCGACGTTGGGCCGCCCGACGATGGCGATGACGGGTTTCATGCGGCGAGGGTGCGGGACGCGCTCACTGCGGCCGCAAGGCGAACACGCCGCCGTTGCGCGTGACGATGAGCATCGTGCTGCCCGCCAGTACCGGCGGCACGCTGATCGGGCTGCCGTCGGTGTTCAGGCGCAGGCGCGTGCGGCCGCTGTCGGCGGCGAGAAAGTGGACCAGGCCCTCGGCGTCGCCGAACACCACGGTCGGGCCGAGCATCAGCGGCGTGCCGAGCCCGCGGTACATCAGCGCGTCGGTCGACCAGGCGGTGTCGCCGGCGGTCACGCGCCAGGCGCTGACGCGATCGGTCGCGTCGGCGGCGACGAGCCACTGCGCATCGGCGGCCACGCCGTCGGTGCCGCCGACGTTGCGGCTCCACGCCAGCGTGCCGCGCTCGGCGTTGACGCAGCCGACCGCCGCCTGGAACGAACGGGCGCAGATCAGTTCGCCGACGCGGCGCGGCGGGCTGACGAGATCCGCCAGCCGTTCGACCTCGTTGGTGCCGCGCGGCGCGGCCACAGCCACGTCCCAACGAACGCTGCCGTCGTTCGGGTCGAGGCCGGCGAGCCGCGGGCCCTGGCCGACCACCAGCGTGTCGCGGTAGCTGGTGATGACGCCGGCCTGCGACAGCGTCAGCGGGTCGCCGGGCCGCTGCACCGACCACAGCTTGCGGCCGTCCAGCGCGTCGAAGGCATGCACGCTGCGGTCGGCGGCGAGCACGAACACGCGCTCGCCGGCGACCAGGGGCGCGGTGTTGACCCGCAGGCCGAGCGGCTTGCGCCACAGCACGCGGCCGGCTTCGAGCGTGACGATCTCGCCGTCACGCGTGACCACGGAGGCGAAGCGCCCGTCGCTGCCGACTCCGGCGCTGAGCTTGGCGCCCACGCTGGCGCGCCACAGGTCGCGGCCGGTGTCGGCGTCCAGTGCGACGATGGTGCCGTCGTCCGCGGCGAGCGTGAACGTGTTGCCGTTGACGGCCACCGACAGCGGGAACTGCACGCTGCCCAGGCGCTGCGTCCAGGCGACGCGGCCGGCGATCGGCGCGTCGATCGGCTCCAGCGGCTTCGGCTTCGGCTTGTCGGCGCTGAACCAGCCGCTGATCGTCGAGCAGCCGCCCAGCCCGAGCGACAGCGTCACCAGCAGTGCGGCGACCGGCGCCCGCCCACCGAGCGCCATACGTCCACGAGGCGCGCTCATCGCGCGGCCCCTGCGACCTTCGGCGTCTCGGCCGGCGGCGGTGCGCCGAGCGCCGTCAGCTTGGCCTCGATCAGCCGGCGGTATTCGACCTTGGCATCCATGGCCTGCCAGGCCTTCTGGTACGCCGCCTTCGCGTCGTCGCGCTTGCCCTGCGCGGCGAGCACGTCGCCGCGGCGGTCGGCCACCAGCGCCTCGAATTCCTTCGCGCCCGCGCCGTCGAGCTGCTTCAGCGCCTCGTCGTATTTCTTCTCGTCGAGCAGCACGCCGGCCAGCCGCAACCGCGCGACGGTCTTGTATTCGTCTTCCGAGGCGTTGTCGGCCACCCAGGTCAGCGAGGCGCGTGCCGCGTCGGCCTGGCCCTTGTCGAACTGCACGCGCGCCGCCAGCAGCCCACCCTGCTGCGCGTAGGCGGTGCGCCCGTAGCGGTCCTTCAGGTCGGCAAAGATGCGGGCCGCGAGATCGGCGTCGCCGGCCTGCGCGGCGCGGTCGAGTTCGTCGTACATCGCCCCGGCCTTGACGCCCTGGTCGCGCTGCCACCAGTTCCAGCCGTTCCAGGCGGCGAAGGCACCGAGCACGAGGATCAGCACCCAGGTGATCAGATTGCCGTACTGCTGCCAGAACGCCTTGAGCTGGTCGAGCTGCTCTTGTTCTTCGAGGTCGAGATGGGTGGCCATGAAACGTCGGCTTTCGGAAAGTGGGCGCGATTATGCGGTGGCGAGTTCGTGCGCCCAGGCGGCCGGATCGGCCAGCGGCAAGCTGCGCTGCGGCGCATCGGGATCACGCAGCGCCTTCAGCGACACCTCGCCGCGCGCCAGTTCGTCGGCGCCGAAGATCAGTGCGTAGGCGGCGCCGCAACCGTCGGCGCGCTTGAACTGCGACTTCATGCTGCCGCCGCCGGCGTTCATCTGCACCGACACACCGGCGGCGCGCAGTGCTTCCAGCACCGGGATCACCGCGCCGAGCGGCGCCTCGGCCGGCACGATCGCGTAGACGGTGGGCGACGCCACCGGCGGCGGCACGCCCGCGGCTTCGAGCAGCAGCAGCATGCGCTCGATGCCCATGCCCCAGCCGACCGCCGGGGTCGGCTTGCCTCCGAGCTGCTCGAACAGGCCGTCGTAGCGGCCGCCGCCGCAGACCGTGCCCTGCGAGCCGAGCAGGTCGGTGACCCACTCGAACACCGTCAGGTTGTAGTAGTCGAGCCCGCGCACCAGGCGCGGGTTGATGCGGTACTCGAGGCCGGCAGCGTCGAGCACCGCGCGCACCGCGTTCAGGTGCGCGAGCGAGGCTTCGCCCAGGAAGTCCATCAGCTTCGGCGCGGCCTCGACCATCGCCTGCAGCGCAGGGTTCTTGGTGTCGAGAATGCGCAGCGGGTTGCTGTGCAGGCGCCGTCGGGCGTCTTCGTCGAGCAGCTCGGCGTGGGCCTCGAAGTGGCTGACGAGCGCAGCGCGGTGCGCGAGGCGTTCGTCTACCTGGCCGAGGCTGTTCAGCTCGAGGCGGACCTTGTCCATCGGGATGCCCAGGTCGGCGAGCAGCGTGCGGCACATCAGGATCTGCTCGGCGTCGACGTCGGGGCCCTTGAAGCCGAGCGCCTCGACGTCGATCTGGTGGAACTGCCGGTAGCGCCCCTTCTGCGGGCGCTCGTGGCGGAACACCGAGACCTCCGACCAGACCCGCAGCGGCCCGTTGTACAGCGCGTTGTGCTCGACCATCGCGCGCACGATGCCGGCGGTGGCCTCGGGGCGCAGCGTGAGCTTGTCGCCGTTCATCGAGTCGGTGAAGGAGTACATCTCCTTCTCGACGATGTCGGTCACTTCGCCGATGCCGCGCACGAACAGCGCCGTCGGCTCGACGATCGGCGTGCGCACGTTGGCATAGCCGTAGCGCGCCATCAGCGCGCGCACCTTCGCTTCGAACCACTCCCAGCGCGCCGACTCGGGCGGCAGGATGTCGTTCATGCCTTTGACGGCACGCAGTGATTCAGCCATGTTCAGAGCTTCGTGAAGAGACAGGGAGATTCACCGCGAAGCCGCGGTGAATCTTGAAGGCG
The DNA here is from genome assembly GCA_044223035.1 of Piscinibacter sp. Classification (GTDB taxonomy): domain Bacteria; phylum Pseudomonadota; class Gammaproteobacteria; order Burkholderiales; family Burkholderiaceae_C; genus JBGAMJ01. The sequence goes on from JBGAMJ010000063.1 coordinate 23,484, forward strand.
TCAATGCGACGCCGTGGCGGCGGCCCCGAAGCGCTTGTCGATGTAGCGCTCGACCAGCGCGTGGAACTCGTTCGCGATGTTCTCGCCGCGCAGGGTCAGCGCTTTCTCGCCGTCGATGAAGACCGGCGCGGCCGGCGCCTCGCCGGTGCCGGGCAGGCTGATGCCGATGTCGGCGTGCTTGCTCTCGCCGGGGCCGTTGACGATGCAGCCCATCACCGCGACCTTCATCTTCTCCACACCGGGGTATTTCGCTTTCCAGACCGGCATCTGCGCGCGCAGGAAGTCGTCGATCTGCTTCGCGAGCTCCTGGAAGGTGGTGCTGGTCGTGCGCCCGCAGCCGGGGCAGGCGGTGACGCTGGGGTTGAACTGGCGCAGGCCGAGCGCCTGCAGGATCTCGAGCGCGACCACCACCTCCTGCGTGCGCGCCTCACCCGGCTGCGGCGTCAGCGACACGCGGATCGTGTCGCCGATGCCCTCTTGCAGCAGCACGCCGAGCGCCGCGGTCGACGCGACCGTGCCCTTGGTGCCCATGCCGGCTTCGGTCAGGCCCAGGTGCAGCGCGTAGTCGCAGCGTTTGGCCAGCGCGCGGTAGACGCTGATCAGGTCCTGCACGCCGCTCATCTTGCAGGACAGGATGATCTGGTCGCCACGCAGGCCGAGCGCTTCGGCTCGCCGCGCCGACTGGATGGCCGACGTGAGGATCGCGCGGTACATGATCTGCTGCGGCTCGAACGGCTCGGCGAGCTGGGCGTTCGCGTCCATCATCTCGGTCAGCAGTTCCTGGTCGAGGCTGCCCCAGTTGACGCCGATGCGCACCGCCTTGTCGTACTTCGCGGCCACCTCGACCATCTGCGCGAACTGGCGGTCGTGCTTGTCGCCCTTGCCGACGTTGCCGGGGTTGATGCGGTACTTGCTCAGCGCCTCGGCACAGGCCGGGTGGTCGGTCAGCAGGCGGTGGCCGTTGTAGTGGAAGTCGCCGATCAGCGGCACGTCGATGCCCATGCGGTCGAGCTGGTCGCGGATGTGCGGAACCGCGACGGCGGCTTCCGGCGTGTTCACCGTGATGCGCACCATCTCGGAACCGGCGATGGCCAGCTCCTTGACCTGGATCGCGGTGCCGATCGCGTCGACCGTGTCGGTGTTGGTCATCGCCTGCACGCGCACCGGCGCATCGCCGCCGACCGTGACCACCCGTGCGCCCCAGCGCACCGTGGCCTGGCGGCGCTGGCGCGGTGCCGGCGCGGCCGGTTCGATGAATTCGTCGGTGGCGATGAAGGCCTGGCGTGGATCGTCCGTCATCCGGTGCTCCTATTTCAGCTCCATGCGCACGACGTTGCCGACGTTGCGCGACACCAGGTCGACCGGCTGGCCGCGGAACGTCACCTCGGTCTGCGCGGCATTGCCGACGGTCAGCCGCGCCGGCAACTGCACGTCGAACGACAGCGTCTCGCCGGCAGCGACGGTGCGCGACACCAGCGTCTTGGCGGACGCGTCCTGCAGGCCGATCCAGCTGTTGCCGTTGACCTTCACGAGAAGCGTGGCCGCGCCATCGGCCGCGGGCGGGGCGGCGGCCGGAGCGGCGGTCGGTGCGGCGGTCGGTGCGGCTGCCAATGGCGCAGGCGCCGCGACAGCTGCCGCAGCGGCCGTCGTCGCGGCCGGCGTGGCCGTCACGAGCGGCGCCGACGCGGCCGACAGCGTCGGCTCCGAGGCCGCCGGCGCCGTCTCGACCGGCAGTACGACGATCGGCGGCGGTGCGTCTGCCGCGGCGACCGCGTCCGACGCGGCCGGCGCGGTGCCCTGCAGCCGGCTGACCCAGCCCTGCGGCAGCAGGTAGACGACCACGACCAGCAGCACCAGCACGCCCAGGCCGAAGGCCTTCGGCGTCGTGATCGACGACCAGTCGGCCAGGTCGTGGCGGCCGCGCCCCTCGCGGAACGGCTCGTTGATGCCTTCGCTGACGTGCTCCAGCCGGTCGCCGATCACCGGGCGCGGCAGCAGTTCGAGCACCGGCGCGGAATCGATCTTCAGCGTGCGGCAGATCGTCTTGGCGAGCGCGCGCGCGAAGGTGGCGTCGGGCAGCTCGTCGTAGCGGTCGGCCTCGAGCGCCTCCAGCTTGCGCTGCTGCACCTTGATCGACGCCGCCAGCGCCGCGATGTGCAGGCCCTGGGCCTGGCGCGCCGCGCGCAGGATGGCGCCGGGCGAGCGGCCGGTCGCGGAGGGCGCGGAGGTCGGTGCGGCCGGGGCGTTCCGGGCGTTCGGCGCCTCACTCATCGAAACGCCCCTGCTGGTACGACAGCGCCTCGCGCGACTGCGGAAAGCGCGCCAGCAACTGGTTGCCGAACTCGTTGCGGCCGTTCAGGTTGCCGATGCGGTTCTCGATGCGCAGTGCCAGCCACAGCGTCTGCGCGCTGGCCAGTTCGGCCACCGCGTTGACGCGGCGGATCTGGAAGCGCGCGCGCTCGTATTCACCCAGGCGGTACAGCACCTCGGCCAGGTTGACCGGGTCGCCGGGTTCGCCGGATCCAGCTCGTAGGAGCGCATCAGCGTGCGTTCGGCGATGCCGGGTTGCCCGGCGCGTGCCTGGCACACGCCCTGGGTCAGCAGCGTGCGCGGCGCGTCACGGTCGCGCGGCACGGCCAGCGCCTGGTTGAACATCGCATCGGCCTCCGGGTAGCGTTTCTGCTGGCACAGGTACCAGCCGAAGTTCTGCAGGGTGTCGGCGTCGCGCGGATCGATCTGCAGCGCGCGCCGGAAGCTCTCCTGCGCACCGGCGTCGTCGCCGAGGCTGGCATAGATCAGGCCGCGCAGGTTGTAGGCACCGGCGACGTTGGGGTCGGCGGCGATCGCCTGCTTCAGCTCGTCGAGCGCGGTTTCCGATTGGCCGCGGCTGAAATAGGCCGAAGCCAGCTCGAGCCGCACGCGCGCCCGGCGGCCGTTGTCGGGCTCGTCCGGCGTGGCGGGGCGCTGGTCGCGCGCCTCGGGCTGGGTGGTGGCGGAATGGGTGGTGCTGCAGCCGCTGGCCGCGAGCAGCGCCGCCATGCCGAGCGTCACGCCCAGTGCCACGCCCAGCGCTGCCAGCGGGCGTGGAGGCCGCCGGGCCGGCACCGCAGGCGGCGACTGCACCCGCGCCGCGCCGGGCCGCAGGCGGCGCAGCGCATGCAACCCATCCAACAGCAGCCCGCGGCTCATCGGCCGGGCTCCGCCGACGCGCGATGCACGACGATCGGCACGCCGCCGGCCGGCAGGCGCTCGCGCACGCGCGTGCGGTCCTGCACCTCGCCGGCGAGCTGGCCGCAGGCGGCGTCGATGTCGTCGCCGCGCGTCTTGCGCACGGTGGTGACGATGCCGGCGTCCTGCAGCACCTGCGCGAACGCCAGCACGCGGTCGCGCGGCGACCGGCGCAAGCCCGACTGCGGGAACGGATTGAACGGGATCAGGTTGAACTTGCAGGCCACCCGGTCGCGCACGCACGCGGCGAGCTGCCGGGCGTGCTCCGGCGTGTCGTTGACGCCATCGAGCATGCAGTACTCGAAGGTGACGAAATCGCGCGGCGCGCGGTCCAGGTAGCGACGGCAGGCGTCGAGCAGCTCGTCGATCGGGTACTTGCGGTTCAGCGGCACGAGGTCGTCGCGCAGCGCATCGTTCGGCGCGTGCAGCGACACCGCGAGCGCGACCGGGCAATCCTCGCGCAGCCGGTCGATCATCGGCACCACGCCGGAGGTCGACACCGTCACCCGGCGCCGCGACAGGCCGTAGCCATGGTCGTCGAGCATCACGCGCAGCGCCGGCACCAGCGCGCCGTAGTTCTGCAGCGGCTCGCCCATGCCCATCATCACCACGTTGGTGATCACGCGTTCGCCGGCGGCGATCCGGCCGGCGGCAACGAAGCGGCGGCGCAGCGCATGCTCGGCGTGCCAGAGCTGGGCGACGATCTCGCCCGTCGTCAGGTTGCGGCTGAAGCCCTGGTGGCCGGTGGAGCAGAAGCGGCAGCCGACCGCGCAGCCCGCCTGCGACGACACGCACAGCGTGCCGCGGTCGTCCTCGGGGATGTAGACGGTCTCGACGGCGTTGCCGCCGCCGACGTCGAACAGCCACTTGACGGTGCCGTCGGCCGACACCTGCTCGGACACCACCGGCAAGCCCTGCACCGCGGCGATGCCGGCCAGCTTGTCGCGCAGCGAGCGCGCCAGGTCGGACATGCGGGCGAAGTCGCCCTCGCCCTTCTGGTGGATCCAGCGGAAGAGCTGGGTGGCGCGGAAGCGCTTCTCGCCGAGCCGTTCGCAGAACGCGGCCAGTCCGTCCAGATCGAAGTCCAGCAGGTTGGCCACTGTCATCTCGACACTCCCGGTGCGGCGCGCCGGACGCGCCGCGCGCCGGGTTTCAGCGGCTGTAGACGTTCATGCCGGGGAAGAAGAATGCCACTTCCACGGCTGCGGTCTCGGGTGCGTCGGAGCCGTGCACCGCATTGGCGTCGATGCTGTCGGCGAAATCGGCGCGGATCGTGCCCTTGTCGGCCTTCTTCGGATCGGTGGCGCCCATCAGCTCGCGGTTCTTGGCGATCGCGCCTTCACCTTCGAGCACCTGGATCATCACCGGGCCGGAGATCATGAACTCGACCAGGTCCTTGAAGAACGGGCGCGCCTTGTGCACCGCGTAGAAGGCCTCGGCGTCGCCGCGCGACAGGTGGACCATGCGGGCGGCCGCGATCTTCAGGCCGGCGCCTTCGAAGCGCGCGTAGATCTGGCCGATCACGTTCTTGGCCACCGCATCGGGCTTGATGATCGAGAGCGTTCGTTCGAGCGCCATGGGTCGTTCTCCTGAATTCGGGGGATTTTGGCAAAGCCTTGGATTGTACTGTGCGCTCCACGCCCGGCCGGGCCGGCCGTGGCTCGGCTTGCGGCCAGGCTGGCAGCCGGATCAGCGGCCGCGGCGCTTGCCGCCGAAACCGCCGCCGCCGCTTCCGCCGCGGTTGCCACCGGCACCACCGCCGC
>JBGAMJ010000064.1:0-28803 GCA_044223035.1 Piscinibacter sp.
GGTGCGGTCGATCGGGCGGTCGATCGGGCGGTCGGTGGGGCGGTCGGTGGGGCGGTCGATCGGGCGGTCGATCGGGCGGTCGATCGGGCGGTCGATCGGGCGGTCGGTGGGGCTGACGAGCTGGCGGTCGATCGGGCGCTCTCTGATCGGTGCCGCCGTCGTCTGCCTGCTGGGCGGCTCGATGGCAGCGCTTGCCGCCCGACCGGTCGACCCGGCCGGGCCAGCGTCTTCCACCGCGCTCCCCCCTGCCTCCCAGTCGCCCGCCGCATGGCGCTCGCCCACCGCGATCCCGGCCGGGCTGGACGACAAGGTGCTCGCCGTTGCGCGCGCTCAGGCGGCGGTGGTCGGCGTGCGCACGGTCGCGATCGAGGATGCGCTGTCGGCCGACAGCCTGGGCCCGGTGCGGCAGGGCTCCGGCGTCGTGATCGGTGCCGATGGGCTGGTGGCGACGATCGGCTACCTGATCCTCGAGGCCGAGCACGTCGAGGTGCTCGTCGACGGCGACCGCGCGATCCCGGCGCGCGTCGTCGCCTACGACACCGCCACCGGCTTCGGGCTGCTGCAGCCGCTGGCGCCGCTGCAGGTGCCGTCGGTCCGGCTCGGCGATTCGTCGGCGCTGACCGAGACCGAGCCGCTCGTCATCGCCAGCGGCGGGCCGGGCGGCGACCTGAGCATGGCCCGGCTGGTCTCGCGCCGCGCGTTCTCCGGCTACTGGGAATACCACCTCGACGCCGCGCTGTTCACCTCGCCGCCGCGAACCGACCACAGCGGGGCGGCGCTGTTCAACACCCGGGGCGAACTGCTGGGCATCGGCTCGCTGGTGGTCAGCGACGCGCTGGGCCCCGGCCAGCCGCCGCTGCCGGGCAACATGTTCGTGCCGGTCGACCTGCTCAAGCACGTGCTGCCGGAACTGCGCGAACGCGGGCGCAGCCTGGAGAGCCGGCGCGCCTGGCTGGGCGTGAACTGCGTGGAGATCGAAGGCCAGGTGCGCGTGCTGCGGGTGAACCGCGACAGCCCCGCCGAAGCCGCCGGCCTGCGCCCCGGCGACCGCATCCTGAGCCTCGACGACACCGCCGTGTCGGGCCTCGAAGGCCTCTACAAGTCGCTGTGGAGCGGCCAGCCGGCCGAGCGCGACGTGACGTTGCAGGTGCGCCGCGGCGACGAGCAATTCACCGTGAAGGCCCGCGCCACCGACCGAATGAATTCGCTGAGGCGAGCCGAAGGGATCTGACCACCCGCACCAGACCCGGTCTGCCCCGAGCCCGCGCCCTGGCGTCGCAAGCTACCGGCCCAGGTCACCCCGAGCGGACGTCGCGTAGGCCTTCTGAAGTTGCTGGAATATCTGTGAATTCGCCTCTCGCCCGGATGCGGACGAGATCATCAGCACCAGGACGTCGGCGTCGATGAAATACTCGTAACTCGTGTTGGCCTTGACCGTGAGCTTGCGTGATCGATTCTTCTCGAGCGCCGTTCCGAGCTTCATCAGATCTTCCGGCCGTCCGCTTCGCAGCCGTTCGACGGTGAAGTATTGATCACCGTTCAGGATCTTCACGAAATCGTACCCGGACAGCACCAGGGGGCGCCGCACGGCAACGGTTGCCGCGAGCGCCGCGAGTGTCTCCCTGGCGTGCTGGCACGGTCGATCGTCGGCCTGGAACTCGAGATTGATATGTTGCTGCCGTATCTCGTCCAGCGAGCGCTGCAACCGGTCGTCCGGCAACGCCGCCATTCCTTCGGTACAGCGCAGCACCTGGCCCGTCGCCGCCACCGAGGCGGCGGCGAGAATCAACCCGCAGAAGACGGCCCTTCCGCCGATGCGAGGCATGCTAGTCACGTATCTTCCGGGTCACGAAATTCGCGATGTGGGGAACGGTTGCGGCCTCGATGACGACGATCAGGTTCTTGCTGTTGACCAGCCCCTGGATCGCGACATCCGAGTCTGCATCCGATGAACCGGAGAGGCCGGCGATCGCGTTCTTGAAATCGTTGTAGTCGCCGATGATTTCGATGCATCCGGCCGAGCCGAACCCCACGTCGAGCAACATGGCAGGCCCCGCATGGATGTAGAACGCCCCGTGGACCACGATGGCGCCGCGCCCCGGTGAATACCGGTTGTGAACCGCATAATCGCGTTTGTAGTTCGACACGATCACCCGCCGGGGCGCCGACAATCCAGAATTCACCCAACCAAGGGTTCGATAATCCCGGTTCGGATTCTTCGGATCATTGAAGTACGGCATGAACCGGGGCGCCATGAATTCCAGGTCGGCCTTGCCGCCGGCAGGGTCGGTGCCGGTCACGCGTATCCGGTACACGGGAACCTGGTAGAGGTTGTAGTACCCGTTCGCGTCAACCTGGCTGTCGGGATACGAGCGAGCCTCGTACTGCGCGACGATGGAATTGGTCACGATGATTTCAACCCGTCTCGCCGCCATGAATCCAATCCCCTTCGCGACGCGTCACAGATGGCCCGATCGGCTCGCGCCTCGCACCGTCGGGCTCCCGGATCATCCGTTCAGACCTTGCGCCGACCTCGTTTGCCTCGGAGACGCCCTGTTGCACGCGGCCGCCGCAAGCGGTCAATCTAGCGCCGATGCGGCATGCTGTCGTCCCTCCGCGAGCGGACGAGCCCCCGCGTTCCTCTCGATGTGCCTGCTGCCGCAGCCCCCGGCCGAAATCGCCACAATGCGCCGGCCGCCGACGCTCCCGCGCCGGCGCTCACCGGGCCACCGGCCTGCCCTGCCCTCCACCGCGGCCTCGCCGGCCCGCCCGCGATGATCAACCTTCGACTGCGACACCTCATGCTGCTCCCGCTGATCGCCGCCGCGGCCGCGTTCGCCGACCCCGGCTCCGGCCTCGACACCACCGGCTTCGACACCGCCGTGCGCCCGCAGGACGACCTGTTCCGCCACGTCAACGGCGGCTGGCTGCAGCGCACCGCGATCCCGGCCGACAAGTCGTCGTACGGCACGGTCACCGCGCTGCGCGACCTGTCGGACGAGCGCGTGCGCGCCATCGTCGACGAGCTGGCGACGCACCGGCACGCGCCCGGCAGCATCGAGCAGAAGGTCGGCAGCTTCTACGCCAGCTACCTCGACACCGACACGATCGACCACGCCGGGCTGGCGCCGATCCGCCCGGTGCTGGCGGCGATCGACGCGATCCGCTCGCCGAAGGCCTTCGCCACCTGGCAGGGCCGCATGCAGGGGCAGATCGACCTGCCGGTGTCGCTGCTGGTGCTGCCCGATTTCAAGGAGCCGACGACCAACCGCGCGCTCACCTGGCAGGGCGGCCTCGGCCTGCCCGACCGCGACTACCTGCTCAAGCTCGACGAACCGCGCTTCGCGAAAGCGCGCGAGGCCTACGTCGCCTACCTGACGACGCTGGGCACGCTGGCCGGCCTGCCGCAGCCGGACGCCGCCGCGAAGACCGTGCTGGCGCTCGAGACGCGCATCGCCGAGCTGCACTGGAACAAGGTCGACAACCGCGACCCGGTGAAGATCCACCACCCGATGACGCCGGCCGCGCTGGCCGCATCGGCGCCCGGCTTCGACTGGGCGGCGTTCCTGGCGGCGGCCAGGCTGGGCGGCATCGACCGGCTGTCGGTGTCGCAGCCGAGCACCACGACCGGCGTCGCGAAGCTCTACGCCGAGGTTCCGCTGGCCGACTGGAAGCTGTACTTCAAGCTGCACTGCCTGGACGCGGCGGCGCCGGTGCTGCCGCGCGCCTTCCGCGAGGCACGCTTCGCCTTCCGCGGCACCGCGCTGACCGGCGCCACGGCCGAGCTGCCGCGCTGGCAGCAGGGCATCGCGGCGCTGAACGGCGGGCTCGGCGAGGCCGTCGGCCGGCTCTACGTGGCACGGCACTTCCCGGCCGACCACAAGGCGCGCATGCAGACCCTGGTGGCCAACCTGCTGGCCGCGTACCGCGAATCGATCGACCAGGTGACGTGGATGACGCCGGCCACCCGCGCGCAGGCGCAGGACAAGCTGGCCAAGTACGCCACCAAGATCGGCTATCCCGACCACTGGCTCGACTACGGCCGGCTCGGCGTGCGTGATCGCGACGCGCTCGGAAACCTGCAGCGCGCGGCCCGCTTCGAGTGGGAGCGCCAGGCGGCCAAGGCCGGCCGGCCGGTGGACCGCAGCGAATGGCACATGACGCCGCAGACGGTGAACGCCTACTACTCGCCGCTGCAGAACGAGATCGTGTTCCCGGCGGCGATCCTGCAGCCGCCGCTGTTCGACATGGCGGCCGACGACGCCACCAACTACGGCGCGATCGGCGCGGTGATCGGCCACGAGATCAGCCACGGCTTCGACGACCAGGGCAGCCGCTTCGACGGCGACGGCGTGCTGCGCAACTGGTGGACCGATGCCGACCGCAGCGCCTTCGAGGCGGTGACGGCCCGCCTCGTCACGCAGTTCGAGGGCTACGAGCCGCTGCCCGGCAAGCCGTTGAACGGCAAGCTGACGCTGGGCGAGAACATCGCCGACCTGTCGGGCCTGCAGATCGCCTACAAGGCCTGGCAGCGCTCGCTGGGCGGCCGGCCGGCGGCAGAGATCGGCGGCGTGAGCGGCGCGCAGCGCTTCTTCATGGGCTGGGCGCAGGCCTGGCGCAACAAGACGCGCGACGAGCGCGCGATGCAGCTGCTGACGATCGACCCGCACTCACCGCCCGAATTTCGCGCCAACGGCGCGGCGGTCAACCACGACGGCTTCCACGACGCGTTCGGCACGAAGCCCGGAGACCGGATGTTCAAGGCGCCGGAGGAGCGCATCCGGATCTGGTAGCTCGGGTAGCGGCACGCTGCTCAGTATCGGGAACGCATGTAGGCGATGCCGGGCGCGAGCACCGCCTGCCAGGCGCGGCGGATTCGGGCGCGCGACGCGGCGTCGAAGCGGCAGCGCGGGTCGAACGCGGTTGCCGGCTCGGCACCGCCGCAGGCGGCGTCGACCAGCGCATCGCGGAACGGCGCGTAGAAGTGGGTGCCGATGTCGCGGTGGCGCCGGTCGTGCGCCGTCGCCATCTGCGACAGCACGTTCGGCTCGTTCGGCTCGTCGCCGCGCTCCTGCTCGTAGAACGCGAACAGCCGCACCAGCGCCGTCTCCAGGATCTCGTACTGCGGCGCGCCGAGCCGGGTGAACTTCGACTGCGCCGAAGGCTCGCGCTCGAAGAAGCCGCGGTAGACCGCCTCGAAGTAGTTGCGCCCGCTGGCCTGCTGTTCGGCCAGGCAGCGCGCATAGCTCTCGCGCACGCAGGGCAGCATCACGTCGAGCTGGCTGGCGAGCACGGCGCGCACCTGCGCCAGCGAATCGAAGCGGTCGGCGGGCGAACGCGCCGTCATGCGGCGCACGATCTTCGCGAGCGCCTCGGAACAGTCGGGCCGCCGCGCACAGACCGGCGGCAGCTCGCCGAAGGCCTCGCCGCGCCGTTCGCGGATCGTCGCCAGGCAGTCGGCGCGGGTGGCGTCGGTGGGGGCGGCGCCGCCGATCGTCGGCGGCAGCGTGCCGGCGAGCATCTGCCAGGCCAGCAGGCCCAGCATGTACTGGTCGGACTTTTCGGCCGTCGCGCCGTCGGCCTCCTCGTCGAACTGCTCCGGCGCCAGGTAGGCCAGCTCCTCGGCATCGGGCGAGCGCCGCTCCAGTTCGTCGAGCGCGCAGGCGCCGCGGCATTCGGCCACGCGCCGGCCCATCGGCAGCAGGTAGGGCTCGCCGCGGCGCGAGAGCACCACGTTCGATGGCTTCAGGTTGCCGTAGCCGCCGCCCAGCGCCTGCGCTGCGTCCAGCCCCTCTGCGATCTTCGCCAGCAGCCGCACGATCGTCGCCAGTGGGCGGCGGTTGTCCTGCTCCAGCCAGGTCCGCAGGTTCTGGCCCTCGATGTACTGCATCACGCAGTAGGGGCGCTGCTGCGTCAGCACCGCCTCGTACAGGTTGACGAAGTGCGGCTCGTCGGCCACGCAGGCCGCGTCGCGCACGTTGCGGGCGAATTCGTTGGCGCCGTCCGGGTCCACCGGCGCCTTGATGACGGCCGGCCGGTCGAGGTGGCGGTCGCGCGTGCGGTAGACGACCGCGACGTCCGAGCGGCCGAGCAGCGTGAACGGTTCGTAGCGCGCCTCCAGGCTGCGCATCAGCGGCACGCCGATCGGGTCGATCGCCGCCTCGATGCGCTGGCGCAGCGCACGCTCCGCGTCGCGCGCGGCGCCGGGGAGCGACGGCGGCCGCGCCGGCAACGGCTCGCTGGTGGCGCACAGCGCCTGGATGTCGCGCAGCGCGCCCAGGTCGGCGCCGTCGAGGTCGCCCACCGGCACCCACAGCAGGGTCAGGCCGTCGCTGCGGCGGCGCTTCAGCACCGTCGGCAGCTCCTCGCGGGCGATGAACTCCGAGCGCAGGAAATGGCGGCTGACCAGCAGCACCGCGACGGTGGCAGCGTCGAGCGCGTCGCGGATCGCGCCGAACCAGTCGTCACCGGCACCGATGCGGCCGTCGGACCACACCGGCACCAGCCCGGTCGGCGACTCGATGCGCTGCTCGATCAGCGCCGCATGCCAGGCCGCATCCTCGTGCGCGTAGCTGACGAACACCCGGGCGTTGGCGTCGCTTCCCATGCCGTGCTCCCCGTGGCCGCGGGCGCCGCGGCGCGTGGCGCGGCGGCGGATGTCGCCGGCCTGGCGTGAAGTCTGTCACGCGCGGGGCGGCTGTACATCCCCAGGTTGTGAGCGCGCGGCGTGCGGTGCGGCGCGGTCGGCGGCGGCCGCCGGCGCAGCGACGAGCCCTTCGGCCACCGTCGGATGACGCAGCCGCAGCCGCAGTTCGCACTTCATCCGCGTGTTCGACAGCCGGCGCGATTCGCTCCAGAAGCTCAGTTGCATCGGCGACAGCCGCCCGGCCGCTTCGGCGCGCGTGATGCGCGGCGGGCGCGGCAGGCGGCACAGGTCGGCGGCGAGGTCGAAGTAGTCGCCCATCGCCAGTTCGGTGTCGTCGCTCGCATGCACCACGCGCTGCGCCCGGCCGCGCCACAGCGCCGCCACGCAGGCGCGCGCCAGGTCGTCGGCCTGGATGTGGTTGGTGTGCACGTCGTCGGCCGGCACCAGCACCGCGGTGCCGCGCGCGAGCCGCTCGCGCGGGTGGCCGCCCGGGCGGGCGACCGCGTAGCTGCCGGGGATGCGCAGGATCGTCACCCGCAGCGGCGTTCCGCCGGAGGTGGCCCGCGCCCGGCCGGCAGCGCGCAGCCGGCGTTCGGCGTCGACGCGCCTCCGCGCGCGGTCGGTGGCCGGCGCCGCGGTACGCGTCTCGTCGATGCGGGCGCCACCGCAGTCGCCGTAGACGCCGCTGGTGCTGCCGTAGACGATGCGCGCGGCCCGCCCGCCGCGCGCCAGCGCCTGCAGCAGGTGCGCGGTGCGCGGATCGGTGTCGCCGGTGGACGGCGGGGGCGCCAGGTGGAGCACCGCGTCGGCCAGCGCGGCGATGCGCGCCAGCGTGCCGGGCTGGTCGAGGTTGCCGGGCAAGGGCTGCACGCCGGCGGCGCGCAGTGCCGCATGGCGCTCCGGCGTCGAGCTCAGTGCGAACAGCCGCACGCGCCCGCGCAGCAGCCGCGCGACGCGCAGGCCGACGTCGCCGCAGCCGACGATCAACAGGCGCGGGCGCCGCCAGGCGGCCGGCATCGCCATCACGGGGACGCACCCGGAAGGACAGGCACGGACATCCACATCGGGGCAGTTTCTCCACAGCGGGCAGAATCGCGACCGAGTTTACGAAAGCAGCGATCCATGACCTTCACCGTGACCGTGCAGCCCAGTGGCAGAAGCTTCAGCGTCGACCGCGACGAGCCCATCCTCGCCGCGGCCATCCGCCAGGGCGTGGGCCTGCCCTACGGTTGCCGGGACGGGGCCTGCGGCTCGTGCAAGAGCCGCCTGCTCGAAGGCCGGGTGATCCACGGCGCGCACCAGCACAAGGCGCTGAGCGTCGCAGAAGAAGAAGCCGGCTACACGCTGACCTGCTGCGCGGCACCGCAGACCGACGTGGTGATCGAGGCCCGCACCGTCGCCGGAGCCGGCGAATTCCCGGTGCGCAAGATGCCCACGCGGGTGATCTCGATCGAGCGCCCGGCGCCGGACGTGGCGATCCTGCGCATGCAGCTCCCGGCCAACGACCCGCTGCGCTACCACGCCGGCCAGTACATCGAGTTCCTGCTGAAGGACGGCGCGCGCCGCAGCTATTCGATGGCCAGCGCGCCGCACACGCAGGGCGACAAGCCGTCCGTCGAACTGCACATCCGCCACATGCCCGGCGGCCGCTTCACCGAGCATGTGTTCGGCGCGATGAAGGAGCGCGACATCCTGCGCGCCGAGGGCCCGTTCGGCAGCTTCTTCCTGCGCGAGGACTCGACCAAGCCGATCGTGCTGCTCGCCTCCGGCACCGGCTTCGCGCCGATCAAGGCGATCATCGAGCACCTGAAGTTCAAGGCCTCCGGGCGCCCCGCGGTGCTCTACTGGGGCTGCCGCAGCCGCGCCGACCTGTACCTGGACGACTGGGTGCGGCAGACCGCCGCCGAGATGCCCACGCTGCGCTACGTGCCGGTGCTGTCCGAGCCGAAGCCGGAAGACGGCTGGACCGGCCGCACCGGCCTCGTCCACCAGGCCGTGATGGCCGACCTGCCCGATCTCTCCGGCCACCAGGTCTACGCCTGCGGCGCGCCGATCATGGTCGAGTCCGCCCAACGCGACTTCGTCGCCCGCTGCGGCCTGCCGGCGGAGGAGTTCTATGCCGACGCGTTCACGTCGGAGGCAGACAAGCACGGGGATTGAGCCGGCGGGCCGCTCGTTCGGAAAAGTCCACAAATGCCGACCTGCTGGATCATTGCCGGACCGAATGGCGCGGGCAAGACGACCTTCGCGATGCGATTTCTTCCACAGGTGGCTCGCTGCCAGACTTTCATCAACGCGGACCTGATTGCCGCGGGTTTGTCCCCCTTCGCGCCCGGCCTGCAGCAAGCGGCAGCTGGACGACTTCTGCTTCGCGAGGTCGAGGGCAACGTCCGAGGCCGCAGGGATTTCGCCGTTGAAACGACGCTCGCAGGACGCGGATACCTGAAATTGGTCGACAGACTTCGCGCCGACGGATGGCGGGTGGAACTGATCTACCTGGCGCTCCCTGACAAGCAGATGTCGCACCGACGCGTGGCTGAACGCGTCGCCCATGGCGGGCACGACATTCCGGCGTCCGACATCGATCGCCGTTTTGCCCGAAGCCTCAGGCACCTGCTTGAAGACTTCAGCCATCGCGTTAACTTCTGCCAGTGCTTCATGAACAGTGGTCCGGTGCCGGACCTCGTTTTCGAGCAGACCGGTACGCAGCGCGTCATCCGCCACATCGCCCACTTCCAGCGGCTTCAAACGGAATCGAAACCATGAGCACCGCATCACCCGATCCGTCGAGCGACGTCGGACCGCCAATTCAAGCGCGACCTGGCGAGGCTCCCTCTGCCGAGGCCGCGATCACCCTTGCCGCCCTGCATCAGGCGGTCGCCGAGGCGCTCGATCGCAAGCGTCGTCTGGGTCAGTACGCGGTCTTCTGGGAGGAAGGTCGAGCCGTGGAAGTGGCGCCGGAGGCCTTGCCGTCCAACCTGGAATTGCAGCGAGCGGCAGGCCACTGATCGAATCCGCGTTCCAACGCGACAGGGCACCAGCGCATTCGGCGACGCTGACTCACTTCGTCTCCTGCGACAGCGACCATGCCGAGGCGGTGACCACGGCACTCGATTCCACCCCGCGGTCGACGATTCCAACCCGCTGCGTCATTCCCCCAACCGCTCCCCCACCCTTCGCGTCAGCGCCTCGAAGATCGCGCCGACCGCATCCTTCAGCGTGGCCAGCAGCGGCGATTCGTCGTTGTTGCGGCGCAGCAGCGCCGGCACCTCGGCGCTGCGGCTGCGTTGCAGGCGATGCAGCCGCACGCCGGGGATCGGCAGCACCGCGGCCGACGCGGGCACGAGCGCCACGCCGAGGCCGGCGCCGACCAGGTCCAGCACGCCGTACACCGTGCTCGCCTCGTAGCGGATGCGCGGGCTGAAACCGGCTTCGCTGCACAGGTGGATCGACTGGTCGAAGTAGGCCGGCCCGCGGTGCCGCGTGAAGCCGACGAACACCCGCTCGGCGCAGGAACGCAAGTCGATCGGCTCCGCGGCCGCGCCGACCGGTCGAACGGCGCCCAACTCGCGCTCGGTGCCTCCATCGACCGATGCAGTGCCGCACACCTCCGTCTCCGTGGCCCCTCCGACCGGCCCCACGCCGCCTCCCGCCGCGCCGGCTGCAACCCGAGCCGAACCCGGCCCATGGCTGTCGTACCGCGCGCCCGCGGAAGGCGGCTGCGCGGCCGGCGCAACGCTCTACCGCCGGCTGCACCACGCCAGAGCCATGCCTCCAGCCACACCGATCACACAATGAATCGTTATTGAAACGCTTTTCTGCGAACTTTACGGTCAAAATAGCGCTCAACAGCGTGACAAGTTCCATTCGTTGTCTATGATGTGCCGATTGATTGCGGTGAGAACCACCGCACGGCCCGAACGAAAGGACTTGCCATGTCGACTGCCCTCCTCCCCACCGGCCCGTCCGTGGCCGTGATCGGTGCCGGCATCGCCGGGGCCGCCTGCGCCGCCAGCCTGCTGCGCAGCGGCTGCCGCGTGACGGTGTTCGACAAGTCACGCGGCGTCGGTGGCCGCATGGCCACGCGCCGGCTGCGCTGGTGCGATGCCGACGGCGCCGAGCACGAGGCCGCGTTCGACCACGGCGCGCAGCAATTCAGCGCCCGCCATCCGCGCTTCCGCGCCTGCGTCGGCCGCGCGGTCGAGGCCGGCGTCGTCTCCGCCTGGCAGCCGCGCGTGCACCGCAGCGGGCCCGTCCCGTTCGCGAAGCAGGCCTTCGTCGCCCGGCCCGGCATGCCGGCGCTGTGCCGCCATCTGCTGGCCGGTGTGCCGGTGCTGCTGGAGCAATCGGTGCAGCGGCTGCAGCGCGGGAGCGAAGGCTGGCGGCTCGTCATCGACGGCGGCGAATCCGTCGGGCCGTTCGATCAGGTCATGCTCGCGATGCCGCCGGCGCAGGCCGCGCTGCTGCTCGCCGGCCACCACGACGGCTGGGCCGACCACCTCGCCAGCCTGCGCATGGACCCCTGCTGGACGCTGATGGCCGTGACCGACGAGGTCGACTGGCCCTGGGACGCGGCCGAGCCGCCGCGCGGCCCGCTCGCCTGGATTGCCCGCGACGACCGCAAGCCCGGCCGTCGCGCGCCCGACGGCCGCGCCGTGTGGGTCGCCCAGGCCACCGCTGCCTGGAGCGCCGCCCACCTCGAGGAAGACCCCGCCGCGGTGGCCGACGCGCTGCGCGACGCACTCGCCGCGCTGCTGCCGGCGCGCTGGAGCGCCGTCTCCGACGGGCGCTGGCAGCGCCGGCCGGTGCACTGGCACCACGCCAGCGTGCACCGCTGGCGCTATGCGCTGCCGGCCGCGCTCTCGACCGATCCGGCCACGCGCGTGGACTGCTGGTGGGACGCCGCGCGCGGCCTCGGCGTCTGCGGCGATTTCCTCGGCGGTGGCGGCGTCGAAGCCGCCTGGCGATCGGGCGACGAGCTGCGGAAACCGTCTCTGCCTGGCTGGAGCGCTCGCAGCCGGAGGCGCTGGTGGCTGAAGTCGGGCCCCAGGTTGGTGGTGCGCGCGAGGTTTCCTGCGCCGGTGGGTAACCCAGGGATCAGGACCACCGTGCCAGGCGAACGTTCGCATGCGCAGTCGGGTGCCGGCCGAGGACATCGGGTGGCCGTCGCAGCGAAATAAAGGAGGGCGAGCAGCCCGTGCTCGGGGACATTCGCTGCGGCGGCTTCGCCGGTGGCCTCGGCCGCCGCGCCGTGCCGTGCCGTGCCGTGCCGTCGCCCGTCGCCCGTCGCCCGTCGCTCGGCGCTCAGCGCTAGGCGTCGAAGCGCCCGCGCCGCAGTTTCAGCACCCGGCTGCAGCGCGCCGCCAGCGTCTCGTCGTGGGTGACGACGACGAAGGCCATGCCGCGCTCGCGGGCCAGGCCGAGCAGCAGCGCGAACACGCCGTCCGCGGTCTCGCGGTCGAGGTTGCCGGTGGGCTCGTCGGCCAGCACGCAGGCTGGCCGGCCGGCCAGCGCACGCGCGATCGCGACACGCTGGCGCTCGCCGCCGGAAAGCTGCGACGGCCGGTGCTGCACCCGCTGCGCCAGGCCGACCTGCGCCAGCACCGCGCGCGCCTGCTCGCGCGCCGCCTCCTGCGTCTCGCGACGAATGCGCAGCGGCATCGCGACGTTGTCCAGCGCGCTGAACTCCGGCAGCAGGTGGTGGAACTGGTAGACGAAGCCGAGGTGCCGGTTGCGCCAGACGCCCGCTTCCGCGGCGTCCATTGCGGCGAAGTCGCGGCCCATCAGCGTCACGCTGCCGGCGGTCGGCGCCTCCAGGCCGCCCAGCAGGTGCAGCAGCGTGCTCTTGCCCGAGCCGGAGGCGCCGACGATCGCCACCGTCTCGCCCGCGTCGATGCGCAACTCCACGCCGTCGAGCACCGGCACGTCCAGCCGCGACGCGCCGCTGCCTTCGACATAACGCTTGGACAGGCCGTGCGCCTCGATCACCGGCGTCGCCGCCAGGTTCGTCGCCGGGGTCGCAGCCGGGGTCGCCCCGGGCGTCTCGATCCGCGCCTCACTCATAGCGCAGCGCCTCGGCCGGCTGCACGCGGCTCGCGCGCCAGCTCGGGTACAGCGTGGCGACGAAGGCCAGCACCAGCGAGATCATCACCACCGGCACGATGTCGGCGCTCTGCGGGTCGCTGGGCATGCGGCTGATCACGTAGATGCTCGCCGGCAGGAAGCTGGTGTGCAGCAGCCGCTCGATCGCCGGCACGATCACGTCGATGTTCAGCGCCACCGCCAGCCCGAGCGCCAGCCCGCCGGCGGTGCCGATCACGCCGGCCGCCGCGCCCTGCACCATGAAGATCGCCATGATCGAGCGCGGGCTCGCGCCCAGCGTGCGCAGGATCGCGATGTCGGCGCGCTTGTCGGTCACGGTCATCACCAGCGTCGACACCAGGTTGAACGCCGCCACCGCGACGATCAGCGTCAGGATGATGAACATCAGCCGCTTCTCGATCTGCACCGCGTCGTACCAGTTGCGGTTGGTGCGCGTCCAGTCGCTGACGCGCACCTGCGGGCCGAGCGCCACGGTCAGCGCGTCGCCAACCTCGCGCGCGCGCTGCACGTCCTTCAGGCGGAGCTGGACGCCGGTCGGGCCCTCGACGCGGAACAGCCGCGCCGCATCATCGATGTGCATCAGCGCCAGGCCGGCGTCGTATTCGTAGTGGCCGGCGGTGAAGGTGCCGACCACGGTGAGCTGCTTGAGCCGCGGCAGCACACCGGCCGGCGTCACCTGCCCGCCGGGGGCGACGATCGTGACCGGGTCGCCTTCGCGCACGCCCAGCGAGCTGGCCAGCTCCGAGCCGAGCACGATGCCCCAACCGCCGGGCACCAGCTTGGCCAGCGTGGTGTCCTTCAGGCGCGCCGCGAGGTCGGTGACGGTGGCCTCGTCGGGCGGCGAGATGCCGCGCAGCACGGTGCCCCGCATGTCCTCGCCGCGCGCGATCAGCGCCTGGGCGGCGATGAAGGGCGCGGCGGCGATCACCTCCGGGTTCTCGCGCGCCTTGGCCGCGGTCGCCTTCCAGTCGGGCAGCGCGGCACCGAGCGACTGGTAGACCTCCACGTGCGCGACCACCGACAGCATGCGGTCGCGCACCTCCTTCTGGAAGCCGTTCATCACCGACAGCACGATGATCAGCGCGGCCACGCCGAGCGCGATGCCGAGCATCGACACGCCGGAGATGAACGAGATGAAGCGGTTGCGCCGGCCCGCGCGGCCGGCACGGGTGTAGCGCCAGCCGATCTGCAGTTCGTAGGGGCCATTCATGGGGTCGCGATGCTACAGGAGGGCCCCCGCGGGCCCGGCGCCGTCGGGGCGGCCGTCAATAATCGGCCGATGCACCTGTTGATCCCGTTCGCGTCGGCGCTGTCGGAAGCCGGCGTCGACACGCTGCGCCACCTCGAACTGCCGAACCTCGTCCGCCTGCTGCCGCTGCTTGCCGAAGGCCCGCGCCTCGGCGTCGACGAAGCCTCGCTGACCCCACCCCACGAGCGCGCGCTCGCCGAGGCGCTGGGCTGGCGCGCCGAAGACGGCTGCCTGCCCTGGGCGGCGCGCCTTGCCGCGGCCGACGGCGTGGCGGTCGGCGATGCCGCCTGGGGCCTGCTGACGCCGACGCACTGGAGCGCCGGGCGAGACCAGATCACGCTCGCCGATCCGTCGGCGCTGGCGCTGGGCGACGACGAATCGCGCGCCTTCCTCGAGGCGGTGCGCGAGCTGTTCGAGAGCGAGGGTTTCATCATCGCCTGGGGCGCGGCGACGCGCTGGTATGCGTCGCACGCACAGTTCGACGGCCTGCCCTGCGCGTCGCTCGACCGCGTGATCGGCCGCGACGTCGACCCCTGGCTGCCGGTGCATGCGCAGGGCCGGCTGGTGCGCCGGCTGCAGAACGAGGTGCAGATGCTGCTGCACGAGCACCCGCTGAACGAGGCACGTGAATCGCGCGGGCGGTTGCCCGTCAACTCGGTGTGGATCAGCGGCACGGGCCCCACGCAGCCGCTGCGCGACCCGCGGCCGCAGGTCGACGACCGCCTGGTGGCGCCGGCCCTGGTGGGCGATTGGCCTGCGTGGGCAGACGCCTGGGCGCAGCTCGACGCCGAACTCGCCGCGCAGCCGTGGACCGTGCTGACACTGTGCGGCGAACGCGGCGCGATCACGTGGCGGCGCGAGGCCGCCGCGCCGTGGTGGAAGGCCGCCATGGCGCGCCTGCGCGGCGTGGACGTGGCCGCCGCGCTGGAGGGGCTGTGAACGCGATCCCGAACGTCGTGCAGCGCGACGTGCCGCCGCGCACGGCCTACGCGCTCGAGCAGGCCGGCGTGCACCCGCTGCTGGCGCGGCTGCTCGCCGCGCGCGGCGTGGCCTCCGCCGCAGACCTCGACGACGGCCTGCAACACCTGCTGCCGCCTGACGGCCTGCAGGGCTCCGCGGCGGCCGGCACATTGCTGGCCGATGCCATCGCGGCCGGGCAGCGCGTCGCCATCGTCGCCGACTACGACTGCGACGGTGCCACCGCCTGCGCCGTGGCCTTGCGCGGCCTGGCGATGCTGGGCGCGCGCCCCCAGCAGCTCGGCTACGTGGTGCCCGACCGCGCCGCGCACGGCTACGGCCTCACCCCCGCGATCGTCGACCTGGCGATGCAGCGCCGCCCCGACCTGCTGGTGACGGTGGACAACGGCATCGCCAGCCACGCCGGCGTGGCGCATGCGCGCGCGCTGGGCCTGCGCGTGCTCGTCACCGACCACCACCTGCCCGCCGCCGAGCCGGCCACGCTGCCCGAGGCCGACGTCATCGTCAACCCGAACCAGGGAGGTTGCGGCTTCCCCAGCAAGGCGTTGGCCGGCGTGGGCGTGATGTTCTACGTGCTGCTGGCCACGCGCGCCGAACTGCGCCGCCGCGGCGTGTTCGACGCCGCCACGCAGCCGCGGCTGGACGTGCTGCTCGACCTGGTGGCGCTGGGCACCGTGGCCGATGTGGTGAAGCTCGACGCCAACAACCGGCGCCTCGTGGCGCAGGGCCTGAAGCGCGTGCGCGCCGGCCGCATGCAGCCGGGCGTGGCGGCGCTGTACGCGGCCGCCGGGCGCGATCCGTCGAAAGCCTCGGCCTTCGACTTCGGCTTCGCGCTCGGCCCCCGCATCAACGCCGCTGGCCGGCTCGCGGACATGACGCTGGGCATCGAGTGCCTAGTCACCGACGACCCGGCCCGCGCCACCGATCTGGCGCAACAGCTCGACGCCATCAACCGCGAGCGCCGCGTCGTCGAGACCGGCATGCGCGACCTCGCGCAAGGCGTGCTCGACCGGCTGGCCGAGCAGGCCGACTGGCCCGGCGCGGTGACGATCTTCGACGAGACCTTCCATGAGGGCGTGGTCGGCATCGTCGCCGGACGCGTGAAGGACCGCGTGCACCGCCCGACCTTCGTGTTCGCGCGCGGCAGCGACGGTGCGCTGAAGGGCTCGGGCCGCTCGATCCCCGGCTTCCACCTGCGCGACGCGCTGGACCTCGTGGCCAAGCGCCATCCCGGCGTCTTGCTGCGCTTCGGGGGCCACGCGATGGCGGCGGGCTGCACCCTCGAGCCGGCCTCGCTGCCGCAGTTCACGCAGGCACTGCAGGCCGTGGCCGCCGAGTGGCTGGACGCCGCCGCGCTGACGCGCACGCTGCGCAGCGACGGCCCGCTGGCCGTGCAGTGGTTCAATCCGCAGACGGTGTCGCTGCTGGACGCGCAGGTGTGGGGCCAGGGCTTCGAGCCGCCGCTGTTCTGCGACGAGGTGCAGGTGCGCGACCAGAGGCTCGTGGCCGAGAAGCACCTGAAGCTGCGCGTGATGCACGGCGGCGCCGCGCGCGACGCGATCTGGTTCCACCGCACCGAGCCGCTGCCCGAGCGCGTGCGGCTGGCCTACCGGCTGCAGCTCGACGAGTGGAACGGGCAGCAGCGCGTGCAGATGGTGGTGGAAGCGGCGGTGTGAGCGGGGTGGGATCGTTGACGGTCTGTCGACAGCGTATTGCGCTTCGTACTACCTGATGCCTGCAGGCCAAGCCTCATGACCGTGACCATCAAGTGCGTGGCCACCGAGGCGTGCGCCCTGCTGGCGCGACGCATCCAGAGCGACGCGGCGCTGGACTTCCTGCGCTGGTGCCGCGATCCGGAGGTCAACCTGCTGCAGGCCTGATCGTCACGGCGCGACCTGCGCGGCCGCAACGGCTGCGCAACGGGCGGCTGCCACAGTGGGCGCAACAGGAGGAGCGAGGCCCGCCATGAGCGATGCACACGACAGTTGGATGAATGACGCCTTCGGCCTGGACATCGCCCGTGCCCTCGCATCCTTCGGAGTGGGCACGCTCCCGATCGGCGGAGACGACGGTGCCTTCATCGCCGGTGCAGCAGGCCTCCCCGCGGCGCTGCCGATCGGCGGGGATGATGGTGCGTTCGTTGCCAGCGGGGCCGGCGTCCCCGGGCCGCTGCCCGTCGCCGGGGATGACGGCGCGTTCGTTGCCGGCCAGACCGGCGTCCCGGGGCCCCTGCCGATCGGCGGAGACGACGGCGCCTTCGTCGCGGGTGGGTCCGGCGCGGCCGGAGGCCCCTCCGCGGGCGAGGTCGGCAGCGCCGGCGGCAGGTCCGGCGCCGCGGGTCCCAGCGGCCTTCCTTCGAGCGGTGTCCTCGGCCCGACGTCGCCGCCCCAGATCATCGGCGGCTGAGCGGGCGTCCGGCTGCGGCTGCGGCCACGCGGCCTGTCCCCGGGCCGCGTTCGTGACCGATTCCCCCTCCGATGGGGGTGGTGGGCTCTTCGCTGTCCGGATCGGCCGCGGCCATCCCGTTCCAGCAGGCAGAGGGTGAGCAAGCGGGCCGATGGGCGGCCTGCCCCGATGGGCACCTTCGCACTGCGGAGAGTTCGAGATGGCTGACGTCGCTGAAGAGCAAATGGTCGACATGGTCGAGGTCAACTGGAAGGGCAAGACCTACCAGCTCACCGAGGCCGACGCGCAGCGCATCCGCCAGCACGTCGTCGACACCCTGCGGCCCTACGTCGACAGCCTGTCGCGCACGCTCGCCCTGAACGTGAAGACGCTGCAGAAGTACCGCGACACCGCCGAGTTCAACAACAACGCGCTCAAGGCGGTGAGCCTGCTGGTCGTGATGCGGGTGGGCGGCATCGAGATCCCCGGCACCACGCTGGCCGACCGCGCCACCGCGGCGATGAAGAAGGTCGAGGGGCTGATGTCGGCCACCAAGCTCGCGCAGCTCGCGCCGGCGATCGCGGAAGCCGAGCGCGCGACCAACGCGCTCAGCGACGAGACCATGAAGTTCCTGAACAAGCTGACGGGCACGTCGAACAACGTCGGTACCGGGCTGTCGGTGGCCACCGCGGCCGGCTTCGCGATCCTCGGCGTCGTGGCCGGTGCGGCGCTGGTGGGCGCCGGTGCGTCGGCGGTCGCCGCCGGGGCGATCTCGGCCGCCTCCGTGAAGGCGCTCGAAGGCGAGATCAATCTGCTGGGCAAGCTGGCCCTGGGCCAGCCGCTCGATCCATGGGACGTGGTGTCGTTGAACGTCGACACGCTCATCGCGGGGATCACCGGCGGCATCTCCGGTGCCATCAAGCCCGAGATCATGGGCCCGATCGCCAAGGCCGCGGCGGCCAAGGTCGCGCCGCGTGTCACCTCCATGACCGCCGAGCAGATCGAGAAGCTGCTGCTCAAGCACCTGACCGGTGCCGGCGCCGGCGTGGCCACGAACGCGTTGAACCAGACGCTGGAGACCCTGGCCGAGATGGCCAAGAAGGGGCGCCTGCCCACCGAGAAGGAGCTGATCGGCTACCTGCAGACCAACCTGATCGGGCTGCTGACCGCCGGCTTCATGCAGGGGCTGGAGGCCGGCAACACCAAGATGACGCAGAAGGTCTCCGAGCTGTTCGAGTCCAAGCTCGTGCCCGATGCCGTCAAGAAGATCGCCACCGCCGCGGTGGACAACAAGAAGATCCGCGAGATCGCCGTCGAGGTGGCGAAGAAGCTGACAGAGAACGCGCGATGAAGGTCGCGGGCAACGGCGTCGCCAACTCGGCGCGCGGCGACGAGAGTGCCGATGGGCTGGCCAACCTGGGCGTCAGCGCCGTCACCGGCGACTCGGCGTTCAAGCGCCTCGTCGACGCCGAAGTCACGGCACAGCTGAAGAAGCGCTCGATCGCGGTGAAGTAGGGCGGGGGCGCGGGCGCCTCAGCGCGCCCGCGCCGCGGCCATCCGCGTCACCGGGTTCGCGGGCCCGGCGGCGCGCTCCGCATGCGCCGCCGCGTCCGCAGCCAGCTCGCGGGCACGCACCGCGTCGCCGGCCGCCGCCTGCACCTGGGCCTGCAGCAGCAGTGCCCGGGCCACGCCGAGACTGGCCTGCGGGTCGATCGCCGCCGTGCGGGCCTGGGCGAGGGTGTCTTCGGCCAGCGCCCGGGCAGCCGCAGCATCGCCCCGGGCCAGCGCCAGCCGCGCCAGAAGCTCCGTGCGCTCGCGGCGGACCGCCGCGGTCTCGGGGCCGGCACCGGCCTGCACCTGCGCCAGTTCCTCCAGCCGCGCGGCAGCGGCCTGCGGGCGCCCGGTCGCCAGGTCGAGCGCGGCCAGCGCCAGCAGCAGCTGCCGCACGCGCGCCGAGCGCTGCCGGCGCAGCCCGGTGAACACCGCCTCGACCTGCGGCCGGGCCTGCTCGGCCTGGGCCAGCCGCCCGGAGTCGATCAACGCCTGCATCCGGTACAGCATCGTGAAGCGGTGCTGGCTGCTGCTGCCTTCGCGCAGCGCCTGCGCGATCACGCCGTCGAAGATCGGCAGGGCCTCGTCGATGCGGCCCTGCAGCGCGAGCGTCTGCGCATAGTCGGTCCGCACCGGCGTGGGCATGTCCGGCGACGCCGGGTCGAAGCGCCCGTGGCCGCCGTGCGCCGGCTCGGCCTGCAGCAGCTGCCCGCCGTCGCGCAGCGCCCGCGCCACCAGGCCCCACGCATTGCGCATGCCGGGCGTGGCGGTGCGGCCGATGCGTTCGAGCATCGCGATGCTGCGGCGTGCCGCGTCCAGCGCGGCCGCGTACTCGCCGGCTTCCTGGCGTGCGCGCGCCAGCACGTTCAACGCCTCGGAGGTCTGCTCGCTCACCGCGCGGTCGGCCGAGGCGTACTCGCGAACGGCCTGCTCGGCGAGTTCCGCCGCCTGCGACGGCCGGGCCGCCAGCCGCAGCACCCAGGCTTCCTCGAGCAGGCAGTCGCCGCGCCGCATCGCCACCTCGGCGCCGCCCTCGCGCAGCAGCGCCCGCGCCGCGGCCACCTGCTCGCGGGCCTCGTCGAGCTTGCCGGCGAAGGCCAGCGCCGAGGCCCGGGTGCACAGCAGCTGCGCCAAGCCCGACGGCGGGCCGTGCTGGCGCAGCAGCGGCTCGGCCTCGTCGAACAGCTTGCCCGCCTGTTCGTGCAGGCTGACCCAGCGGTAGTTCATCGCCAGGTTGACGAGCATGCGCGCGCGCAGCGACGGCTGGTCCTGGTACTGCGCGCGCACCATCTCGGTGGCCCGCGCGAGCTGATCCACCATCTCCTGCCCGGGCTTCGTCGACACGTGGTCCGACAGCAGGAAGCTCGCCAGATCGGCCTCGGCGGCGGCGGCGCGCTCGGCCACGGCGCGCGCGGCCGTTTCGGCCTCGGCGCGAGCCTGGGCGGCGAGTGCCAGGTCGCGCTGCGCGCGCGCCTCGGCGGCCTGCCACAGCGCCACGCCGCTGCCGCCCACCAGCGCGAGCACGGCCGCGGCCAGCGCCGCCGCCACCGGCCGGTGGCGACGGACGAACTTGCGCCAGCGCAGCAGGCGGCCCTGCGGCAGGCCCGCCAGCGGCTCGTCGGCGAGGTGGCGGCGCAGGTCGTCGGCGAGCGCGGCCACCGTGAGGTAGCGGTCGGCGGGGCGCGGCTGCAGCGCCTTGGCGAGGATGCCGTCGAGGTCGCCACGCAGGGCCCGCGCGGCCCGTGGGTCGATGGCGACCTCGCTGGCGCGCGGCGCTGCGGCATCGAGTGCGGCGGAGTCGACGGTGAATCCTCCGCCGCGGTGCTCGAACGGCCGCCGCCCGGCCAGCAGCTCGAACAGCAGCAGCCCGATCGCGTACACGTCCACCGCGGTGCCCAGCGGCTCGCCGCGAAGCTGCTCGGGGGCGGCGTAGGTGGGCGTCATTGCGGTGTCGTTGGCCAGCGCCGGTTCGCCGCCGGCCGCGGCTTCGCCTTCCAGCAGCCGCGCGATGCCGAAGTCCAGCAGCTTCACCTGCCCCTGGCGGTCGATCAGGATGTTGGCGGGCTTGAGGTCGCGGTGCACGATCAGCCGGGCATGCGCGTAGGCCACGGCATCGCACACCTGCAGCATCACGCGCACGCGGTCGCGCAGGCCGAGGTCGCGCTCGTGGAAGTGCTGGTCCAGCCGCACGCCGTCGACGTACTCGATCGCCAGCCACGGGTTGCCCTGCTCGTCGACGCCGGCGTCGTACAGGCGCGCGATATGCGGGTGTTCCAGCGTGGCCAGGATCTCGCGCTCGCGCGCCAGACGCTCGGCCAGGCCCTCGCGCGGCCACGCGCCACGCGGCAGCTTCAACGCCACCTGGCGGCCCTGCAGCATGTCGGTGCGCTCGGCCAGCCAGACGGTGGCCATGCCGCCGCGGCCCAGCACGCGCAGCAGCCGGTACGGGCCGACTCGGCCGGGCGATGTCGAGGGTGCCGGCGGGCACGGTGTCGTGCGGGTCGCCCGCCAGCCGCGGGCCCGAGTCCAGGCTGCGCTGCACGGCTGCGGCGGGATCCGTCGCGCGGGCCAGCATCGATGCCAGGCGCGGCTTCAGCCGGCCGCCGCAGCCGTCGTCGAGCGCTTCCAGCCACGCGGCGCGGGCGGCTGCGGGCAGCTCCAGGCCCTGGTCGAGCAGTTGGCGCAGCCGTTGCCACTGCGCGGCGTCGAGGTCGAAGAAGCCGTCAGCGGCCATGGTGCCCGGCCGTGGCGGCGCAGCGCGATGCGCCCCGCGTCATCCGAGCGCGGCCGACAGCATCAGCCGCGCCTGCTCCCAGTCGCGCCGCACGGTGCGGTCGGTCACGCCCAGGGCCTCGCCGATCTCGGCCTCGGTCATGCCGGCGTAGTACTTCATCTCCACCACCTGCGCCATGCGTGGGTCCAGGCGGGCCAGCTGCTCCAGCGCGTCGTGCACGCGCAGCACCACGTCCTCGTCACCGGGCAGCGCGAGGTTCTCGGCGCCGGCGCTGGTCAGCGTCAGGTGGGTGGCGTCGTTGCCGCGGCGGTCGGCCTGCCGTCGCCGCACCATGTCGACGATGATCGAGCGCATCGCCCGGCCGGCATAGGCGAGGAAGTGCGCGCGGTCGGGGAACACCTGGGCGCCGGCGCTGCCGCTGAGCTTGAGCCAGCTCTCGTGCACGAGTGCCGTGGTGTCGAGCACCACGTCGCCGCCGCTGTCGCGCAGCCGTGAGCGCGCCATGCGGCGCAGTTGCTGGTAGCAGGCGGCGAAATGCGTGTCGACGCCGTCCGGCGGAACCGCAGAGGCGTCATCGGGGTCGGCGCCGGGGTGCATGCGGCGCATTGTGGCCGCCGCCGGCGCTCGGCGACCGCGGCGCATCGGGACCGCCGTGTCATCCCTGAGTGCCGCGGGGCCTTCTCCTGAACTTTCACGAAATCCTGAAAGTTCAGACACAGTCGCGGCATGCAGAACCTGTCGCCTCTCGTCCGTGCCTTCGTCGCCCACTTCGGCGAGATGGGCAGCCGCTGGGGCATCAACCGCACGGTCGGCCAGATCTACGCGTTGATCTACGTCTCCGAACGGCCGATCCACGCCGAGGAGATCGCCACGGCGCTGGACTTCAGCCGCGGCAACGTCAGCATGGGGTTGAAGGAACTGCAGGCCTGGCGCCTGGTGTCGCTGCGCCACCAGCCCGGCGACCGGCGCGAGTACTTCGAGGCGCCGGCCGACGCCTGGCAGGTCTTCCGCACGCTGGCCGAGGAGCGCCGGCGGCGCGAGATCGAGCCCACGCTGTCGATGCTGCGCAATGCGCTGCTCGAGGAGCCCACCACCGCGGAAGATCGCCACGCGCAGGGCCGCATGAAGGGGATGCACGACCTCATCGAGCTGATGACGACCTGGTTCGATGACGTGCAGCGCCTGGACGCCGCCACGCTGGCGCAGTTGATGAGGATGGGCGCCAAGGTGCAGCGACTGCTCGAGCTGAAGGACAAGCTCAAGATCGTGGCCGGGGGCCGGAGCTGACATGGACGCCCTGCTGCTCGCGCGCATCCAGTTCGCCGCCAACATCACCTTCCACATCCTCTTCCCGACGATCACCATCGCCCTCGGTTGGGCGCTGCTGTTCTTCCGCCTGCGCTGGCTCAGGACGCGTGACGACGCGTGGCTGGCGGCCTACCGCTTCTGGACGCCGGTGTTCGCGCTCAGCTTCGCGCTGGGCGTCGTCAGCGGCATCGTGATGAGCTTCCAGTTCGGCACCAACTGGCCGGGCTTCATGGAGCGCGCCGGCAATGTCGCCGGGCCGCTGCTGGGCTACGAGGTGCTGACAGCCTTCTTCCTCGAGGCCACCTTCCTGGGCGTGATGCTGTTCGGCCATGGCCGCGTCAGCGAACGGGTGCACCTGGCGGCCACCTTCCTCGTCGCCTTCGGCACGACGATGAGCGCGTTCTGGATCCTGGCCCTGAACTCGTGGATGCAGACGCCGGCGGGCGTGGAACTGCGCGACGGCGAGTTCTTCGTCACCAGCTGGCTGCAGGTGGTGTTCAACCCCAGTTTCCCGTACCGGCTGGTGCACGTGCTGCTGGCCAGCGGCTTGACGGTGGCCTTCCTGGTGGCCGGCGTCAGCGCCTGGCAGGTGCTGCGCGGCACCACGGGGCCGGCGACGCCGAAGTCGCTGCGCTTCGGGCTCACACTGGGTGCGGTGCTGATCCCCCTGCAGATCCTGGCCGGCGACCTGCACGGGCTGAACACGCTGGAGCACCAGCCGGCCAAGATCGCCGCCATCGAAGGCGTGTGGAAGACCGAGCGCGTCGTGCCGCTGCTGCTGTTCGCCGTGCCCGACGGACAGGCGCGCGAGAACCGCTACGCCATCGGCATCCCGAACGGCGCGAGCTGGATCCTGCGCCACGACGCGCAGGGCGAGATCCGGGGCCTGGACGAGTTCCAGGGCTCGCACCCGCCGGTGGCGCCGCTGTTCTGGGGCTTTCGCATCATGGTCGGCACCGGCCTGGCGATGCTGGTGGTGAGCTGGGCCGGGCTGTGGCTGTACCGCCGTCGCGGCTGGGTGGCCGAGCGGCTGCCCCGGCCGCTGCTGTGGGTGCTGTCGGGCATGGCGTTCAGCGGCTGGGTGGCCACCGTGGCCGGCTGGTACGTCACCGAGATCGGCCGCCAGCCCTACATCGTCCACGGCCTGCTGCGCACGGCGGAGGTGGCCTCGGCGCAGCCGCCGGGCCACATCGCGTTCACGCTGGCGCTCTACTGCACGCTGTACCTGGCGCTGCTGGTGGCCTACGTGGCGGTGATCCGCCACCTGGCCGAAAAGCCGGCCAGGGCGGAACCGGTGCCCAGGCTCCCGGGCGCCGCCGTGGAGGCGCGGCCATGACGCTCGACCAGGCGCTGCCCGTCGTCTTCCTCGCGCTGATGGGCGTGGCGATGCTGGCCTACGTGGTGCTGGACGGCTACGACCTCGGCGTCGGCATGCTGATGCCGCGTGCCACGCCGGCGCAGCAGGACACGCTGGTCGCCAGCATCGGTCCGTTCTGGGACGCCAACGAGACCTGGCTGGTGCTCGGCGTCGGCATCCTGCTGATCGCGTTCCCCAAGGCGCACGGCATGGTGCTGCAGGCGCTGTACCTGCCGGTGGCGCTGATGCTCGTGGGCCTGGTGCTGCGCGGCGTGGCCTTCGACTTCCGCGTGAAGGCGCAGGACGAGTGGAAGCCGCTGTGGAACCGCGCCTTCTTCGCCGGCAGCACGATCGCCGCGGTGGCGCAGGGCTGGATGCTCGGCCGCTACATCACCGGCCTGCAGGACGGCTGGGGGCCGACGCTGTTCGCGGCCGCCATCGCGGCGCTGCTGCCGGCGGCCTACGTGCTGCTGGGCGCCGGCTGGCTGGTGCTGAAGACCGAGGGCGAGCTGCAGCAGCACGCGGTGCGCTGGGCCAGGATCGCCTGGCCGCCGGTGGTGGTGGGCATGGGCCTGGTGTCACTGGCCACGCCGGTGGTGAGCGAGACCGTGCGCGCACGCTGGTTCTCGATGCCGGAGTTCATCGTGCTGCTGCCGATCCCCCTCGTCACGCTGGCCGCGCTGGTGGCAGGGCGCGCGGTGCTGAACTCGAGGCTGGTACTCGACCGGCTGGCGTGGATGCCGTTCACCTGCACGATGGCGGTGTTCGTGTTCGGCGCCGTCGGGCTGGCCTACAGCCTGTTCCCGTACGTGGTGATCGACCGTCTGACGGTGTGGCAGGCGGCGAGCGCGACCGAATCGCTGGTGGTCATCGCGATCGGATGCGCGATCACGGTGCCGGCGATCGCGGGCTACACGGTGTTCGCCTACCGCGTGTTCCGCGGCAAGGCGCGTGCGTTGACCTACGCCTGACAACCTCGCAGGCGTCATCGGGGTCCGCGCCGGGGTGGCGTCAGGGCAGCACCTGGGTGCGGAAGAAGCCCCACAGGGTCTCGGGCAGCGTCGTCGGGTACTCGTGCTCCAGATTCGCCATCACGCCCACGTACAGCGTGTTGCCGCCCGGCACGGGCCGCGTGCTGGTGCGGTAGACGTAGACGCCGGTGTCGAAACCGGCGATCTGCATGTTGGCGAAGGTGTGCACGTCCGAGAGGCCCAGGATCGCGAGGAAAGCCGCGGTGCGCGACGCCAGGTCGCTGTTGGTGGCCATCACGTCCTGGGTCGTCGAGACCGGCTGGCCGCGCAGGTTCAGCGAGCCGATCGAGTAGACCATCGACAGCGGCCGCGGCGTCACCGGCCATGTGGTCTCGCTCTGCAGCACCACTCCGGCGGCGGAGGCCACCGCAGCGAACAGGTCCGAGGCCTCGGCGGCCATGCGGAACGCCATCTCGCCGCCGTTGGAGAAGCCCGAGACGTACAGGCGTTTCGCATCGGCGTTCCAGTCGGTGGCCAGGATGCGCGCCAGTTGGCGGAGGCCGCCGATGTCGTCGGTCAGCGGGTGGTCGGCTGCGGCGCGCTCGGCCGCGGTGATGCGGTTCGCCTGGACCAGCGCGTCGAGCTGCGCGGCCGTGCACAGCGGGCGGACGGGCTGGCCCATCGGGCCGCTGGCCCACTTGGCCAGCAGCTCGTACTCGGCCTGCAGTTCGAAGGTGCCGTTGCCGTTCTTGTCCTCCAGGTAGCAATGCGTCAGCGCGCTGGGCGCGGCCAGCAGCAGGCCCTCGCGGTCGGCCACCGACTTCCAACCCCACTCGTTCAGCGGCACGCGCCCGTGCCCGCCGCTGCCGTGGACCAGCATCACGGCGGGCACCCGGGCGGCGCTCTTCTGCACTTTCCAGGGCACGTAGACGAAGTACTCGCGCTCGAGGTTCTGCCAGGTCACCGTTCGGCGCAGCGTCACGCCGCAGGCCGCGGGGGTGCTGGTGCAGAAGGTGTCCATCGTCTGGAACGGCGTCATCGCGCTGCTGCCCACCACCGGGCCTGCGAGGTAGATCTGGTCGCCCTGGAAGCCGATGGTGTTGCCGCTGCTGTAGCGGTAGCTGCGGCCGTCGCCGAAGGGCTGTTCGGTGGGCGTGCCGGGGAACAGCGCCGGGTAGACCCTCTGCGCGTGGGCGACGATGGCGATCCAGCTGTCGACGGAGTAGACGCCTTCGGTGGCCGCCGCCGGGCTGCCGATGCAGGAGATCGCGACGAGCAGCGTCGCCGCGGTGGCACGGCGCAGCCGCTGGCGCCAGTGGGCAGCATCCAGGGAGATGGGCATGGCGGGCTCCTTCGGCTCGGCTGTGGGATGCCGGTCTAGACGCATCCCGGCCGCCGATCCGGCCATGCCCCCCCGAAAGAGGGGGGATGTGGCCCGTCAGGCCTGCAGCAGCGGCAGCAGCGTGCGCTGGCCCGCGTGCGTGAGCGTCAGCGCGCGGTTGCGGCCCTCGCGTCCGCCGGGCTGCGGGCGCAACCAGTCTTGCGAGATGAAGTGGTCCAGCAGCCACGTGGCCAACGCCCCGGCGAGGTGATCGCGGCGCTCCGACCAGTCCAGGCACGGGTAGGCCCAGCGGCGCCGCGCGGTACGCGGCGGCAGCGAGTCAGGCTCGACGCCCAGCGCCTGCAGCCACGCGCGACCGGCATCCGTCAGCGCGAGGCCGCCGTCGTCGGCCACCGTCGTGCGGCCTTCTCGCTGCAGCGCCTCCATCAGGCCGACGCCCAGCCGACCAGCGAGATGCCCGTAGCAGCAGCGCGCCTCGCGCAGCGCGGCGCGTGCCGGCGAGTTCCACAACCGCTCGTGGGTGCCGCGCTCGGCCACCATCGCAAGTGCCTCGAGCGCGTGCGCCACGTCGGCGTCGGCCAGCCGCACGTAGCGGTGGCGACCGCGCGTCTCGATCGCCACCAGCCCCGCCTCGGCGAGCCGCGCCAGGTGCCCGCTGGCAGTGGACGGCGCCACCGAGGCCGCCGTGGCGAGCTCGCCGGCGCTGGCACGGTGGCCGTCGAGCAGGTAGGCCAGCATGCG
The DNA here is from genome assembly GCA_044223035.1 of Piscinibacter sp. Classification (GTDB taxonomy): domain Bacteria; phylum Pseudomonadota; class Gammaproteobacteria; order Burkholderiales; family Burkholderiaceae_C; genus JBGAMJ01. The sequence goes on from JBGAMJ010000064.1 coordinate 27,365, forward strand.
CGAGCGCGCCGGGTCGGCGATCAGCGCGGCGAGGCGGGCGAGGCGCGGTTCGTAGCGCGGCATCGGGCGTGGTCCACCGGCGGCGGGTCAGACGGCGACGTTCTCGGTGAACGTGCGCTGCTCCCGGCGGATGAAGCGCTCGTTCTGCGAGTAGGCGAAGTTCGCCACTGCCGCCGGGTCGCGCTTCAGGCTTGCGCGGTAGCGCTCGTAGGCGGCCAGCGTGGGGAACGTGATCAGCCCCCAGGCCTCGGTGTTGCTGCCTTCGTGCGGCAGGAAGTAGCCGACGAGCGCGCCGCCCTCGGGTGCTGCGAGGCGCGGGATGATGGCGTGCCAGGCCTCGGCGTAGCGGCGGAAGGCGTCGCGCTGGAACGGGTCGATCTCGTAGCGGATGAAGCAGGTGAGCGGCATGGGCGTGTCTCCGTGGGATGCCGCAGTGTCAGCCGCACGCGCGCCGCGATGCTTCGGTAGCGGCCGAAGCGGAGTGAGCTATCGGACCACTTCCGTGGCGCTCAGCAGCAGCGTCTGCGGCACCGAGACGCCCAGCGCCCTGGCGACCCCGAGGTTCACCACCAGGTCGAACCGCGTCGGTTGGCTGACGGGCAGGTCGCCCGGCCTGGCTCCGCCGGCGACCCTGGCGACGTAGGTCGCCACGTCCCGGAAGACGGTGCGCATGTTCTCGCCGTAGCTCATCAAGCCACCTTCGTCCACGTACTCGCGCAGGCCGTAGATCGCAGCGAGGCGGTGCCGGGCTGCCAGCGCGGCGATGTCGGCGCGACGCGCGACGAAGTAGGGCTCGTCCGGCAGCACCAGCATGCCTGCAGCGCGCTGCGCCACGGCGGCGTCGAAGGCGTCAGGCAGCGTCCCGTCGCTGGGCTTGCGCCCGGCCTCGACCTTCACCAGCTGGATGTTCAGGCGTTGCGCGATCGGCCCCAGTGCGCGCCACATGCGCGGGTGCACGGCGCTGCCGCTGTCGACCAGCACCGCCACCGTGGGCGCCTTCGGCAGGACCTGGCCGAGCAGCTCCAGCATCTTGGGCACGATGTCCTCGGCCTGGCTGGCAAGACCGGTGACGTTGGCGCCGGGCCTGGCCAGGCTTGCGATCAACTGCTGTCCCACGGGATCGGCGACCGCCGCCATGATGATCGGCGTCGAGGCGGGCGTCGAACCGAAAGCCTGCATCGCCACGCGTGTGGTGGGCGTGCAGGTGGAGATCACCGCATCGAGATTCATCGCCGCCAGCTCGCGTGCGTAGCCCGGGACGAGCTGCACCCGGCCTTCGGCGTAGCGCCGCTCGATGACCAGGTTGCGGCCCTCGGCATACCCCAGTTCGCGCAGGCCTTCGCGCAGGGCCGTTTCCTCGTGGGGCAACGGCCCATCGCCGAACAGGATGCCGATGCGGATGTTGCGCGTCGAAGGCTGCGCCCATGCCGCGGCCGGCA